>NZ_MRCC01000003.1 GCF_001904655.1 Chroogloeocystis siderophila 5.2 s.c.1 | reverse complement strand
AGAAGACAAACAAAGGTTGCTTATTACTCTACTACATCTGACAGCGACTTAGTATTAGGAATATCTGCAATCAGTGTATTTCCCACAACCGACGTAGAAGGAGTTGCCAACGGTTCATTGGTTTCCAATGTGAGATTCAAGCCCGTTTCTGTGACGTTAACTTGCACGCCGGTCACCTGAATTGCAGACTGTTCAATCTGAGCCATCCACTCAGCGATCGCCGTTGCAGGCTGTTTAAAGTCTGACAATGGAGTCAAACTGTCTTTGCGTCTTATCCCTTCCATTTCTTCAGCAGCTACTTCTGCTTGGGCTGTTGTCGCCAGCATCAAGATACCACTCGTTGCCAACGCTAATCGCCATAATTGGTTCGCCATCACTCCCCACACCATCTTAAAGCCAGAAAAACTACAAAGACTACGCAGTTCAATGAGAATTTGTATCAAAAAGAATAGCGGGAGTGGAGACGTTATGACAGAGCAAATTGCGCCCAAGCCGGAATATTTTGCGCCCAAAACGGAATTATTGTATGGCAAGAGGCAGGAGGCAGGAGGTAAAACCAAACATGGCTGATGTTGAAATTTTAAAAACGTCCTAGCTAACTCTTCAACAGTTGTACATTGTGTTGCAAGTTAGAATTGGGTCACATCGTGCAAGAGGTTGGGCTAATGATTCCCCTCGTTCTGGAGATAGAGACAGCAGATATTCACCTGAGCGATGAGCAGTTTTATCGGCTCTGTCAGGTCAATCGAGATTTAAGGCTGGAACGCACTGCTGAAGGAAAATTGATCGTTATGCCGCCAACGGGATGGGAAACTGGAAACCGTAACTCTAAGTTAAACCAGCGTTTAGGCAACTGGGCAGACAGAGATGGCAGTGGCTTGGTATTTGACTCCTCAACAGGCTTTATCTTGCCTAACAAAGCCATTCGCTCGCCCGATGCAGCGTGGGTTAAACGCGATCGCTTAAAAGCATTACGCCCCGATCCCAACCGATTTTTACCACTTTGTCCAGATTTTGCGATTGAGTTGCGTTCTGCCAGTGATGATCTCGACACGCTGCAAGCCAAAATGCAAGAATATTTGGAAAATGGGATGCAATTGGGCTGGTTGCTTAACCCGTATGACCAACAAGTTGAAATTTATCGAGTCGGTCAACCAGTTGAAGTGTTGAACTCGCCCAAGAAGCTATCCGGTGAGACAGTGTTGCCTGGATTTGTTTTGCAACTCGATGGAATTTTATAGTGTGGGATGGGCATCTTGCTTGTCCACATTTTAGTGCGATCGCCGGTTGGAAAATTGCTTCGGATTCACCCCAAATGTCTTACGAAAGACTGATGCAAAACGACTCTGGCTTGTATAGCCAACTGCCTGCGCTGCCTCGCGCACGTTCATGCGTCCCTCTAGCAACATCAACTTAGCTTGCTTCATCCGATACTGGCGCAAATAGCCAAAGACAGTCGTACCAAAGAGTTGACGAAAGCCCTGTTTTAATGTACACTCGTTAATCCCTACCTGACGGGCAAGCTGCATCAAAGACAGCGGCTGATCAAAATTTTGGTGCAATAACTCTTTTGCCCAATGCAGTCGATCGACATCATCTGGCTTTAACTTAACTAGAGGCTGATTTCCTTCTTGAACTTCGATTTCTTGCTCTAAGATCAATGTCATTAGTTCTAATGCTTTGCTTTCCAGAAACATCCGCTTGGTAAATCCGTGATAAGGGCACTGCAAAATTTGCTGTAAAGCAGCATACATTCTTGGCGTTGCCTGTCCTAAACGAATGTAGTATTCTTGATCGCGAAGCAAGTGCTGAAATACAGCAGGAATTTCTCCATCTGGTTGTCCCGCAAACGAGCGAAAGATATCTGGCTCCATGTGAACGCTAACCCACTGGTCGCGTTGATTTGCATCCTGTTTCCCACGCTCTCCTGGTGCAATACCACTGCCATAAAGGTAATAGAAATTTGTCTGCGATAGATGTCGAGCAGAAGTTGGACTATCGAATCTGTATTCTAGGGGATGCTCGCGATCAGTAGAATAGGTGATGATATCGCGGTGAGACTGGTAGTTAGCGATCGCCAAAACTAACCCTTCGCGCAAGTCAATCTCTCGGACGAAACCGTGTCCTAACTGTGCGGGATATTGCCAAGTCACGTCAAATTCATCTGAAGTCAACGCAGTTCGCTCGTTTTCGGCGACTAATTCCCAATAATTATCTTGCGAAAGAGTAATTGGATGCCGATGGGATGCGATCGCCATAATTCCCGTCTCAGATTAACAGCGGTAGGCCCTTATTTTGACGCTTTTGATAACTAATGTCAATAATTTAATACGGAAAGTACTCGCCAAGAAAGAACGGCTGATTCACTGTAGTGTATTTTATCCAAGTGCCATAATTGCATCAACTGTAAGTTGTAACCCTGGAAAAAATTGTGACTGAATGCGATCGCTTCCTATATAAGTTTGGAATTGATCCTCGCGTTCAAAAAGCCACCGATGTTAAATGGCGATCGCAACTGGATGGAGAGAATCAATCACTCAATAACGATATTGCCAACACTGGTTCCCATGAAACTGTGATAATGCTGTAAAGCAGGCTAACTTTCACGTAAAAAGCTTCTTAACCACTTAATCGCTTCACTTGTTGTTTGCTCGTTTGCAATTTGGAGGCATTGCTGCACAATCTCTCTGGCTTTAGGAAAATAGCTGCTTTCTGTAATTACGTAATTTTCAGAGAGCAATCTATAAACTAATAGCTGCTTATTCTTTAACAGCCAAACCTCTGGCACTCTGTAAGGAAGATAGTCATCAATACTGGTATAACTGGTAACATCTACCTCAATGACTAAATCTGGCGGAGGATCATTAAGCCAGTCGATACGGTTTTTACCTACTACGGATCTCCAATTTTCAATATAAAAGCAAAAGTCAGGCTCAATGCCGCTAACTTGAGGCAAGCTGATGGTGATGGGCGTAAATGAGTCGTATGTGTGGTTTAAGTGGTCAAGTAAAGTTGTTACTATCAATCCTAGCAAGCTCGCATCCCTTCCATGCGCGGGTAGCGGTGCCATTAGCAAAATCTCTCCAGGTCGATATTTAATGCGAGGCGAACAGCGATCTCCAAGTAGCTGACTCAGTACTTGATAGTCTTGCCATGATCCCAACATCCTTACGACTGTGCCAGGTGGCAACTCAATTCTTTCTGGTGTAATAACAGTATGCATATTTGCCTGCTTTTATAAACTCCAGCTACACCAAAACGGTTAGTAAGGTTCATTCAAACATAGCATTGCTTAATTCCTATGATGCCAAGACACTAGTTTTCATTTCGGCTGCGATTTCTGCTTCTCTAGCGAGAAATTCAGCAAGTTGCGCTTCGAGTTCGTCGCGGACAATCTGACGATATTCGAGAAAATGTTCGTTATGCGCGCACACCGCAAGGTAATGATCCCAAACTTCTGGATTATTCTTGATAATGCTGAATAAATGATGCCAGAACTTCCAGCGCGTATTGCGCTTAATACCTTGTCGCCAACAAACAATTAACAATGCACGGATATCTACCCAACTCGGCATTTTAGCTGGGGCTTTGCATTTGGGCGCACCTAGCATTAAAAAACAGCGATAAGTACGATCTAGATACTTAACTGGATCATATAATTGCCAGAATGACTCGATATATTCCCTAGTGATTTGTTCGAGCGATCGCGTCGGGATAAAATTCATCAAAGTTGTCTGGTTAATATTGCCATCTTTGCCGCGCAAGCGTCCTTCTTTATCTAATCGATGCCATAACGCGGTATTTGGTAATGCTTGCAACATTGCAAACGTCGTCGTTGGAATCGCGGTTTGTTCAGCAAAACGAACAATGCGATCGCCTGCACCATCTTTCTCGCCATCAAAACCAATAATAAACCCTGCGATCGGTCTTAATCCAGCACGAGTAATACTTTGTACCGATTCTATTAATGAAGTGCGCGTGTTTTGAAATTTCTTCGTTAGTTGCAAGCTATCTTCATCGGGTGTTTCAATCCCCAAGAAAACCGCATCAAAGTTGCATTCCACCATCAAGTCCATCAATTCTTGATCTTGCGCCAAATCGACTGATGCTTCGGTGTTAAATCGAAATGGATACTGATGTTCTGCTTGCCAAACTTTTAATTCTTGTAACAACAACTTGACATTGCGTTTGTTGCCAATAAAGTTGTCGTCCACCATGAATACACCACGTCGCCATCCTAAACTGTAGAGATAATCCAACTCGGCTAAGAGTTGTGCTGGCGATTTTGTGCGGGGTTTACGTCCATAAAGTACAATAATGTCACAAAACTCGCACTGAAACGGACAACCACGTGAGAATTGAATCGACATCGAATCATATGCATCGAATTCTAATAAGTCGTAACGGGGAATTGGTGTTGTCGTCACATCAGGTTTTTCGCCATTTGAACGAAAAGTTCCACTCGTTTTACCCTGGGCGATCGCATCAATAAACATCGGTAGGGTGATTTCACCTTCATCCAAAATAAGATAATCTGCACCTGCATCTTCGGCTTCTTGCGGAACCGAAGTCGGGTAAGGACCACCTACCGCGACGCGCTTTCCTCGCCGTTTGGCTTCCTGAATTTGGTCAAGAAGGTCGTTTTTTTGGACAATCATTGCTGAAAGGATAACAAGATCTGCCCATTGCCATTCGGCTTCAGTGACTGGACGGATGTTGCAGTCTACTAGTTTAAACTCCCATGTTTGCGGCAAAATTGCTGCTACAGTAACTAAACCTAATGGTGGCAGCAGAACTTTACGATTCACTAATTCGAGGATTTTTTCGTATGACCAAAACGTTTTGGGAAACCGAGGATAAACTAGTAGAACTCGCATAAAATCTCTATCCCCACACAAGTTATTGTTAGTTTTATTTTCTGTTTAGCCGAGGGTTGATAAACTCAGCCTGATTGAAGGCTAATGGTTTTTTCTAGTTTTTAACTACTATACAGTTAATTTTGCGAGTGTGATATTTTTAAATTCCTAATAAAAGAGCTATAAAGTCAATGAGCCATAAAAACACGAGACTTGGTATTGGCTATCAATGTTCCTTTATAACTTTATTGCGGGGAGGAATACCACTAATTTTTAAAACATCGCTGAGGGTTGCGCAGTAGTTTGGTAAACCAAATGTTGCTGGATTGACAGCATTGCGATACGTAAAATGGCGGTAGTCCAAACAAAAGCGATCCCAAGCTGCCATTTGAATGCGGAATAACGCGATGATTGCATTCGCTAATGATAAAGTTAATGGAATCCGAAAATAAATTTTTTTATCAAAATATTGACACACTTCTTCGACGGCTTGGTTAACTGTCAGTGGTGCTTGACCGAGGACAAGCGATTGCGATTCTTTTGCCGTCGGTGGACGGTCAACTAAATATCGCACGACTTGAGCAATATCGCGTCCGTGAATAAAGTGAAAACTACCATCAGCTTGGAAGAAGCGAATCAAATCAACCCATTTTGTAACTTCGGGTAAGCCACTAGTCAGGTGCGAATACGGTTTGTTGGCGTCGCCTCCTATAACTAAAGTTGGAAACAGAATTGTCGTTTTGGATGCGATTTCCTTTTGACTTAATTGCTGGTGACAGTCGTATTTAGAACGAATGTAATCGGTACCGATTTCGCCTGCTTGTGGTAGTAAGTTACCGTTGCGATCAAGAATGCTTGCTGTGGAAAAATAAATTACCTGTTGGCATTTCGGTGACAATAAGCTGAGTAACTCTTGAGTTTTGGTAACATTAATGTCGTAAGTATCCGTACCACCCCAAGCGGTCGCGGCGAGAATTGCAGTATCAATTGTTTGCAGTAAGTCAGTATAGGCGCGAATGTTTTGCATATCACCCTGCAAAACATGAACTCCAGGGCGATAGTTTGTATCAACTTGCAGTTTCTGCGGATTTCTGACAAGTAAATATAACTCGTGACAAGTTTCTTGAATCAACGCTTCACCAATGTAATGACCAATGCAACCACTCGCACCAGTAACTAGAATCCGCTTTGCTAGGGGTGAGGAGTGAGGGGTGAGGAGCGAGGAATTGCTCTGTGCTAAATTATACATATATTTAGCAAAACATATTTAAAATACAAATGAGTATTAATAGCTATCAAGACCTTAAAGTTTGGCAATTTAGTATGAATTTGGCTGAAAAGGTTTACCATTTAACCTACCAATTTCCCAAGCAAGAGACTTATAAATTATCCAGCCAAATCCAACGTGCTGCTGTGTCGGTTCCATCAAATATAGCTGAAGGACATACAAGAGATTCGACTTTGCTAGGGGTGAGGAGTGAGGAATTGCTCTGTGCTGAATTAGAGACACAGTTAATCCTAGGAGAAAGATTATCTTATCTAGATATACAAGATTTGCAAACTGTCCTTTCAAAAACTGATGAAGTTAGTCGCATGATTAGAGGCTTACAAAAAGCTCTCAAAGCCAAACTTTAACTCTTTTCCTCGCTCCACGCTCCTCACCCCTCACCCCTCAAATTGAGATTTTTTGCTGTCTCAAAAAAGAACGCGACATTTTCTTCGGGTGTTTCGGGTAGAACACCGTGACCGAGATTCAAGATGTGTCCTTGGTTTCCGGCTTTGCGCACGGTATCGTAGATGCGATCGCGAATAAATTCTTTGGAGCCAAATAACACGCCAGGGTCAAGGTTTCCCTGCACTTTCATATTACCTAATCTGGTACGTGCATCCGCCATATCAACTGTCCAATCAACAGAAATGATATCTGCACCGGATTGTGCCATTCGTTCTAGCAAACCTGCACTACCACTGACGAGTAGAATTAAAGGTGTATCAGGGTGTGTTTGCTTGACTTGATGGAAGACACGCTGTTGATACGGTAAAGCAAACGTTTCGTAATCTTGCGGCGAGAGTTCTCCCGCCCACGAATCAAACATTTGTACAACTTGCGCCCCGCAGTCGATTTGATAGCGGACGTAAGTTGCGATCGCATCCGCTAATTTCGTCAAGAGTTGATGCAAAATTGTCGGGTCGGAGAACGCCATTCCCTTAATTTTGGAATAAGTTTTGGAACCTTTGCCTTCCACCATATAGGCAGCAAGCGTCCACGGCGCACCTACAAAACCTAACACCGCCGCTTTATTACCAACTTCTTGGCGCAGTGCTTGTAAAATTATTTTAATAAACGGTAACGATTCTTCAGGTTCAAGCGGACGCAATTGATCGACTTGTGCTTGTGTACGAATCGGTGAGGCAATGATTGGGCCTTTGCCTTCGGCGATATCCATATCTACGCCCAAGCCTGGCAAGGGTGTGACAATATCAGAAAATAGAATGACCCCATCCGGTTGAAACGCCCTCCAGGGTTGCAAGGAAACTTCAATCGCCACTTCAGGAATTTCGGAACGTTCGCGAAATGAAGGATATTTTTCCCGTAGTTCCCGATAGGCTTTCATATAGCGACCTGCTTGCCGCATCATCCATACTGGCGGACGATCCAACGTTTCGCCATGTGCTGCTCTTAATAGATAAGGAACCTGGGTAGCAACGGTCATTTATCTTTTCACCTTAAATTTATTTTTTAACCATTGTTCATTGTATCAGTGGTAATTTACCTCAACTGTTGACTAATTCGTTAAATAATAGCGTGGTGGTATAAAACAGAATGCGAGCCGCCTTGTCACTCTCAGCGTTTGGTTCATCATTCTAAATTGTGTATGTTGTGCATCTGCGTGTGAAATCTTCCAGTTTGCGGAGAAAATAGCTTATCTCAGCTTGCCATCATGAGTGTATAGATGAAATCTTTGAAGGATTATTTATGCGATTAGATGAATTTGCACAACAAGAAAGATGTTCTACATCGTTACCCTCAGCATTACAAGCGCTGTGGTATGCCAAAAAAGGAGATTGGAATCAAGCACATGAAATTGTCCAAGAGGCGAATGATGCTGATAGTGCTTGGGTTCATGCGTACTTGCACCGTCAAGAAGGCGATTTGAGTAACGCGCGTTACTGGTATCGACGTAGTCAGCGCCCTGAGTCCACTGCTTCTTTGAGTCAGGAGTGGCAAGAAATTGCAGGAGAATTACTAAAAATGACATAGGTTAATGTTTAACGAACGTTACTATGTGTAGAAAAGTTATCTCTTTGTCTAGAAGCTTAAGATGCCTTCGTTTCCATCTAGCTGGACTGGAATTCCCACGGGAAGGGCGGCGTTAGCGCCATCATGACCAAATGGCAAGTCGGAAACAATGGGGATGCCTAGATTGCCGAGGCGATCGCGTAATACTTCTTCAATCGTTAAACTGGGAATATTCGGTGGTGGTTCGCAGCGACTGAACCGCCCTAAGGCAATCCCCCGAACTTTTGTGAATGCACCGCTTAAGCGCCATTGTGTTAGTAAGCGATCAATCCGATAAGGTGCTTCTGTAACGTCCTCTAGGGCAAGAATGACACCATCTAACTCTGGTTGTATGGGTGTTCCGAGTAAATGTGTGGCAACAGTAAGGTTTGCTGGCAATAAAATACCACTTGCGCTACCACCTCCCCAACCTACACCAACAAGCGAAGTAATCGTGTGGCTTTCAACGATATCAAATAACCGCTGAATTGACCAATCGGGTTCTTTGGCTAAGGTTGTGAGTACGGGTGCATGAATGCCAGAAATACCAACTGCACTAAGACTCCACAGTAATGCTGTAATGTCAGAAAATCCAATTAGCCACTTGGGAGGAAACGCAGAACTAAAAATAAATTCTCCTAAACCCTCCTCTAAAAGTCTGGCACTACCATAACCACCTCTTGCACAGAGAATGGCGCGACATTCAGGATCTTTCCACGCATTGAGTAATTGACAACGGCGATCGCCATCTTTACCTGCTAAGTAACCCCAGCAATTATCGATGTCAGCGCTGATTTCTACACGGTAGCCGCGCTTACGCCAAATTTCTACTCCTTGATGAAATGCTTCTACTTCTCTTAATGCCCCACTCGGTGCAATTACTTGTAATAAATCGCCTGGCTTCAATAATGGTGGTAATTGGCAGCTTTTCATTTACTAAGTCAATATATGCTTTGATTCATCTTAAATTTAAACCCTAAAGTCTTAAAGTTTTGCGCCTTATACCGTTTCACTTTAAAATTACTACAAATGAGCAGCAGAGGAAGCAGGGGAGTAAGGAGAATTTATTTGTAGTTGTTATTTAGCGAAATGGTATTACTCAAATCACACTCTACCTCAGGATAGCGATCACGCCGATTAGGTTTAGTTTACTGTTTGTAAGTATTGTTGAATGTAATTCTCTGCACTGCCTGTCGTTTGATAATTTGGTTTAAATGAGCAGCAAGACAAACAGAAACCTCATCCTTTTCATTCATTACAAGTTTTAATATAACTTCATCGAAAGAACTGAGACTTTCCAGATAAAGTGTGGTACTCTTTACCAAAATAAAATGTTAAGCATATTAAGTTTCGGAGCAATTTCTTTTAGCAGTTCACTCCAAAGATTATGCTTAAATATTTCCTGAGTAAGCTAGGCGACCAAAGAAAAAGAAAGCGAATTTTCTACGAACGGCTGACTGAACCACTTCATCTTAACTTGCTCTCAATTTTTATTGCTTTATTTGGTTCTTTTGAACAAAAAATTGAGTTTGACTTAGTTATTCGGCAGCAATACGCTTTTTGTCTCCTGCAAGCTGCCAAGTTTGCGCAATCTCTACAAATTCCGTCGATTACAGTCATTGAGTTTGGCGTGGCGGCAGGTGCAGGTTTACTTAATATTTGTGAGATATCAAAGAAAATAACGCAAGCAACCGGCGTTCAATTCCAAATATTTGGCTTTGATAGTGGTCAAGGATTACCAGCACCACGCGACTATCGAGATATTCCAGAGACTTTTAAAGAAGGCGATTACCCAATAGTCGATCGAGAAAAACTTTTACAAGCGCTGCCTGATAATGCGAAACTCATTATTGGCAATATTGCACAGACTGTACCTGAGTTTATTAAATCTGTTTCTCAAGAAAGTCCAATTGGTTTTATTGCCGTAGATGTAGATTATTACTGGTCTACTAAAGAATGTTTAAAAGTCTTACAGGGTGAAGCCGAAAAATATCTACCTATAACCTTAATTCATCTTGATGATATAGGTATACCTAGCTCAAATCCGTGGGTAGGAGAACTACTTGCAGTAAATGAATTTAATGCCGAAAATCATTATCGCAAAATTCATCCTTATACTTTTTTAAGAAATAAAAGAATATTTCAACGTACCAGTTGGATCGACTATGTTTTTGTCATGCACACTTTAGACCATAAATCGCGTAGTGTTGATACTGAAAAAACAAAAGTACGAGTGCTAAGTAATCCGTATCTATAATTGTTTTATTTGGACTGTGACGTTTCGTCTTTGCAAAATTATTTAGCAAAAGTAGATAGATTTTAGCTTCAGGAGTCAAAATGACACTTGAAGTTTTTTATGTTGCTATACTTAGATTCTGTGACTTAACACAATTGGTTTTTGCTTTGTTGATGAGGAAAATCAATATAAATTTCCCATTTTAGTCGCTTAATTGCAATGCCCGATTCTCAAATACTTAGTTTATGCTTATTTGCCTTTTTGGCTGGTTTAATCGACTCAATCGTTGGAGGTGGTGGTTTAATTCAGCTGCCAGCACTTTTAATTATATTACCCGATACAGCTTTACCATTACTGTTAGGAACTAATAAACTTGCTTCAATTGCAGGAACATTTGTTGCAGTTATTCGGTTTTCGCTGCAAATCAAGATGAATTTTGCGATTGTTACTATGGCTGCGATCGCTGCTTTTATCTTTTCTTTTATTGGCGCTAGAACTGTTAGTATTATCAATCCTAATCTTCTGCGTCCGCTAATTTTATTAATCCTCGTCGCTGTGGCTATCTACACATTTATCAAAAAAGATTTTGGTTCACAATATAAATTTGCTCAAGCTAAGACAAAGACGATAATTTATGCTGCTATTATTGGAGGTTCTATAGGTTTTTATGATGGTTTTTTAGGGCCTGGAACAGGAAGTTTTTTAATTTTCGCTTTTATTGGGTTTATCGGTTTTGATTTTTTGCGTGCTTCAGCCTCTGCAAAAGTTGTAAATTTTTGTACTAACTTAGCTGCATTAGTCTATTTTATTCCTAATGGTAACGTCATCTATAATCTTGCTATTCCTATGGCTATTTGTAATATTGGTGGAGCGATTATTGGTACTAAATTAGCTATTCTTAAAGGTAATAAATTTATTCGCACCTTATTTTTAATAATAGTTTCTACTTTGATAATTAAATTGGCTTATGATATAATACATACCTAAAATTCTTACAATATTGACTGCATAGCCCGTAAGAGTAGCTTCAGTGTTTGTCGATATGGCTTGTCTAAAAAACATTTTGACTCAATTTTTACGACAAACAAGCCGATTATCCTCGCTTTCCACGGCTATCCTTGGCTAATTTATCGTCTTACTTACGCCGTACGAATCACAAAAACCTCCACGTACGTGGATAGAAGGCACAACGACAACGCCTTTTGATATGGTGGTGATTTGGATCGCTTCCATCTTGTTGGAGGCGCGATCGCATCCCTGGGTTACAAAACGTTGGCGCACAGTTAAACAGATGATTCGCAATAAACTGATCGAACACAAGCAATACATCAATAAGTATGGCGACTTACCAGAAGTGCGCGATTGGACATGGCGCTACTAGTCGTTAGCCACGATCGCGGTATGATCTTCTGTACTGCTGTATAAAGTAGGCGATCGCCTGCATTGATCGACTACAAATGAGATCTCAGCCCAGCAAGTGGACTGAGATTTTTTGTTATTTTCAGCAAACATATTTGTTTGTGAACTCATCGCGAGTACCATAGTTGATGTTTCGTCTTAACGCTTATTCCCACATTGCCAACTTCTAAATGGTAAGACCTGTGATGGTAACAAATACAGCAATAATTACCTTGGAACAATGGTAGCAAGACTAGAAGTAACTGCAATCTCTATGATTGAAATTTAAGTAAAAAAAGGAACCAATAATGCAGACTGTACCTAATCATCAGGTAGAGAACCTACAGATAGAAGACGATCGGACAGGACTAAGTGTTGAATGCTTAAAGCGAGCTTTTTTAGATAATTTGTTCTACGTGCAAGGCAAGTTTCCCAAAATTGCCACAAAAAATGATTATTATATGGCGTTGGCGTATACCGTACGCGATCGCTTACTACAACGTTGGATTAATACTGCTGTCATATATACCGAAAGGGCTTCGCGCACAGTTTCTTACCTTTCGGCTGAGTTCCTCATGGGACCGCATCTTGGTAATAACTTAGTCAACTTAGGCATCTACGACCAAGTTAAACAAGCTGTTAGCGAACTCGGACTAGACTTAGAAGATCTCCTTGAACAAGAAGAAGAACCAGGACTTGGAAACGGCGGTTTAGGACGTTTAGCAGCTTGCTACCTTGATTCGATGGCAACGCTAGAGATTCCCTCCTTAGGCTATGGTATTCGCTACGAATTTGGTATTTTTGACCAAGATATCCGCGATGGCTGGCAAGTTGAAATTACCGACAAGTGGTTACACTGCGGTAATCCTTGGGAAATCGCGCGCCCTGAGTGGGAAGTCTACGTCAAATTAGGCGGACATACCGAAGCCTACACCGACGAACATGGACGCTATCGAGTCCGCTGGATTCCGTATCAAGTCGTTAAAGGTGTACCGCACGATACGCCAATCCTTGGATATAAAACGAATACCGCAAATACTCTGCGTTTGTGGACAGCCGAAGCCCCAGAATCGTTTGACTTTGGTGCATTTAACTCTGGCGACTACTTGGGTGCAGTACAAGCAAAAATGGTTTCGGAAAACCTCTCAAAAGTTCTTTATCCCAACGATGACTCGTCGCAAGGTAAGCGCCTGCGGTTAGCACAGCAAATCTTCTTTGTGTCGTGTTCGCTGCAAGATATGATTCGCATCGTCTTTCGCCAAAATGTGCCGTTAGAAAAGTTTCACGAAAAGTTCGTTGTACAACTCAACGATACGCATCCGGCGATCGCTGTTGCTGAGTTGATGCGGCTACTGATTGACGAACATGACATGGGCTGGGATCAAGCATGGAGTATTACGCAAAAATCGCTTGCCTATACCAACCATACATTACTACCCGAAGCACTCGAACGCTGGCCGATTAGCTTATTTAGAAGTTTGCTACCTCGGCACTTAGAAATTATCTATGAGATTAACTATCACTTTTTAGAAGAAGTTAAAGCCAAGTTTCCTGGAGATAGCGATCGCCTGCGGCGGATGTCGCTTATCGACGAATCCGGCGAAAAATACGTACGGATGGCGCATCTAGCGTGCGTTGGTAGCCATTCAATTAACGGTGTTGCGGCTTTACACACCAAACTTTTGCAGCAAGATGTCTTGCGCGACTTCTATCAAATGTACCCTGAGAAGTTCAACAACAAAACCAACGGCGTTACTCCCCGACGGTTTATGGTGTTGAGTAATCCGCGACTCACCAACTTGATTTCTAGCAAAATTGGTGATAGCTGGATTAAGCACTTAAAAGATCTCAAGAAGTTAGAAGCATTTGTAGACGATCCTGAGTTTTGTCATCAGTGGCGATCGATTAAGTCTGCGATTAAGCACGATTTAGTGGCATATATTCAAAAGCAAAACGGAATTAGTGTCAACCCAGACTCGATTTTCGATATTCAAGCAAAACGCTTCCACGAGTACAAGCGCCAGCATCTCAACGCACTCCACATCATCACACTGTACAACCGCATCAAAGCCAATCCTGATATCGACATTACGCCGCGTACATTTATCTTTGGTGGTAAAGCTGCGCCTGGCTACTACATGGCAAAGTTGATTATTAAGTTACTCAACTCGATTGCCGATGTTGTTAACAACGATCCAGACGTGCGCGATCGCCTAAAAGTTGTTTTCTTAAAAGACTACAGCGTTAAATTTGCCCAACGCGTTTATCCCGCTGCGGATTTATCCGAACAAATTTCGATGGCGGGTAAAGAGGCTTCGGGGACAGGTAACATGAAATTTGCCTTGAATGGGGCTTTAACAATTGGTACGCTTGATGGCGCTAACGTGGAAATACGTGACGAGGTCGGCGCAGAGAACTTCTTTATCTTTGGACTCACCGCGCCTGAGGTTTACGCACTCAAAGCCAGAGGCTACCGTCCGCTAGATTATTACCACAGCAATCGCGAACTCAAAGCCGTCATTGATCGCATTGCATCAGGACACTTCTCGCATGGCGACACTCAGCTGTTCAAGCCTTTGCTAGATTCGCTGTTGCATCGCGATGAGTATCTACTATTTGCCGACTATCAAGCTTACATTGATTGTCAGGACAATGTGAGTCAAGTGTACCGCGATCGCGATCGCTGGACGCGGATGTCCATTTTAAACGTAGCACGGATGGGTAAATTCTCCTCAGACCGTTCGATCCGCGACTACTGTCAAGACATTTGGAATATCCAGTCTGTACCCATTGAACTTGGCGAGTGTATCCAAGCAAAGGAGAATATGCGACCAATTACTATGTAAGAGGGGTCAGGGATCAGAGGTTAGCGGTCAAGAGTGTACGATCGATAAAGTTAATTCAAAACTCACGCACTAGTCACTAACCACTCTTTCACTTACCCCTCACTCCTCACTAAGATATCTCGAAACCACTTTTCAAAGCGATCGCCTAATGCTGTTAAAGAAAATTCTGTTTCGGCTTGTTGACGACAAGTGTAACGGTCAATTTCTTTGATGCGGGTGATCGCATTTACTAACCCCATCACACTATCAGGTTCTACCAAAAATCCCGTTTTACCATCTTGCACAATTTCAGCAGGACCACCGCGACGATAAGATATCACAGGAACACCACACGCTAGCGCTTCAATCGCAACATTTCCAAAAGCTTCTACCCAACGCGGAGTCATCAATAACGCTTGACATTGACGAAGTTGCTGCTGCATTTCGGATGTTGAAAGAAAGCCTAAATATTCTATTGGCGCATCAGGATAAGCCGCACAAACTTGTTTCCAATAAGCTTCATCTTGTATTTTCCCCATAATCTTTAAGGGAATGTGCGTCATGTTCGCCGCAGCTACTGCATCTTCTAAGCCTTTTTCTGGGGCAATTCTGCCTAGCCAGGCTAAACACTTTTGTGGTTGCGCGCAAAACTCATACAATGATAAATCAATTCCACTTCCTAAACACGGACATTCATAATTCAGCGCAAACGTTTGTGCTTGCGATGCGGTGTAAAAGCCAATCGTCCCAAAAAAGCGATCTGCTGTTTGTTTGATAATGCGATCCATCGCGTCATAAAGCGATCCCATACTGACAAAGTGTGCAATCGGACGGCTAAAAAACGGTGTGAGGTAAAAAGGCAACCAATCGTAAGCAAAATTTACAATTAAATCATACTCAGCTTGTACTTGCCGCGCATACTCCCACATATTTGCCAATACCGAGTCCCCAGGTATCACAACCGGATCGCCACGTTCCTGACTTTGAGCAATAATCTGTAACTCGCCAGGAATTTGTACAATATCAGGCAACGATTCAAAATACGAGCCCTTCGGTGCAACAATTTGCACCTGATGCCCGCGTCGCCGCATTTCTTGAGCAATATTGTATAGGCTTAATTCCACTCCGCCACCAAGTCCAGTACCTAGTGGTCCAACGGAAGTAGAAACAAATAATAGTTTTAGCAATTCGCGCGGAGAATTTTATTTTAATGGAAAATCGCTGATTCGGTTGAAACCGCAGCTACTTATCGTATCTTCTTTTTTAGTCTACGAAGGTGGACAGGGTTTGTTAAGCCGTGACTTTAGTCGCTAGGCTTATTAAGGTTCTGAGTCTTCAATTGATAAAGAAACAGGTACAGTAGTTGTTTCTAATTCTTCTGTCACCGCAGAGATTTTACCACTAATTCCCAAAGCTTCGCGCTGATTAATTAGGTAAATGCTAATCAAAGTTAAACTAACACCAGCCCATTGTAGAGGGCTAAGAACTTCACCAAGTAAGAGATTACCAAATAATAAAGCAAAAACAGGCGTCAGAAAAGTTAATGAACTCAAGCTTGTAAGGTTTCCGCTAGAGGCAAAGTAAAAGAATAAACCATAAGCGATCGCACTTCCAAATATTGTCGAATACCCCAGCGCCATCCAGCCGGATAAATCGATATTGCCCCACTGCTGTGACTCTATCGCACTACTCAATGCAAATAATGGCAATCCTCCTAAAATCATATGCCACCCTGTTGCCACGACTGGGTCAGCATAGCGACTGACATAACGAATAATTACGGTTCCCACCGCCATCGACAGCGCAGCGAGTAGCATTAACCATTCACCACTTTCAAATAAGGAAGCGAAAGTAAGATTAACAGAACTTGCCGTACCTAAAAACCATTCGTCTGGTAAACCAATCAACCCAATTCCCACAATACCAATACACAATCCAAGCCAGCCCCACACCCCGATGCTTTCGCCAAATAACCAACACGATAGCAAAGCCACAGCAATCGGCTGCGAATCAATCATCACTGAACCCAACCCCGCACTCGTGCGCACTAACCCCTCAGCAAGGAAGCCTTGAAACAGCGTGCCATCGACAAGCGCAAAAATGCTAATCCACAACCACGCTTGCCAACTTTGAGGCTGCGGTTTACGCATAATCGCACTTGCTGCTAATACTAAAATTCCGGCAGGCACTAACCGCACTCCTGCCATAAACAGCGCTGTCGTATGCGGGATGACTCCTTTCATTGCTACCATTGCGGTTCCCCACAAAAAAAATGGTGCAATTAATAAAAGTGACGCGAAGGGAAGTCGAGATTCAGTTAGTTTGATTTGCATGCAATTGCTAACCGCTGAAATAACACAATACTTCTGATTGTAATCAATTATGTATTTTCATGAAGACAACCCAGACACGGGTAAAAAAAATTAAGATGAGTGTAGATTTCTAAGTACAGCATAGGTCAAGGATCGAAAGGGTTGATATGAATTGACTCAAATCGATTGAGCCCTCTGACCTCTGACCCCTCGATATTAATTTACTCAAATCAGTTTAGACTGCTCATGGTGTGGCCTTTTAAGCCGTCGTTTCGGAAACAAATTGCACGAATTGAAATTACAGGGGCGATCGCTAGTGCAACCCGCAAGCGAGTCCTCGACGCCCTCAAAACAGTAGAAGAGAAACGTTTTCCTGCTTTACTTCTACGCATTGATAGCCCAGGGGGAACAGTTGGCGATTCCCAAGAAATTTACAGTGCCTTAAAGCGCCTGCGCGACAAGATTAAGATTGTTGCTAGCTTTGGCAATATTTCGGCTTCTGGTGGCGTGTACATTGGTATGGGCGCACAACATATCATGGCGAACCCTGGCACCATTACCGGAAGTATTGGTGTAATTCTCCGAGGCAATAATCTCGAACGCCTCCTGCAAAAAGTTGGGGTGTCGTTTAAGGTCGTTAAGTCAGGTCCTTATAAAGATATTTTGGCATTCGACCGCGAATTAACTCAACCGGAAGAAAATATATTACAAGAATTAATCGATACAAGCTACATCCAATTCGTGCAAACTGTTGCCGAGGGGCGGAACTTGTCAGTAGAGACTGTAAAAAGTTTTGCTGATGGTCGGATCTTTACAGGACAGCAAGCATTAGAATTAGGCGTGGTAGACCGTCTCGGTACAGAAGAAGATGCCCGTCGTTGGGCAGCAGAACTTGTAGGGCTAGATCCAGAGAAAACTTTGTGTTACACGTTAGAAGAACGCAAGCCATTGCTGACACGGCTAATTTCAGGAGATAGTCAAATCTCGTCCTGCATATCATCTGGAATCGATTGGGTAGAGTTTGATCTTTCTACTAATGGTCTACCGTTATGGTTGTATAGACCATAATATTGGCAATGACGATCGCGCGACAGCAGCGACAAGCAAGTGTAAAAGGAGATTCAGCGTGGAGTGGCAAGTTCGAGCAATTCGCGGTGCAACAACGGTTTCAGAAAATACCTACGAGGCAATCCGAGAAGCCGTGTTAGAACTACTAGCAGAAATTGAAGCACGAAACCAACTCGAACCTAGTCAGATTATTAGTGCGACATTCTCAGTCACCCGCGATCTCGATGTTGTCTTTCCCGCAGCGATCGCCCGCGAACGTCCGTGTTGGGATAATGTCCCGATGCTCGATGTACAGCAAATGCACGTAGAGCGCAGTTTACAACGGTGTGTCCGCTTACTACTCCACGTTAATCTCCCCGTTTCCCACACCCAGATTTATCACACTTATTTGCGTGGGGCGAAATCCTTACGCCCCGACTGGAATTTATCCCCAAACAGGGGGAGCCACTCTTGTGCGGAGATGTCCTCCTTTGAGAGAAGTGGCGTTGAGGGAATTTTGAATGTTTAATTTATCGTAGCGTGGGTGTCGTACCTGCGGAAAATAATATTTAACGTACCCAAAAATAAACGATAGTGAGTGTCAACACAGTTAGCGGTAAGCCAAACCGCAAGTGTTCCCAAAACGTGAGTTTATAACCTAATCTTGCGGCTGCTTCTGCTGTAATTAAATTAGCTACAGCACCAAATAACGATAAATTTCCGGCTAAAGTTGCTCCCGCTGCTAGCATCAACCATGAGCGCATATCTTCTCGCGAAATCAACGGTTCAATCAAAAGCACTGCGGGAACATTAGAGATGAGATTTGATAAAATTGCGGTGACTCCGAGTAGTCCGGCAGGATCGTTTACCCAAGTGGTGAATGGGGCTAGCAAATCCAGTTTTTGCGTACCCCGCGTCAAAATAAATAAGCCGGAAAACATCACGAGTAAATTCCAGTCGATTTCGTTAAGAACGCGTTCGGGTTTCAACCGCCGTGTAATCAATAATAAAGCCGCAGCAACTAACGCCGCCTCAGCCAGCGGAACACCTAAGACAAAACTTGTCAATAGCGCTAAGGTAATAACAACGCTTTTGATAAATAGCGGTCGATATATGCGATAACTAACTTGCGTTGCTTCACCAGGAACCGCTTGCAGTGAACGCACTTCAGGGTAGTACCACCACAGTAGAGCGATTTGCAAACACAATCCTACCACCGCCACCGGCGCAAGAACGCGAGCAAATTCGACATAACCGATCCCCGAAAACGAACCAATCAAGATATTTTGCGGATTCCCGCTAATTGTGGCAACCGAACCAATATTTGTAGCCGCAGCCAAAGCTAATAAGTAAGGAATCGGATTGAGTTTCAGCGTCTGTGTGAGCGAAAGAGTTAAGGGTGTAAAGACGAGTGCTAACGTGTCGTTAAGTAGAAATGCCGAAAGAAATCCGCTGCCAAACGTTAAAACAACTAATAAACCAAAAGGACTGCGCGTCAAGTGTAAAAGAAACGCCAGCGCGACTTGAAAGAAACCTGCATAAGCAAGATTCGCGTTAACGATCATCATACTTAGCAGGAAAACAATCGTTTTCGGGTCAATCGCCTGCCATGCTTCAGCAAGACTTAGTACACCCAAGGCAATAAGAACCGCAGAACCGACAAGCGCGATCGTCGCCCGATTCATGCGTAACCCTGGAAAGTAACCCAAACCCAAGCCTAAGTAGGTTAAGGCGATCGCACCAATGCTGGCGTATTGCAAAAAAATCACCACAGATCAAAAGCCGCCACGAGGCTAGCAGTGAGTGAAAATACACGTAAGTTCAAGCTTGGTCATGTGGGTAATTGGTAATGGGTAAGAATATGTGTCTTTTACTTCAACTAACTTTTAACCCTGATCTCCGACCTCTGACCTCTATTTTTATGATGGTGTAAGCGAATACCGATAAACACGTCATAAACAAAATTCCAGAAATCTTTTCTTGCTTGTAAGATGCCTAAAGTTTGCGGAGAACCTTTCGCATCAAGCAGCGGCTTAGTCGCATAGTAAGCGGGTTGATAATTATACCAGGGAATTGAAGGCCATAGATGGTGAATTAAGTGATAGTTTTGCCCCATAATTAGTAGATTCAAGATGCGATTAGGGTAAACGCGGGCATTTTTCCAGCGATCGCGCGATTCATGGGGACGATGAGGGAAATAATCAAAGAATAATCCTAAAGCGAGGCCCACAACCGCAGAAGGAATAAACCAAAAATTCAGGATGTAACCCAAGAAATGGTACTGAATCGAAACCCAAAAGATGGCGACAACAATCAAACGACCGATAAACCATTCTAGCAACTCATAATTGCGCCACAGTTGCCGTTTGAAGAAAAATATCTCGTGATATAGAAATCGAGCATTAATCAACCACAGCGGACCTGCGGTAGAAACAAAATAATCAGGATCGTTTTCAGGATCATTGACATGGGCGTGATGCTGCAAATGTACTCGCGTAAAGACAGGAAAGGAAAACGCTAACATCAACGCACTACCATGCCCTAAAATTGCGTTAATTGTGCGGTTACGGTGGGCAGATTGATGACAAGCATCGTGAATGACTGTACCCGCAATGTGTAAAGCCAGCACATTCGTTGTAAAGCAGCACCAGTGCGGCCATTCCCACAGCCAGTAGCCTAAATTAGACAAGACTAGCATGATGACTGCGGTTAAAAACATTGTGACTGTAATGTTTAGACCCCCTGGCGCAATTAAAAACTCCTTGGGGACTGTCATTGGCTTTTGTGCCTCTGACATGAGCATCTGTTAACTCCTTTTGCAGAAGGTATTGAGTAGTGTATGATACGGCTATCTCAATATTAAAGTTTTGTATAGCAGAAGTCATAGAATTTTGAATTTTAGAATGAAAAAAGCTCCTCGGCGCAGGTGCTAAGCATTCACGGGTAGCAATTATGAAGGCGATCAACGACGAGGTTGATTAGATGAAATATGATCGGGTAAGCATTTTGCTTGCCTGTAGTGCTACACAGTCGAGTTGTCACCCAGCAAAATTGCAGAAAAACTGACTGCTGCTTTTACAGCAGTAACAGAGGCAAGATAAGATTTGATTGTCGAAATGAACTATATCATTCCAAAGTAACTCTTAAGGTTCAATTTATTATCTTTTAGTTAATAACAAAAAAGCGCTCTTCTTCTTCATTAATCAGGAATAGCCTCAATGCAACTACCAGGTTCCTCCCCACGTCGGACGAAAATTGTCGCCACCATTGGTCCAGCCACTAGCCAGCCCGAAGTACTACGTGCGTTGATTGAAGCAGGCGCTACGACCCTACGGCTTAATTTCTCACATGGTACTCATGCCGATCATCAACGTAGCGTCCGTCTAATTCGCCAAATCGCCTTTGAACTCGATCAACCCGTAGCTATTCTGCAAGATTTACAAGGACCAAAAATTCGCTTAGGACGATTTGAAACTGGTTCTGTCGTCGTGTGCAAAGGAGATGTATTTACTCTCACGAGCCAGCCAATTGTTGGTACACAGCATAAAAGTTGCGTGACTTACGATAACCTAGCACAAGAAGTTCCTGTCGGTGCGACAATTCTCCTCGATGATGGTCGAGTTGAAATGGTCGTTAAAGAAGTTGATCGCATCGCCCAAGAGTTGCATTGTCGCGTTGTTGTAGGTGGGGTACTTTCTAACAACAAAGGAGTCAATTTTCCAGGCGTCTATTTATCAATCAAGGCACTGACAGAAAAAGACCGTGAAGATTTAATGTTCGGTCTCGATCAAGGTGTGGATTGGGTAGCACTGTCGTTTGTGCGTAACCCGCAAGACGTTTTAGAAGTGAAAGACCTGATTTCCAGTACAGGAAAGCAAGTACCAGTCGTTGCCAAAATCGAAAAGCATGAAGCGATCGAACAAATGGAAGCGATCTTGGCTTTATGCGATGGCGTTATGGTTGCCAGAGGCGATTTGGGCGTAGAACTTCCCGCTGAAGATGTTCCTATCTTACAAAAGCGCTTGATTGCGACGGCAAACCGCTTGGGTATTCCAATTATTACAGCGACACAGATGTTAGACAGCATGGTACACAGTCCGCGACCAACTCGCGCGGAAGTTTCTGACGTTGCCAACGCGATCTTAGATGGTACCGATGCTGTAATGCTTTCTAACGAAACTGCTGTAGGTAAGTATCCGGTGGAAGCTGTCGCAACAATGGCACGAATTGCGGTCAGAATCGAGCAAGAACAAGGTTTAGCTGCAAATCCACACAAAATTAAAGATACCCGCCATTCAATTCCCAATGCGATTAGCCAAGCCGTAGGTCAAATTGCGGAACAGTTGGAAGCTTCAGCAATTATGACGCTGACAAAAACCGGTTCGACTGCGCGTAACGTTTCTAAGTTTCGTCCAGCAACACCAATACTCGCGATTACACCACACGTCGAGATTGCGCGACAATTGCAACTGGTATGGGGTGTTAAACCCTTGTTACTCCTAGATTTAGCTTCGACAAATCAGACGTTTCAAGCTGCATTGAATGTTGCTCAGGAAAAGCAATTACTCAAACAAGGCGATTTAGTCGTGATGACTGCTGGAACTCTTCAAGGTGTTTCGGGTTCTACCGATCTCATCAAAGTTGAAGTCGTCAAAGCAATTCTCGGTCGCGGTCATGGCATTGGACAAGGTTCAGTGAGTGGACGCGCCCGCGTGGCATATGACCCAATGGATGTTGGTAAGTTTAATCCTGGAGAAATTCTCGTTGCATCGAGTACGAATGCTAATTATGTTGAAGCAATTCGTAAAGCTGCTGCGATTATTATCGAGGAAGAAAGTTCGACGTGTCATGCCGCAGTGATTGGACAATGCTTGAATGTCCCAGTGATTGTTGGTGTTAAACAAGCTACAGAAGTCATTCGCGATGGAGCAATCTTAACGTTGGATGTTCATCGGGGATTGATTTATTCTGGAGTTGTTTAAATCGATTGATACAAAGTAAAATAAAATCCCACTTTCCGGCCGAAGAATGGCAAGATCAATAAGTACGGCGACTAACGTCACAGCTTAACAAACAAAATCCACTGACGTGGATTAACACAAGAATAAGCGTTGTAAAGACTTGTGAAGACAGGTTTTGCCTTTATCGCTGCGGTTGAAACCGCTAAGGTTTTTTTCTTCTATGCCGGAACATCACAAATCAATTGCTCAACATTACCACGATCGCACTAAATATCACCCTGAAACGATCACCGCTAAAAGTCAAGGGCTGGATTGGAATAAGCAACCAGTCCCGTTTAAAGATTACAAAATTGGCACAAGCTATGACTTAAAGCCTTACATCCAAGAAGAAAATCTTGCCTTTTCCGATGAACCTGTCGCCTTGTGGTGGCGACGATTATCGCGACTCTTATTTTGCAGCTATGGGCTAACGGCGAAATTGCCTAGCATGATGAACCCGATTTATTTACGGGCTGCACCTTCGGCGGGTGGTTTGTATCCAGCTGAAGTTTATCTGATTTCGCGCGGAACACCGTTACTTCCAGCAGGATTGTATAGTTACCAACCACAGACACACTCCTTGATTCACTTTTGGGAAAATGATGTTTGGCAATCGTTGCAAACCGCTTGTTTTGCACACTCTGCATTAGAGAAAACCAATTTAGCGATTGTCACCACAGCCGTTTTTTATCGCTCAGCATGGCGCTATCAAGACCGCGCGTATCGGCGTATATTTCTGGATACAGGTCACTTGTTGGGAAATATTGAGTTAGCCTGTGCGTTGAATGATTATCGGGCGCATTTGATCGGTGGTTTTGCCGATGAAATTGTTAATCAATTACTTTACCTCGATGCACAACAAGAAGGCGCGATCGCGGTTGTCGCTTTAGCCGATTTACTTGATGTCCAACAAAATTTTTCCGTGGGAATTACCGCTTTACCTTCTACTACGCAAACAAATTATCCTCATATACCTGATGGCGAACTTTTAGGTTACTGTCACCGTGCAACGCAAATTGAACCTGACGCGGAGGCAGATAGTTCTGAAGTTACGCCCACTACCTCGCTAGAAGATAAGTACAACTTTCCCTTCTGTCTTAAGGTTCCTACTGCAACTGCGCCCATCGACTGGGGCTTAAATCTTGAAGGATTAGAACGCACAATTCTTCGGCGACGTTCAACACGGGCTTACAGTGGTGCGGATTTAACTGTAGATGAACTTAAGGCGTTACTTGATTTTACGTATCAACCGCAAAATTACATCGAACAAGGTTTAGATGAAGCTCCTGATTACTTTGACTTAAATTTAATCGAAACCTTCGTTGCTGTCTCAGGAGTCAGTGGATTAGAAGAAGGCTGCTATTACTACGCACCAAAAGCGCAAGAATTGCGACAAATTCGTTTTAAAAACTTCCGCCGCGAGTTACATTACCTCTGTTTAGGGCAAGAACTCGGTCGCGATGCTGCTGCTGTATTATTTCACACCGCAGACTTAAAAACCGCAGTTACTCAGTACGGCGATCGCGTTTACCGCTATTTGCATATGGATGCTGGACATCTAGGACAAAGATTAAATTTAGCAGCAATTTATCTCAACCTAGGTGTGAGTGGCATTGGTGGCTTTTTTGATGATCTCGTTAATGAAGTCTTAGGAATTCCTGCTGAAGAAGCCGTCATTTATATTACAACAATCGGACGGCAACGATAACAAATTAGCTTAGACGTATAGAGATTACTAAATAAAGCAATCACATAAATTAAATTAATAGCTTAGAGCATTGGCGCAAAAAGACAATGACACAAGCACTTGAACAACGCACCTATACACCTGAAGAGTATCTTAACTTCGAGGTTAACTCGGATGAGAGACACGAATACATTAATCAAGAAATTATTCCAATGACTGATGGTACTCCTGCACATAATGAAATTGCTAGCATTCTCAATGCTGCTTTAAGAGGAAGTTTGAAAGGTAAACCTTATAGTATCTTTGTTGCCGATCAGCGACTATGGATTTCTGAGGTAATCTCTACACTTATCCTGATGTTATGGTTGTACCCCGTCCATTGCAACTACAAACAGGACGCAACGATACTATTACCAATCCCGTAATGATTGCTGAAGTTTTATCTAAATCAACACAAGATTACGATCGCGGCGAAAAGTTTGTTGCCTACCGCACCATTGATAGTTTCTGCGAATATTTACTAATCAATCAATACAGCATTCATGTTGAACACTATATCAAGACTGCGGCGCATCAATGGCTACTTTCAGAATACGAAGATCCCAAACGCTATCTTTTAGTGCTTTTGATTTTCAAATTCAAATTGCTGAAATTTATGAAAACATCGATTTGAATGCTTGAGATTATGATGTTTACTGAAAATTATAGCAGGGAGCAGAAGTCAGAATTAAAAGCTAGTTGAAGCAGCAGTTTGCGTTGCGTGCGGAGGTTTCCTCTGTTAAGCAAACTTTACAAGATAATAGTTCTGAGCTTCCATCATATCCTAATCCTATTGACCACTACTATAGATTAAGCTCTAGAGCAATTTGAGTTACTTATTAACAATATTCCTATTACCAATTACTTATCACCAAGCCACACAAACAATTTAAATATTTAGACAAATTAAATAAACTACTTTCCAATACAAAACCGACTAAAAATCCGATCAAGAACGGACTCGGTAACTTCTTCTCCGGTAATTTCTCCTAAAGCTTGAATCGCCCCTCGCAAATCAATCGTCCAAAAATCTAAAGGTAATTGCTGTTTGATTGTGGTTTGTACTTGTTCTAAAGAAGCTTTGGCACGGGTAAGCGCAGCGGCTTGGCGCTGATTAATTGCTAAGTCGGTATCGGCTGAGTGAACTTTTCCGGTTTGGACTGTCGTTAAAATAACTTGTTCCAAATTTTCAATACCTTGATTTTTAGCAGCCGCAGTTGTTACGACATAACTGATATCGTCTGGATAGTTTACGGCTTCTGCTGAAGCTAAGTCAGTTTTATTAACAACTAAGATCAACGGACGATGTTGTACTTTTTGATAAATTTCTGCATCCGCCGCAGTCCAACCCGCAGCAGCATCAATAGTCAGCAATACTAAATCAGCCGCAGCAGCACTAGTAAGTGATCGCTCAACGCCAATTTTCTCTACCTGATCTTCCGTAGCGCGAATGCCAGCAGTGTCTAACACTTGTATTGGAATACCACCAACGACTAACTGCGACTCAACAACATCACGCGTTGTCCCTGGTAAATCAGTCACGATCGCGCGATCGCTGCGACTCCACGCATTGAGTAAACTTGATTTTCCCACATTCGGACGCCCGACAATTGCAACTTTTAAGCCACTCCGCAACAGTTCACCGCGATCTGCTGTTGCTAATATTTTTGTTACTTGTGCTAAAACTTCTGCAAGTTGTGATACTATTTCATTACAATCCAAAGGTGGCAAGTCCTCCTCAAAATCGATACGGGCTTCAATTTCTGCGAGAATATCTAAACATCTCGCGCGCAAATCGCGAATCGGATGCGCTAGTTTACCCTGCAACCCAGCTAACGCAGTTTGAGCAGCTTGTGGCGATCGTGCTCCCACTAAATCAGCAATGCTTTCGGCTTGAGTTAGGTCGAGTCTGCCATTGAGAAAGGCGCGTAAGGTAAATTCTCCAGGTTGCGCGAGTTTTGCTCCTTGTACTAAACACAACTGTAATACCTGCTGCACCGCCATAATACCACCATGACAATGGAACTCTACAACGTCTTCACGTGTATAAGATCGCGGTGCTTGCATAACCAGTAGAAGTGCTTCATCGACAACTTGTTTTGTTTGGGGATCGCGGATATAACCATAGAGAATACGGTGTGATTCCCAAACTTGTCTCCCAGGGGCTTGAAATAAAGCTTGGGCAATCGCCAGGCTTTGTGTACCAGATACCCGCACAATACCTACACTGCCTTGTTGTGGCACAATAGCAGTTGCGATCGCCGCGATCGTTGTTCCTAATCGCTCGTATGTCACGCTTTTGTTGAACCTAAGTTCTTTGAACTATTTTAGGAGAGGTTGGAGGTCAGAGATCGGAGATTAGGGAATTTGTCTTGATAGTTTGTAATCTGCTGTTGAAATGACACGCCTAATGTTGAATATTGCGCAAATTTTAGCACAAGAGTTATCATTAAAGCCTTTCCAAGTCGAAAACGCACTTGAATTATTTGCCGAAGGTGCGACAATTCCTTTTATTGCGCGTTACCGCAAAGAACGCACTGGCGAGATGAATGAAGTCCAACTGCGCGACTTAGCGGAAAGGTACACGTATTTAACAGAATTAGAAGCAAGAAAGACAACAGTTTTAGATGCGATCGCTTCCGCTGGCAAACTCACAGATGAACTAAAACACAAAATCGAAACCTGTCTGCAAAAAACCGAATTAGAAGACTTATATCTTCCGTATCGACCAAAACGCCGGACAAAAGCAACGATCGCGCGAGAAAAGGGGTTAGAACCACTAGCACAACATATTAAATCTTTAAATTCACGAAATGCAGCGATCGCTTCGCTAGAAAAAGTCGCAGTAGATTATATTTCTGAGGAAAAAGACGTCAAAACGGTTGCAGAAGCGTTAAGCGGTGCAGGAGATATTTTAGCCGAAGAAGTTTCCGAGAAAGCAGATTTACGCGCATATATTAGAGATTATCTCCTTCAAAACGGCGTATTTAAATCTCAAATCAAAAAGGAGTATCCTGAAGAAACCACTAAGTTTGAAACTTACCGAGATTTTACTGTTAGTGTGAAAGCGATCGCCCCGCATAGTCTCCTAGCACTCCTACGCGGTGAAAATGAAAAAGTACTAAATTTGGAACTTGCTTTCGATGAATCCGAGGTTCTCGCGACTTTAGCCGCACAAGAAATCAAAACTAAAGTTCCCGAAATTCGGGAATTTTATCGCGCAATGCTCAAAGATGCATTTAACCGCTTGATGAAAGCTTCCTTAATCGGTGAAGTCATTGCCCAAAAGAAAGCCGAAGCTGATATTGAATCGATTAAAACGTTTGAAACAAATTTAAGAGAATTACTACTATCGCCACCAGCAGGAATGAAACCCACACTCGCAATTGATCCTGGATTTCGTACTGGGTGTAAAGTTGCTGTGTTAGACGAGACAGGAAAGTTTTTAGAATATCAAGCGATTTTTCCTCATGCTTCAGCAAACGAGGAATCGCAAGCTGCAAATACACTTAAAAAGTTAATCGAAAAATATAAAATTGAACTCATTGCAATTGGTAACGGTACAGCTAGCCGTGAAACCGATGAATTTGTGTCAGAAGTGTTAGCAACAATCGAACGCAAGCCAATTAAAGTTATCGTCAATGAGTCAGGTGCATCGATCTACTCAGCGAGTCAAGTTGCGCTTGCAGAATTTCCCGATCTTGATGTTACTGTACGCGGTGCAATTAGTATCGGTCGCCGCTTGCAAGACCCTTTAGCCGAATTAGTAAAAATTGATCCCAAGTCAATCGGTGTTGGACAATATCAACACGATGTCGATCAAAAATTACTTAAAAAGAAGCTTGATGAAACCGTAGAAAGCTGTGTTAACTACGTTGGTGTAGATTTGAATACTGCTTCTAAAGAGTTATTAACTTTTGTCGCGGGGATTAGTGCAACAGTTGCTAATAATATTGTTGCCTATCGCAATCAAAATGGTGCTTTTAAACAGCGCCGCGAGTTATTGAAAGTTCCTAAGCTAGGACCAAAAGCTTTTGAGCAAGCTGCGGGTTTTTTGCGAATTCGTGGTGGGGAAAATCCTTTAGATAATACCGCTGTTCATCCTGAAAGTTACGGTGTTGTCGAAGCGATCGCCGCAGATTTAAACGTATCTCCTGTAAATATTACTCAAAGCGCTCAAAAGCTCAAATCAATTTCATTGAAAAAATATGTAACCGCGACCATTGGCGAACCTACACTACGCGACATCATTAACGAATTAGAAAAACCAGGAAGAGATCCGCGTGCCGAATTTAAGTACGCTACTTTCAAACAAGGAATTAAAGAAATTACCGATCTCAAGGTTGGTATGGAACTAGAAGGTATCGTGACAAACGTTGCTAACTTTGGTGCTTTCGTAGATATTGGTGTTCACGAAAATGGTTTAGTTCATATTTCTCAACTATCCGAGCGTTTTGTCAGCGATCCTAAACAAATTGTGAAAGTCGGGCAAATTGTGCGCGTGAAAGTTTTAGACGTTAACGAAAAACAAAAACGGATTAGTTTATCAATGAAAGCAATCAAGAGTAATACTCATATCAAAAATCCGGTTGATTAGTTGTATAGCAGTCGAAGGTATAGTTAGGACATCGAACACGCTAAGTTGATAGTTGACAGTTGACAAAGTCTTCCCACACTCTCTTCACTGTCAACTGATCTCTCCTATACCAAAAATGGTTACTAAAGGTGAAGGGTGACTAGTAACTATTCACTAACCACTAATATCAGCGTAACAATACCAATTTATCTTATACGCATACACTGCTTTGGATTAATGCAGTTGCTGCTTCTTGTTGTAAGGGTTGAGAAAACAAAAAACCTTGACCGTACTCACATCTCATATCTTGAAGCTGCCTAAGTTGCTCAGAAGTTTCAATTCCTTCGGCAACAACATTCATATTTAAGTTGTGAGCCATTTGTGTAATAGTATAAACTAATTCATACTTTTGATTAGTACTTCCCATTCGTTTAATAAAAGAACGGTCAATTTTTAAGGCATCAATGGAAAAGTTATGGAGATAACTGAGCGAAGAATAGCCTGTACCAAAGTCATCAACGTATAATTGAATTCCTAGATTTTTTAATTGCAGCAACATCTTCGCTGCTAAGTCTGCATTTTCGATTAAGATACTTTCTGTAATTTCGATATTTAAACTTACCCCATTTAAGCCAGTTTCGTGTAAAATGCGGTCAATTTGTTTAGTTAAGTCAGATTGTGCGAACTGTTTACCCGAACAATTGACATTAATGGTTAAAGGTGGGATAGCTGTAAATTGTTCTTGCCAAATACGTGTCTGGTGACAAGCTTGATGCAGTACCCAGTAGCCGATAGGAATAATCAAGCCTGTTTCTTCCGCAACAGGGATAAATTCTTCTGGTGAGATCAGACCGCGTGTTGGATGGTTCCACCGCAGCAATGCTTCAAAACCTCTAATTCTATTGTTATGTAGCGAGACAATTGGTTGATAGTAAATAAGTAATTCTTGACGTTCTACAGCGCGTCTTAGGTCATTTTCTAATTGCAATAATGATACTGCGCGCGTATGCATATCTTTGTCAAATACAGCATGACGCGCCTTACCAAGTGATTTAGCACGATACATAACAGTATCAGCATCACGCAGGATATCTTCAGCTTGATCGTAGCCAGTTGTGCTCAGGGCAATTCCAATACTTGTGGTGATGAAAACTTCGTGTCCGTCCAGATTAAATGGTACTATCAATTCTCGTTGAATTCGTTCAGCTACTAGCGTGGCGTCGTTAATATCCTTCATGTCATCAAGCAAGATGACGAACTCATCACCACCTAAGCGAGCAACGGTATCTGTGGAGCGCAAACAAACTTCCAATCTACGAACGAAAGCAATCAGTAGTTGATCGCCGACTAAGTGACCAAGACTGTCATTAACCAACTTGAAGCGATCTAAGTCTAAAAACAAGACAGCAAATAAATAATTACTACGTCTTTTGGCACGAACTAAAGCGTGTCCTAATCGCTGCATGAATAACGTTCGGTTAGGTAAACCTGTGAGCGAATCATGAAAAGCCTCGTAGAGTAATTTTTCTTCTGCTAGCGTCCGTTCCGTAATTTCTGCTTGTAACTCTTGGTTAATTTGTGCTAGTTCCGCAGTTCTTTCGCGTACTCGAATTTCCAAGTCATCGTGCGCTTTGCGTAATGCTTCTTGCGATCGCTTCCGTTCGCACGCTTCTAAAGTCACCGAGACTAAATCAGCGATGGAAGCTGCAAAATTTTTTTCCTCAATACTCCAGTGACGCATAGAATTTACGTGTTCGTGACACACGACTCCCACCATCTGTCCGCCCAGCCAAATGGGTGCATCCAACATTGAGACAATACTATTGGTATGGAGATACAATCTTGCGAGTTCTTTTGTACGGGGATCGGAGTGTGCATCACAAGCTGCGATCGTTCGTTCTTCTTGCAACGCTTCAAAGTAAGTAGGATAGTGGGCTGCGGCTAATTCTGCACCTTGAGAATGCTCGTCAACACTTTTGCGATATAGGTCAATGCAAAGCAGTTTTTTGTAAAGTTCGTCATCGTATAACCACACTCCAACGCGTTCTACTGCTAATGTGTGTGCAGCAGCTTCAGTAATTTCTTGTAAATTAGTGTGTAAATCGCTGCAATCGAGCATCTTGTGCTTTGCTAGTTCAGCAAGAACTTTATCGTATCTGTGATAGCGTTCTTGGCTTTGGCGTTGCTCTTCTATCGAATGTTCCAACGCTTCTAACATTTCATTGATTGTACCTGCTAAGCCAGATAGTTCGTCTTGCCCACTAATCGGAAATACGCGGGCGGCGAGATCGCCACTTCTGCCAATACTATGAACATCCGCACTTAAGCGTGATAGCCGTGACAAGATCAGCTTTTCTATTAACAACAGTGTGGCAACGGCAAACATTAACCCAACGATCGCCAAAGATAATAGAAGATGACGAATACTCGCTTTACCTTGTTGATAAGTTAATCTTGGCGCATCCACACAGAGTAGTAGTGCTGGATTGCCATAGATATCTTGAATAATCGTGTAGCCAGCGATCGTTTGTTCATCGAGTGGTAGTACTAAAATAGACTCTTTGGGTAAGTCTCTGAAAGCAGAACGCACGCGTTGAATATCCGGCGGTACTTGTATATCGTCAAAGCGATACATCCTCAACGATAAATGAGTTTTTTCAGCTAGTTTTGCGATCGCCAAATTATTCAAGTAACGACCCATGATTAGTGTTCCTCGAACCGGACCACGACTCTCACTATTGAGAATTGGTCTTGAGGCAATCATCATCGCACCTTCAGGTAGCATCACTAGCCCTGATATTGAACTTTTGATACTTGAGTGTTCTAGAACGGTTTTTGCTGCAATATGTTTTTGAAAGTTGGGTAAAAGATTTATTGCTTCTTTACGTTCTAAGTCATAGCCTTTATCAAAAATAATTCTTTTAGAAGCATCAACGTAAAGCATCAAATTTAGCTTCAACCGATTGATGCTGACATTACTAAGATAAGTTGTAATGTATTGCCGATTTGCATCTTCTATAAACGCGTATGTTTCGTCCCATTCTGCCCAGTCGCGTGTTGTTAAACTTAGTTTGGCAATTTCATCAGATAAAGCTTCCTGCACTCTTCTAACGTTGTAGCGAGTATCTTCTGCTTCTAATCTCGAAAAACCACGTAATAAAATAGTTGATGATGTAGCATAGATAACCCCAATTAGACTAATGAGCGTAACAGCGATCAGTAATAGTGTTTTTTTCCGAAGTGTCATGTGTGCAATCTAAGGGGTTATATCAAAAGCTTGCAGAACACATCCCCACTTTCAAATATAATTCTGAAACTTCTAATACTCAAAAAAACATTAAACCTTGCGTTTCACTACCGTACATTTACGGTAATTTCTTACAATGCGTAATTGATACTATTATGATTTCCGTAAAATTACGATTGTTTTTATGTGGGGCATATTTGTTAAAATCTGAAATTTATTAATTTAAATTTGTATAATATTTTTTGATATCTACTCTAGAGTAATAGTTTATGTTGGCTTATAAGCTCTCGATTAAGTAGACAAAACACTTATTTAGCCGATTGTTTTTTTAAGTATTTTGTATGAATATTTGTTAATGACAGTGAATACACTGAACAAAGCTTTTACTTAGTTCAATCCCTATCAGTGAATTCACGATTGTATCTCAATAAAGATAGCGTTAAATTGACCTTGTTCAGCGAAAAATACTTTGTCAAGCACATTGTTAAAGCTGAAACACGAGCCTGCTAATTTTTTATTAGCATGAAAAAATGTTTAATCTTTAAGATTCTTAGATATTATTAATTCTTAAAAAAATAGTATGTTTTGATATTTAAAACCGTATATGCAAACGAAAAGTATACTTATTAGCTGTAATAGATTCATCAATAAGGCATTTCCGAGATAAGAGAGAAGAGTAGGTTTTCATTGCTGACTGAAAAACAATTTGCACACTAACTAGCATAGGTTTTGGATAAAAAATGGTAGTATTATCTGAAATTTTCCGCTTGGCAAAAAATGAAAAGTTCTACATAGCTAAAAGTAGATTTGGTCAAGGACTTTTTGCCAGAAAAAATATTGCTTTAGGAGAAAAAATTTTAGAATTTACTGGGGATATTATCGATTTCGATAAAGCGGTTTTAAAAGCTCCGAAATATGAAGGCGATCCACTACAAATAGGCAGAAATCTGTATGTTAATTTAGAACCACCAGGTCGCTTTGTCAATCATTCTTGCGATCCTAATGCTGGTATTAAAAATGATGTAGAATTAGTAGCATTGAAACAGATCCGTGCGGGTGAAGAGATATACTTCGACTATTCTACAACGATGGATGAAGATTATTGGGTTATGCAATGTGGTTGTGGAAGTACACATTGTAGAAGAGTTATTAAAGATTTTAAACATTTACCATCTCATGTAAAACGTAAGTACTTAGAGTTAAATGTGGTACAAAACTTTATTGCAACCCAATACGAATCAACAGTTACCGCAAAATATTGAAAGTCAATTAGTTGAAAGCTGATAGTTAATACAAGATAGAGAATTTACTTTTAAAGGCGTAGTCTTTGTCTTTGGATAGTAAATTTGACTGCGATAGACTACTTGTATAAGTGCGAATCGCAAGCGTATTGGTTGCTAAATTAACCTTGTTTACATCAGTGGACTACTTCGACAGAGGTTATCTGAAATTTCTGCTTGAATTAAAGGAACGCTAGAAGCTTACAAATTTGTAGACAATTAGTCAACTTGCAACTTTCAGTACAATGTAGAAGGTGCTGCTACTACTGTATCAGGTATACTCAGCACCAGTAGTGAGTAGTTGCTAAATCAAAAAAAAATGCTGCCAGTTAAGCAGACGATTTTAGTTACTGGAGGAGCAGGCTACATCGGCTCCCACGCAGTAATGGCACTGCAACGTGCTGGATATGAAGTAGTAGTGCTTGATAACTTGGTGTATGGGCATCAAGATTTGGTAGAAAAATTGCAGGTAGAGTTAATCGTTGGAGATACAAATGATCGCGCGCTACTCGATGAAATCTTTGCCACAAAAAACATCGCAGCAGTGATGCATTTTTCTGCTTACGCTTATGTAGGAGAGTCAGTAACCGAACCGGCGAAATACTATCGCAACAATGTCATCGGTACTTTAACTCTACTAGAAGCCATGCTGGCAGCCTTTGTAGATAAGTTCGTTTTTTCCTCTACTTGTGCTACCTACGGCGTCCCACATCAAATTCCGATTACCGAGGATCATCCGCAAAATCCCATCAATCCTTATGGCGCTACTAAATTAATGGTAGAAAGAATTCTCAGTGACTTTAGTCATGCTTACAGTTTAAAGTCGGTGTGTTTTCGCTACTTCAATGCTGCTGGTGCCGATCCGGATGGTTTGCTAGGAGAAGACCATAACCCAGAGACACACTTGATTCCACTTGTATTACAAACTGCTCTGGGTCAACGCCAATTTGTGTCAATTTATGGCACAGATTATCCTACTAGTGATGGAACTTGTATTAGAGACTATATTCATGTCATGGACCTTGCCGATGCGCATATCCTTGGTTTGGAATATTTACTGCAAGGAGGGGAGACGACAGTCTTTAATTTAGGAAATGGTAGTGGTTTTTCCGTGAAAGAGGTTATTGATACGGCTAAAACTGTTACTGGTAAAGATATTAAAGTTGAAAGTAGCGATCGCCGCCCTGGAGATCCTCCGATTCTCGTTGGTAGTAGCGAGAAGGCGAGGAAAATTTTAGGTTGGAAACCGCAATATTCTGACTTAAAAGATATCATTAGTCATGCTTGGCGTTGGCATCAGCAGCGACACGGATAGAAATATTGTTTTTCTAACAAGCTCCTACCTTGGCAAAGATCACGTATATTGTTTTGGCAATGATCGCTAAATCGTATAAAGGATGCCATTGCTTTTGGTAGCGCAGATCGAGATCAACGACTTGTTCAAAATCCTTGATACTCGAACGACCGCTGACTTGCCATTCACCGGTTAAACCAGGCTTGACGTTTAATCGTTGCCAATGACGTTCGTTGTATTGCGCTACTTCATCACCCGTCGGTGGTCGAGTTCCTACTAAGCTCATTTCACCGACTAAGACATTCCAAAATTGTGGTAGTTCATCCAAGCTGGAACTTCTTAAGAAACGCCCTACACGAGTTATTCTGGGGTCGCGTTGATTTTTAAATATCAGTCCTGACGCTTCGTTACTCACAAGCGATTTTAGCTGTTCAGCATTAACTACCATTGAACGAAACTTACGAATGTAGAACTTGCGTCCGTGGAGTCCGTAGCGTTCTTGGCGAAAGAAAATAGGTCCTGGACTATCTAACTTAATTGCGATCGCCACGGGTATAAAGATAAGTGTTAAAATCAGCAGCCCTACTAAGCTGCCAATAATATCTAATAAACGTTTAAATACTGAGTTAACGGAAGGGTGGATTTCTGATGTTAACAGATTGGTTGATGGAGACTGGGCTTGAAACATCGTCACAATTACTTTGCACTCTATTTCAGTAGAATTACGTAAGCTACTTTTCAATATAGTTGTTTAAAGCTTGTGTAGCCTCATTTTTAGCGATGTTTCAGTGAATCTTCATCAAGGACTCAAGTAAATTCACTAGGTATAAACTTTAGATAAAGTTGTGCTTCTGGAGTTTAGCTTAAGTTTTCAGCCGGCGAGAAAACAACCAATGATCTTACATATATGACTGCGTGCGATCGCGTTCTTTATAGTAACAATACGCGCTAGTTGACTAGCGATCATCAAGGATTTTATATTACCCTAACTCCTGACCGTTAATTCCTTACCCCGCTCATGACCTTGCCCAACTGGGTGACGCTGTCGCGCCTACTAGCACTGCCAATATTACTTTATTACTTAGAAAATCCTACACCCCAAACGCGTTGGTTGAGTGTCGGCATTTTTTTAATTGCAGCAATGACCGATTGGGTTGATGGGTACCTTGCCCGCCGACTCAATCAAATAACTGAATTAGGTAAATTTCTCGATCCTTTAGTCGATAAACTACTCATTCTTGCGCCATTACTACCTTTGATTAAACTAGAACAAGTACCCGCATGGGGCGTCTTTCTGATTTTGGCGCGGGAGTTAACTGTAGCAGGCTGGCGCGTGACTCCTAGTTTAACGGGGACTACCGCAATTACTGGTGCTAACTTTTGGGGCAAACTCAAAACGGTGAGTCAGATAGCTGCGATCGCACTTTTGATTGCTCCCTTACCCGTTACTTGGCAATTTCTTTCGCTGATTGCGTTTTGGGTAGCCGTCGCGCTTACGCTGATTTCTGGTGCGATTTATTTATTGCCTGCGACCGATAAAATTTCGTCATCTGCCGAAAAGTCAACTTCGGCGGTGTCGCGACCTGATGCGAGATAATCGTTGTGGAATGAGTCTTTTAAACCCGAAATAAGATCGTATTTTGGTTGCCAGTTGAGTTGAGTTTTTGCTTTATCTACTGCTGCAAAGAAGTGCTGTACGCGCATGGGGAAAGCTTTACGCTTGCCAAAATCAAACTTTTTGGGGTCGTAATGTACAATTTCTAATGCTTCGGGTGGTTTACCAACCGCTACAGCACACGCACGGGCTAATCCATCAAATGTGACATAGCGATCGCCTGACACGTTATAAATTTCGCCGATCGCTTGCGAACACCCTAAAACTTGACACATCGCTTGCGCGAGATCGTCTACGTGACCAAATTGCGTGATGTGTAATCCGTTACCAGGAATTGGAATTGGGCGATCGCGCACGATGCGATCAAAAAACCAGCTTTCTAGGTCATTGTAATTTTGCGGACCATAAATATAAGTCGGGCGAACCGCTGTAAAAGGGATACCAAGTCGAGCAAGAAAAGCTTCAGTTTCGTGCTTACCACGATGGCGGCTTTTGGGATCTACCGCATCGCCTTCTTGATGCGGCATTTGGTCAGAAGGTAAATACACTCCCGCCGAACTCATATAAACAAAATGTTGAACGCGATCTTTAAAGATTTCCGCTAAAGGTTGGGTATCGCTGAGTTCCCGCCCGTTATTATCAAAAATAACGTCAAAGTTTTGTGAAGATAGTTTTTCTTTTAAATCGTCGGGCTGGGTGCGATCGCCTGTGATTTGCGCGACTCCTGCCACTGGAAGCGGTCGATTACCCCGATTAAACAATACAACTTCATGTCCTTCGGCAACAAGTTTTCGTGTCAGGTACACGCCAATAAATCGCGTACCACCCATAATCAAAATTCGCATCGTTTTCGCTTCCTTATGCTGCAAAAGTCATTTTCTATGAGATTATCAGGTTGCGCTATCAGCATGGAACTTATTTTTCAGCAGTGGCGTCATGCCTTCGATTGCTAAGCAAAAATGTGTAAAAGCTTGACTCAACGACAAAACGCCTATCCAAACCTCAAACTTTTAGTTACATAGCTGTGGCTTTAAAATATGCACTTGTCCATGAGTGGCTAACGCCTAAAGCTACTGGTGGGTCAGAACTCGTAGTCCAAGAAATTCTCAAGCATATTGATGCTGATTTGTATGCATTGATCGACTTTGAATCAACGAATCCCGACAGCTATCTGTTTCAACGTTCAATCGGAACAACATTCTTGCAGCATTTTCCCTTTGCCCGCAATGGCGTACAGAAGTATTTACCACTGTTACCACTGGCAATTGAACAGTTAGATCTACGTGCCTACGATGTCATTGTTTCATCATCGCACACGGTTGCTAAAGGAGTTTTGACAAGTCCAGATCAAATGCACGTGTGCTATTGTCATACTCCCATGCGCTTTGCTTGGGAACTGACTTTCGATTACCTTCGCAATAGCCGTAGTGGTCGCGGATTACCTGGAATTTTGACGCGATATCTCCTCCACCGAATGCGCCAGTGGGATACACTAAGCGCAAATCGCGTAGATTACTTCGTTGCTAATTCACAAAACACCGCACGCCGCATTTGGCGCTGCTACCGCCGCCCAGCAACTGTAATTTACCCACCAGTAAACATCGAACGGTTTCCGTTAATAACGACAAAGCAAGACTTTTATTTAACCGTCTCCCGTTTGGTGAGTTATAAGCAAGTATCGTTAATTGTGCGTGCTTTTAACCAACTCAAAAAACCTTTAGTCGTGATTGGTACGGGGCAAGAACTCAAGCAAATTCGTACATTAGCACAATCGAACGTTCAAGTTCTAGGAGAACAGCCGAATGAAGTTGTGGAAAAGTACATGGCTGCGGCAAAAGCGTTTGTTTATGCAGCTTGCGAGGATTTTGGCATCGCACCTGTAGAAGCCCAAGCTTGCGGTACTCCAGTCATTGCTTACGGTGCGGGAGGTGCGTTAGAAACTGTGCGTTCAATTGAGCAATATTCAGATACGGGAACTGGTATATTTTTTGCAACCCAAACCGAAGCAGCGTTAATGGAAGCGATAGAAAAATTTGAAGCTTATCAAAGAGTGTTTCAGCCAGAGTGGATTCGCACTCACGCGACTCAGTTCGCTGCGGATGTCTTTCGTGAAAAGTTTCTCGCATTTCTACAAAACTCATGGCAAGATTACAGTACAAATCAGCACCTTTCGGGTTGACGTAGTGTCTTAGCTGTACGTATGCTCCATTCAGTTTGACTTTTTTTGGATTTTTGCTTTTTGCCGATCCCCGACCTTTAAACCCTATTTAAGATTCTGGGATCAAATTCTTCGCGATATCTGGCGTCGCCAGGCTTTAAAATCGGGACTAAGTGTGGTGTGGATTGTTAAGGAGTAAAATGACTGCCCATTCGCTCCTCTCAGGCAAAAAAATACGGGCTTTTGTGCAATCTGGTCTTCAGAAGCGATCGCCCAGTGATAAAAACAAGTTATTGCGATCACTGTTAGCTTTGACGTTTGCCAAGCAATTGTTGATCAAAATACCGCTTGATTTTGTCAGTCGAGAGTTTATTAAAAGGCTATTTGACATTGTCTTCTCGTTATCAGTTCTGATTTTGTTTTCTCCGGTTTACCTCTTATTAGCGTTTCTCATTGCTTACAGTTCCGAAGGACCAATTTTTTACGTCCAGGAACGAGTCGGAAAAAACTACAAGCCATTTGGATGCATCAAATTCCGTACAATGGTAACGAACGCCGACGAGATATTAGTAGAGTTGATGGAAACATCACCTCATCTTCGGCAAGAATTTGCCGATAATTTTAAGCTAAAGCAAGACCCAAGAATTACAAAAATAGGTCACTTCTTACGATTAACGAGTCTCGATGAGTTTCCCCAATTTTGGAATGTTCTCAAAGGAGACATGAGTGTTGTTGGTCCTCGCCCTCTAGTAGCCCAAGAACTGTATATGTATGGCTCTCATATCGACAAAGTTTTGACGATTAAGCCAGGAATTACAGGGCTGTGGCAAGTCTCCGGACGCAATGACATTCCGTACAGTCGCAGAATTCAAATAGACCTTTACTACGTCAAATTTCATAACTTTTGGCTTGATTTATGGGTCATCATGAAAACAATCGGAGTCGTCATCATGCCAAAAAACAATGGTGCTTACTAAAACAAGTTAAGGCGTAGCACAGTGGTTGTACATTCTTCGCACATACCCTCATGCTGAAGTAGTCCAGCATGATTTTGGTAAACATCCTAGAGGAATATAGAAACCGCCTCCAGACTCACGGTAGTGAGAAACGCCGTGAGTTCAACGTCCTACGGGCGATTAGCTATTCAGCTTCACAACTCGGCTATGATCAAGAAAATTATGCACTTAATAATAAGGCAAACACTTATGTATTTGCAAATATTTTAAAAAAGTAAGGCTCGTTTAGCTTACATGACTTATCTTTATAAATTTAATCAAAACAATAATTGATTCGCCGAATATTTTCCTAATGCTTTATTTAAGAAATGCAAGCGAAATTAATGCTTTAATTGCGCAATATACTCATAAAAAAACTCTATGGGTTGATACAGAAATAGCCGATTTTAATACTCAGAATCCCCGCTTATCTTTGATCCAAGTTTTAGGCGATCCTAGTGACACAATAGGAAGAACAGTCGTTATTTTAGATGTAATCGAGCAGCCTGAAATTGTCGAGAATTTTATTGAAAGCATTATGAATAATCCGACGATTGAAAAGGTATTTCATCAAGCTAGCTACGACTTAAAGTTTCTTGGTAAAAATCAGGCACAAAATGTAACTTGTACTTTAGAAATGGCGAAAAGCATCCCCCACTACCTTCTACCCTTACCCAATTTTTCCTTAAAAACTTTAGTAGAAGTTTTGTACCAGATAAATATTGATAAAACTGAGCAGACTAGTGATTGGGGACAGCGACCTTTAAGCGATATACAACTTAATTATGCTAAAATGGATCCTGTTTATCTAGCAATGGTTCACCACAAACTCTTGCAATTGCAAGCAGTTGTGTATCCAAATCCTGAGACAGAAGATTTAACATCTTTAGCTGCACGATATTTACAACTTAAGCAGCAGCTAAAGCTACTAAGTTCAGAAGTTGAGCATATTGAAACCCGATTAAAAGCAGCAATGCAAACTCAGAAAATTTCTGAGACCGATTATTTAAAATTGTCGCGATCGCAGCGCCAAACAACAAAGGTTGAATTTTCTCAACTTGCCACAGTAGCTCAACAACATAGATTATCATTGAATTTTCCGGTTACTTTAACCCAAAAGCTGCAAAAGGAATTGAAAGAATTTATGACTGAACTTTCACTCCAGGTAGAAACAACAACTAGCTGGCGATTGTCTGCAAAGCAGGTTGAAAATATAGACAATCAAGATGAGTTAGATTTTTGATATATAAGCAATTAGCTTTGATACTTCTGAAAGTAGCAAGCTCATAAAGATTGTAATCCTTGCACTAATCCTAGACAAACACCTGCAAGAAAATCTAAGTTAAGAGTTTCAATCGTATCACTTGCTTTATGATAGTGTGGATTGCGTAACATAGCAGTATCTGTAATCATCATTGCTGGATATCCTTGATCCCAAAAATGAGCGTGATCGCTAAGTCGAGTTTGTGGAACAGTTAAACCTTTATTAAATACAGGTAGCCATTCGCTTGATACTCCCGCTTGACGAATGCTACGGCTAAGGTAAACCAAGTCTAAAATTGTCGGTAGATTACCAATTAGACCGATAAAATTACCACAATTCGGATATAACCGTTCTAGTAAGCGAATCGGATATTGCTGTGACCCTGGAGTAGAATCGTAGTAACCTAACATTTCTAGGGAAATCATTAAACGCAGTGGTTGATTTTGTTGGCGTAAGTGACTTGCGTACTCAGAAGCACCAGATCCACCGAGTAAGCCATACTCTTCAAGATCGAAGGCAACTAAGCGTAAAGGATGTCTTGCAGGTTCGCTTGCAAAAATTCGCGCTAATTCTAATAAAACAGCAACACCTGTCGCATTGTCGTCTGCACCTGGTGTTCCTGGTACAGCATCATAATGTGCGCCGACTAAAATCGGAAAGCCACGCTGTTTACCTGGTAGATTGAGAATTAAATTTTGATGCGTTTTACCTCTAACAGTAAATGCAAAACTTTCTACACTTCCATATTTTTCTAACTCTTGACGGATGTAGTGTTTAACAAAAAAATGCCCTGCTGTTGCTAAATAAGGGTCGCGATCGCATACAATTTCTTGCAGATGAGCAAATAAGCGTTCTTTTAACTCAAGTGACATTGACTTCTAGTGTGGTTAAACAAACTCACCCTGAGCCACCATAATTACTTTACCACCGACAAAAACTTTTATTTCTGCCTCATTTTTCTCGGCTTTCAGTAATAGCAATGAAGGTCTACCAATTTCATATCCTTGCTCAACGCGCACGTCGATTGAATCAGTATTAAAATAGGAATATTTGACTAAATACCCTGCTAGACAACCATTTGCACTGCCTGTTGCAGGATCTTCTGGAACACCAACAGCATCAGCAAATACCCTAACAGCTAAGTTATTCTCAGGTTTATTTGTTTCTGGACAGAAAGTTAGAATTGCTTTTGCTTGCGTTTGTTCTACTAATTTAAAGTATTTATCTCGATTAATTTTAATTTTTTTTATACTTAAGAGCTTTTTTAAAGGAAGAATAATAAACGGTATGCCAGTTGATACCTCTTGAATAGGATATCTTGAATCAATTTCATCTAAGTCTAAATTCAAAATAGGGGCTAGTGTCTCTACTGTAAAAGTTTGATGAAATGTTGGTGGCTTTTGCTGCATCCACAATTCTTCTATACTTTCATCTAAATAATGAAGAGTGACAGGTATCTGTCCAACTTGTAAGTTTAAGATAATCTGCTCGATAGGAAGATTAATTTCTTTTTGTAGGATGTAAGCTGTGCCTAAAGTTGGGTGTCCGGCAAAAGGCAATTCTTGTTCTGGTGTGAATATTCGTATAGCATAACCTCCTTCTTGCAGTTCTAAAGAGGTAATAAAAGTGGTTTCCGAATAGTTCATTTCCTTAGCAATTTTCTGCATCTGCTGTGTTGAGAGGACACCTAGTTCTATAAAAACTGCGAGTTGATTACCTGCATATTTTTCTTCAGCAAATACATCTACAATGAAAAACTTCATGGTTTTATCTCAACATTCAAAAATAATAAATTGACTTTGATTTTTTACGTAAATCTACTTAACAATGCTCGCTATGAGGAGAAAACGTAAGTAAAAATCAGTGAAACTTACCTAGGATTGCAGGTAAATAGTAGCTAAATTGAGTGCACATTTTATTGATACAGGTAACGGTGTCAACTGTAATTAATAGTAAAGCTTAAAGTTTGGCAATTGCGGAATAGAGAACATCATACATTTTTTGCACAATACGATAAAGAAATATGACAGTTATATACAATCCTTATTTAGTTATTGTCTCAGCATTTATTGCTGTACTTGCTTCTTATACCGCACTCGATTTAGCTGGTCGAGTAGCAACTTCTCAAGGCGCTGACCGCAAAGTATGGTTAGTAGGAGGTGCGATCGCAATGGGAACAGGCATATGGTCAATGCACTTTATTGCTATGCTTGCCTTCTCGTTACATAGCTCAGCACAACAAATTCCTATTGGCTACAATTTACCAATCACAATAATTTCCCTGTTAGCAGCTATATTTGCTGCTGGCTTATCACTCTCACTCGTTAGCCGCCCTCGCGTCGGTTTCCCAACTTTATTAACGAGTGCGATTTTGATGGGTGTTGGAATTGGGGCAATGCATTATCTGGGAATGGCAGCAATGCAAATGAGCGCAGTCATTCGTTACGATCCAATTTTATTTTTGCTTTCAGTAGCACTTGCGGTCGTTGTGTCGTTAGTCGCATTAAAACTGTCGATCAAATTCCGACGTCAAACTCAGAATATCAATAAAAAGCCCCAATTGATTATTAGCGCGCTTATTATGGGTGCTGGTATTCTGTTATTGCACTATACTGGCATGGCAGCCGCAAGATTTACCGAAGATTACGAACGCTATGTCGAGAGTGCGACGATTAATAATAGTTCCCTAGCATTCTACGTTGCTTGCTTCACGTTTCTTATCTTGGGTGCAACCTTGGCTATTACCTCCGACAAGGCTGGTAGAGAATACGGTATGCGAGATTATTAGTCAATTCTTAAAGATTTTAACTCGGACGTAAACAGCGAATCGCTTCTAAAAGACCCCTGGCTTTGTTCAGGGTTTCTTCGTACTCCTTATCAGGGTCAGAATCCGCAACTAAACCAGCCCCAGCTTGCACACTTACCGTTTGGTTGCGGACAATCATCGTGCGAATGGCGATCGCGCTATTGAGTTGTCCTTCAAAATCGTAATAACCATACGCACCCGAATAAGGTCCGCGACGGCATTTTTCCAATTCATAAATAATTTCCATCGCTCGAATCTTTGGCGCACCACTGACTGTTCCTGCGGGAAAGCAAGCTTTGAGTAAATTCCAAGCACTTTGTCCAGGCGCAAGTTCTCCTACGACATTGCTGACGATATGCATCACGTGCGAATATCGCTCAATTACCATCAATTCGTCAACTTTGACTGTACCGCTTCGGCAAACACGTCCGAGATCGTTGCGTCCCAAATCAACAAGCATCACGTGTTCCGCAACTTCTTTTGGGTCTTGTAATAAATCTTCTGCTAAAGCCGCATCTTCTTGCGGTGTTTTACCTCGAGGGCGCGTTCCGGCGATTGGTCGTACTGTTGCTATCAGGCGATTATTTTCATCGCGTTCCGCCTTGACCATCACTTCGGGACTCGAACCAATAATTTGCCAATCATGGAAGTGAAAATAAGCCATGTATGGCGAAGGATTAATCAAGCGTAAAGAACGATACAGCGAAAACGGATCGCCTGAGTATTTAGTAGACAGTCGCTGCGAGAGAACAACTTGGAAAATATCGCCAGCATGAATATATTCTTTCGCTTTTTGGACATTCGCACAAAAGGCGGCGCGCGACGTGTTGCTTGCATAGTCTAGCTTGGGAGTATTACTAATAGGCGGAGTCCATTCTAAAACAGTATCTTTAGACGACAAAGATAGCTGTAGCTTGCTAACCATTTGAGCCACGCGGTTTTCGGCTTTTTGATATGCTTGCTGCAAATCGCCTTGCGCCTCGCGTAGATCGGCATAAGCAACCGCCCAGATTTTGCGCTTAACTTGGTCAAAAATCAAGAGATGATCAACCTGCATCCATAATCCATCAGGTAAATCTGTATCGCTGGCTTCATGAACTGGAACGCGCGGTTCGATCCAACGAATTAATTCATATCCCCAAAACCCAAACAAGCCACCAATTCCTGGAGGAAGTTGCGGCAACTTCACAGGATGATAAGGGGCTAAACACTCGGCTAAAACTGTAAACGGATCGCCCTCAAAGACAATTTCCGAACCATCTCGATGGCGTTGTGTTGTGCGATTTCCCCTAGCTTCTAAAATCCACAGCGGATCGCAGCCAACGAAGCTATAGCGCCCGATGTTCTCGCCACCTTCTACCGATTCCAACAAAAAGCTATACGGTTGATTCCAACAAACCTTGTACCAAGCAGAAACAGGCGTGTCTAAATCAGCGACCCATTCTTGGTACACTGGCACGAAATTGCCTTGCTGCGCTAAGGCTGAGAACTCGGAAAAATTAGGGAAAACCATAACAAACTATAAGTTGTCAGCCAAGACTTTAGCTGTCCATGAATTTTAGAAGCATAAAAGCCAGAAGGCAGAGTGTCGCTTTTAATGACTCTAGCTTCTGGCTCTGACTTGTAACTAAGAGGTGAGGCTTAGGGTTCTTGAATTTACCCCAAAGGAGTTTAATCAAGGAAACCCTATCCTGAATTAGATAGATAAAGATAGCTTACATCTCAATACCTTGCCGAGGAAGCGAGCCAGATTTAGTATCCTGAGAACCTTTTCCAGCTTCACTAGATTTTGGTCCTGGCGCGTTGTAAGTGGTCATTCCACTAAACTTCAATTTAGCTGGATCGGGATTCTTCCCAATATTACGGTCAACGTATCCAACTTTTTGACGACCTTCATTGACTTTTTCAGGGAAGACGCCATCACTTGGGTGGAGGTATTGAACTTCGCCATTGGGATAAACACGGTAAATTTTATAGTCCGTGATTCTGAATTTGGCGCGTAATTGTTGACCTCCTAATGCAATGCAGTACTCTTTACGCGCAAGTTCCAGCTTGTTAGGACCTTGCTGCATAATCGCAGTACCACCAGTGGGCATTTCAAATACTTGCTGTTTAGGGCTAGTCCAAGTAATGACGTACTTTTCTTCTCGAAATGCTTTTGTTAATAATCCGCCGGTGCTGCCACCGAAAATTGGTGTTTGACCCGAAAGTTCTTCTGCCATAAGTTAACTTCCTTGAGGTTTTTAGGGCATCGTAGCACCGCGATCGCCCTTGTCTCACTACTATGTTAGGAACTGTTACAGTTGGAGCCGAAAAGCAGAGGGGAAATGATTTGTAGTTTTTATTTAGTAAAATGGTATAAGAGGGAAAAGTAGTATTTTCGGCTCTCCCACACTCCCCACACCTCCGACACTTCCACTAGCCACTTGTCACTAATGACATTTGCTCGTGACGATTTTCACTAATGGGAACTGTAAAATGAAACTGGCTGCCTCGATCTTTTCCCGCAGATTCTGCCCAAATTTGACCGCCCCAGCTATTGACAATTTGACGACAAATTGCTAACCCTAAACCTGTGCCACCTGCGGTGCGGCGTAGCGCTCCTTCTTCTTGATAAAAGCGGTCAAAGACGACTTCTAAGCGGTTAGGTTCGATTCCGCGACCTGTGTCAGCGACGATCACTTCAAGCATTTGGCTGCCATTACAACGCGCTGCGATCATAATTTGACCGTCAGTTGGTGTAAATTTACAAGCATTATCCAGGAGTTTGGAAATTACCTCAACGAGCCAATCGCCATCAACTCGCACTAACGGTAATTCTTGAGGAATTTGAATCACAATTTCTGGCAAATCTTCCGCGCTTGTCCGCGTACGCGTGCGGCTAATCGCTAAGCTGATGCACTCTTCTAGCGGTAAAGACTCAAGATGCCATTGGATACGACCACTTTCTAAGTTGGAGAGCGTCAAGAAGTCTTGAATTAACTTGCGCATCCGCTCTGAGTCTGCTAATGCCGTATTGAGCATAACTTGCTGTAGTTCGAGCGGCATATCAGGTTCACTTGCAAGGCTTTCTAAACATACTTGGATCGTTGAAAGCGGTGTGCGTAGTTCGTGACCTGTGATCGCGATTAAATTGCTACGAGTACGGTCTAATGCCTCTAGCTGCTGATTGAGATCTTCTAAGTTAGCATAGGCTTCAGCTTGGATTAAGGTAGCACCGATTTGAGTTGCGATCGCTTCTACCAACGCTGTATCATCTTTTTGCCATTGATAAGTCGTCTCACCACAATGATGTAACTCAATAATTCCTAACAATTTGCCTTGATAGAATATCGGCACCATCAACCAAGAGCGAATTGCCCATTGCTCAACAACAGTTGATAAAACTTGAGAGGTACCAATTCGTTCATCGCTATGAGTATCAGCAACATAAACACGCTCCTGCTGCTGTAAAACTTCTTGAAATAAGGGATTTTGCCGTAAAGGCAGCTTTTTTCCAATGAGCGATGAGACTTCTGCGGAACTGACAAACTCATGGCTAATTGTCGCCGTAGCATCTGTTGATTGCGCGCGATAAATTAAGCAGCGACTCGCATAAACTGCTTTGCCTAACTGCTGTACGGCTACCTTCAAAATTTCTTGTGGATGCAGCGGCTGACCGCTATCGCTACCCCGACGAATTGCCGCAGTAATCGAGTTCACCAAACGTTCTTTGCGCTCTTGCAATGCGATCGAACCATACGCTTTGAGCAACTTGTATTGACTCGCTTGCAGATAGGTGACTAAGCGCTGCACAAAAGGATCTGAATCAACGCGCTGTGATGAGCGTTGTTTCCCGACTACCTTGCGCGTCGATGTTGAAGATGCACGACTCGAAAAACGTAACAAACCAAAGTCGCGCTGCGCTTGGTTAATTTTAGTGCGTAATTCCGGTCGATACGTCAAAATCCGTTGTAGCAAAATATCGGCGGCAATATGACTCGCTTCGCGGTCTGATGTCCAAATTCCCTCAAATTGGCGCGCTGGGTCTATGTCAAAACTGACGGGTAATTCAGCTGAATATAGCTCCAGTGCTGGATTTTGCCGTTCGCGGCATACTAGACACGTTGTGTAGTGTTGTGAAATAACAACTAAATGCCACTCATGACGTAACGCATCTTGATAGGGATCAAAAGCTACTGTCTCATATTCTTCTGATGCGTTAGAAAAATCAGTTTCGGCTGCCGCAAGCACATAAACTTGATTGCTTTTTTGCGCGAGTCGGTGGTAACGATTTGCTTCCTGGCGATAAAAACTTTCCCGTTGAAAACTAGCGATAAGCAGTGGGTTCTCCGTCATCGCAGCTAGTACTTGATCTTCCATGGCGTGCGACAGCGCCGTTAAAGAAGATTTGAAATAAATTTGAGTTCGCAGTTGAGGCAAGGCTTGCAGTAACTCGCTCACTACCGAAGTCTTAATACTCATGCGGTCTTTCTCTCTCACTGCACCTGAATCTCCCACCGCTCTCTTGTGCCATCATAGCTATCCGCCAACATATTTATTTTCCAATCTCTGTAAGTTTTTGTAGCGGAAGCGTAACCATTCTTGGTTTAAATTAAGAGTTCTCTATCAACTTATCCTACCGAGCTTAGTGCTTGCTGCGTTGCTTACAATCGTGATTTCTTTTGAGAAGTCAGCAAAAAATTTAACTTTCTTCCTTCACTCTGGTTGATCCATCGCCAGACTACTGTCAAAGTGGCATAACTCAAGTTACAATTCTGAAAATTTACATCGTTACTTAAAAAACTTGCACGGACTGCATCCCTCTAGTGGTATATCTGCATAAAGAAGGTAGTGCTTTGTCAAGTACAAGCAAATTATACTGGCGTTAAGTTTAATGCCAGTTCAGTTAATGATCCTGTTATTGGTGCATACCTAGTAATGAAAATTGCCCAAGTTGCTCCTTTATGGGAGCGCGTTCCGCCCTTTCGCTATGGTGGTATCGAACTCATTGTCAGTTTATTGACTGATGAGTTGGTTCGCCGTGGTCATGAAGTAACTTTGTTTGCCTCTGGTGACTCGATTACAACGGCACATTTAATGTCAGTACATGAGCAAGCTTTGCGGCTTGATCCGAGTATTCGAGAGCCAGGAATTTATGAACAACTGATGTTGTCTGACGTTTATAGCTCAGCGCATCACTTTGATATCATTCATTCACACGTAGGCTGTGCAGCGCTGCCGTATACTCATTTTGTCAAAACGCCGACTGTACACACAATGCACGGTATCTTTACACCTGATAATGAAAAAATGTTTCGGCGATTTGCTTGGCAACCGTACATTAGTATCAGTGAGGCACAACGCGAACCTCGCTTAGGTTTAAACTACATTCATACGGTTTATAACGGCATTGATACCGCGGCTTATCCCTTTCAACCTACACCAGCACAACCCGCATATCTTGCGTTTGTTGGCAGACTTTCCCCAGAAAAAGGACCACTGCAAGCGATTCAAATTGCGCGTGCTGCTGGTTTACCATTAAAAATGGCGGGCAAGATTGATGCTGTTGACCGCGATTTTTACCGAGAAAAAATAGAGTCAGAAATTGATGGCGAGCAGATTCAGTATTTAGGTGAAGTTTCTCACGAGCAGAAAGTAGAATTGCTACGTGGAGCTACAGTAACGCTATTTCCCATCACCTGGCGCGAACCCTTTGGCTTGGTGATGATCGAGTCTATGGCAACAGGTACACCTGTCATTGGTATGGGACTGGGTTCGGTGCCTGAAGTAATCGCGCATGGAAAAACTGGCTTCGTCTGCCATTCTTTGGAAAAAATGATTGAGGCGATTCCAGCGGCAATGAAACTTAATCGCCAAACTTGCCGCGATTATGTTGTCAACCACTTTAGCGTTCAGTCTATGACGGATGAGTACGAAAAAGCGTTTCAAATGGTATTGTCTTGATAATCGCAGCACGCTAGCCAAAATGTAATTTATAAAGTCAAAAGTCATTGTTAGTTTCTACTGACTTTTGACTCCTGACTTGCTGTCAAATCTCTTTGACGCAATATTAGCTGAAATTATTAAATGTATTTACAATAGTTTATGAAGAGTCAGTTACATATTAGAAATAGAGTAAAGCTGAGAAGTCAACAATTTCTAGCTTACATAAGCTATTTTTGACGTTAACTCAGTAAAAGCAAGACATCATACTATGAATTATTGTGTTAAGTTTTAATTCTATTTTTCTCTAAATCTCAGGTTGAATACCTACTCTCGTCTGAGAAAATTGTGTGAGGATTGCTCAAAGCGGTTGTTTGGCAGGTCAGACACTGTGAAGGCAAGTGCGCGAGAAATATACATCAAATTGTGAAAGCGGAAATATTTGGCATGACACCAGATACGCTGATGACAACCGATAAACTCGATCTGGATGGAAGAATTTTTGTTCCAGCACATCAGTTACCTATTCCTGAATGGCCTTGTGTGTTAAGTGAACGACCGCAACCAACGCTGACAGTCAAAGATGACGATTTATTTCTAGTTACTGATACGCTTGGAAATATTTCTGGCTGTGTGGGTGTCGTTGATGAGCAAAAAGCTAGTATGGGGCTATTTTGCAACGATACTCGCTTTCTCAGTCGGTTAGAGATGCAAATCGAAGGGCGATCGCCTGTTCTTCTCAGCAGTACCGCTGATAAAGGCTTTTTGCTTTCCATCTTGTGTACTAATCCGACAATTGAAGACCGTCTAAACGCTGATGCACTAGGAATTCGCCGCGAGATTGCGCTAGGAGGCGCACTGTTTGAAGAAATCGAAATCACAAATTACAGTACCAGTTCGGTCAGCTTTGAACTGAGTCTCAGCTTTGACGCTGATTTTATTGATTTATTTGAAATTCGGGGGTTTCGGCGGGAAAAACGCGGTCAATTGCTACGTCTGGCGCAACCGGTTAGCGATCGTGGCGATGAAGCCTTGCGTGACGGTGCAGCTGCTTACCGTTTGAGTCAACAAGAAGAACTGACTTTAGCTTATCAAGGCTTAGATGGGTTACTGATGGAATCGCGCATTCAGTTCCAGCATCTCAAGCCAAAGCTTTTTAAAGGTTATACCGCAGTTTGGCAGATGGAAATAGCTTCGCACCAAACGCAGAAGTTAGGCTATCGGCTACAAATGTTTACCCATCACCAACCAACTTCTACAGTGAGCGCGCCGACGACTCTCGTGCAGGCAAAAGCAGCTGAGTTACTAGAAGAGCAAAATTGGCGACAACACATTACGCAAATTCGCTCAGACAAAGTCATTTTTAACCGTACCATCGAACGCGCTGAACAAGATCTATATCTCTTACGACAGTCAATCGGGAAAGATTTTGGTAACAGCAAAGTTGTCTCAGCAGGAGTTCCCTGGTTCTCGGCATTGTTTGGTCGAGACTCGCTGATTACGGCGTCGCAAACATTAATGTTAAACCCTGCGATCGCCCGCGAAACACTCGTAATTCTCGCAGCTTACCAAGGTAAAGTAGAAGACGAGTGGCGCGAAGAAGAACCAGGTAAGATTTTGCATGAGCTACGTATGGGCGAAATGGCGCGTTGCCAAGAAGTTCCCCATACCCCCTACTACGGCACAATCGATGCAACTCCTTTATGGTTGATGCTCTACGCAGAATACTATGCTTGGACACACGACAATGAAACGCTAGAGCAACTGTGGTCGAATGCGCTAGCCGCGATGGAGTGGATCGACCGCAATTGTCAAAAAAACGGATACCTCAGCTACTTCCGAACTTCCCGACGCGGTTTAGTTAACCAAGGCTGGAAAGATTCGGGTGACTGTATTGTAGATCGTCATGGACACTTAGCAACCGGACCAATTGCACTTTGCGAAGTCCAAGCTTATGTTTATGCAGCAAAAATCCGCTTGGCAGAAATTGCCCGTATGAAAAAGCGGATCGACTTAGCAGATCGCTGGCAAGACGATGCAAATCGCTTGAAAGAGCGATTCAACCGTGACTTTTGGATGGTTGATCAAGATTACTGTGCTTTAGCTTTAGACGGCGAAGGCAAACAAGTTGATAGTATTACTTCTAATCCTGGTCATTGTCTACACCTGGGAATTCTCACCCCTGAAAAAGCGTATAGTGTAGCCGAACGCTTACGCGCACCGGATATGTTTAATGGATGGGGCATTCGCACTTTGAGTAGTTTGTCGCCAGCCTATAATCCGATGGGGTATCACATCGGTTCAGTTTGGCCGCATGATAATTCGATGATTGCGATGGGCGTGCGATCGCTCGGATTAATCGATCAAGCGCTCGAACTTTCTCAAAGTATTCTTGAGATGACGCAACGTCAACCGTATCAACGTCCACCTGAATTGTTTTGCGGCTACGAACGCACGAACGATAACGATCCCGTACAGTATCCAGTCGCGTGTTCGCCGCAGGCTTGGGCGACAGGTAGTATCTTTCAGTTACTACAAATGATGGTCAACCTTGTTCCTGATACTAAAAACAATTGCTTACGGATCATTGACCCTGCTTTACCCGAAGCGATTAATACTTTATCAATACACAATTTGCGCGTTGGTCCTACTTTACTTGATTTAGAATTTGAGCGATCAGGCAATACAACTGCGTGCCGCGTTGCTAAGAAACGCGGTAATTTGCGAGTTGTGATTGAAGCTTAAGTAATGAGTTCACTTTTCCATTGCTTATCTAATAGCCAAAGCGTCACTATCACTTGAAACTTTTTATAACACTTTGTTGCGTTTTGTATACTTTTCCTTCGGTTTTCGTAAATTCCCTGCGGATCTCTGTCTAAAGGGGAATGCTATAGAGAGAGATTTTTGTATTGTACGATACCCCAGCGAGATGAGCGAGTCATGGACTACAGCGGTTGGAATATTTTTGAAACTCAGTTCGATCCAGCACAATTGCACCACAAGGAGACACTGTTTACTTTAGGCAACGGTTATCTTGGTACACGCGGGAGCTTTGAAGAGGGCTACCCAAATGCCAGCACGGCAACTATGATTAACGGTGTATACGATGACGTTCCCGTGATGCATACGGAACTTGTCAACTGTCCTGATTCGTTGCCGTTAACAGTATACATAGGAAGCGATCGCTTTTGTTTGAATCAAGGCGAGATATTAGAATATCAGCGCCAGCTAGACTTACGCTGGGGGATCGTAAGCCGTGACGTCTTGTGGCGTAGTCCAAGTGGACATACTGTTAAGTTCCACTTTGAGCGGATGATTAGTATGGCAGACGATCACGCCTTAGTATTGTACTGCCAGATAACACCCATTGATTTTACTGGTGCGATCGCCCTCGAAGCAAGCATCAATGGCAACATCGATAACCACGGTGTCAAGCATTGGGATTGGCTCGAACAAGGCGGTAGCAACAATCAAGCGTGGTTACACCAACGCTGTATTCATTCGGGAATTGAGCTAGGGATGGCGTTTCAACTCGCGTGTTCGGAAGCAACCCCTATTAAATTCACTGGAAGCCCAGGCACCCCGACACTAACGACATCATTTCAGGCACAACCAGGGAAAACTGTCACTTTAGAAAAAATTGTTACAGTTTTTACTTCGCTGGAAGTAAGTCAACCCGTAGCTGCTGCGCAAGAACGGTTAGCAAGTTTACCGAGTTATTCAACTTTACTCGCAGCCCATGGCGCGGTATGGGATGAGTTATGGCAAGACTGCGATATTGCTATTGCTGGTGACTCCACCGCTCAAGTTGCAGTTCGTTACAATTTATTCCAACTGCTTGCAGCAGCACCAAGACACAACAACCGCGTGAGTATTCCAGCAAAAACGCTGTCTGGATTTGCGTATCGCGGACACGTCTTTTGGGATACGGAAGTCTTTATCGTTCCTTTCTTTACTTTCACGCAACCGCAAATCGCGCGCAACTTACTGTCTTATCGCTACCACACACTAGAAGGCGCAAGACGTAAGGCGCAAGCCGCAGGATATGAAGGCGCAATGTTTGCATGGGAAAGCGCGAATACAGGCGATGAAGTGACTCCACGTTGGGTATTTAGTCCTGATGGCGAACCTGTACGTATCTGGTGTGGTGATATTGAAGTTCATATCAATTCGGATATCGCTTACGCGGTTTGGCATTACTGGCAAGCAACACGCGATGATGATTGGATGCAACGCGAGGGAGCAGAAATTATACTTGATACCGCAGTATTTTGGGGTAGCCGCGTCGAATGGAACAGCGATCGCCAGCGTTATGAAATTCGCGATGTCATCGGTCCTGATGAAAACCACGAGCGTGTTAACAATAACACATTTACCAACCGCATGGCGCAGTGGCACTTGGAAATTGCGTTAACGGTATACGATTGGTTACAGCAACACTATCCAGAAAAGGCAACAGAGTTAGCGCAAAAGTTGGATATTCGACCGGAACGAATCAAGCGTTGGTCGCATATTATCCGATGTATGCTCGTGGCTCAACCTACAGACACAGAAGTTATCGAGCAATTTGAGGGCTTCTTTGACTTAGAAGATATCGACTGGCACGATTATCAGTGGCGTACGCAGTCGATGCAGGCGATTCTCGGCGTTGAAGGAACAAACGAAAAGCAAATTCTTAAACAGCCCGATATCTTGATGCTGTTATACCTGCTACGAGATCAGCCATTGCGGACTGAGATGAGTGCCCAGCAGCGGCGTCAGCTATTGCAAGCAAATTGGAATTACTATACCCCCCGCACCGATCACACTTACGGTTCTTCGCTAGGTCCTGCGATTCATGCGATTTTAGCGTGTGAATTAGACGATCCTGCTGCTGCTTACGAACATTTTATGCGAGCAGCGCTGGTAGACATCAAAGATGTGCGTGGTAATGCTGCGGAAGGCATTCATGCAGCTTCGGCGGGTGGCGTATGGCAAGCAGTTATTGCTGGTTTTGCAGGCGTGCGTTTAACCGAAGCGGGACCTGTTGTTGAGCGATCGCATTTACCATCGAACTGGACGCGTTTGCAGTTTAAGCTGCAATGGCGACAACAGTGGTACAAGTTTGACATCTCACCCGATGCCGTACTTATGACAACACACAAACCGGAAGCCTCAGGAATGTATTCTGAGGAGATAACTCAAGTCAGACCCAATCGTACACTCAGCGATCGCTGTCCCATAACTCCGTTGCGGGGCGTCATTTTTGACTTAGATGGTGTTTTAACCGACACGTCTGAGTATCATTATTTAGCCTGGAAGCAACTTGCCGATGAAATTGGGATTTCCTTTGATCGTCAAGCTAACGAGCAAATGCGGGGCTTGTCACGCCGTGATTCACTGTTACATATGTTAGGCGATTACGCCGTGAGTGAAGCCCAACTTCAGGAAATGATGGTACGAAAAAATAGCTACTACGAGCAGTTGATTCAAAATCTCACACCAGCAGATCTACTTCCAGGAGCACTTGAATTATTAGATGAATTGCAAGCTGCGGATATTAAAGTTGCGATCGGTTCATCGAGTAAAAACGCCCGCCTTGTGTGTCAACGCTTGGGAATTGCGGAACGCTTGAATGCGATCGCTGATGGCTATAGTGTTGAACATCATAAACCAGCCCCTAATGTCTTTCTGTATGCAGCCCAACAGTTAGGCTTGCAGCCCCACGAGTGCCTCGTTGTGGAAGACGCAGGTTCAGGAGTTGCAGCCGGATTAGCCGCCGGAATGTGGGTTTTGGGACTTGGACCCGTTGAACGCGTTGGTCATGCTCATCTAGTCCGCAATAACTTAGCTGGGCTAAAGTGGCAACAACTTGTAGTAGATCTAGAGCAATCTCAAATGCTTGTTTGTCGTGACTAGTATGAATAAACTCGTGGGTAGGCATCTTGCCTGCCCTATTTCTATCGGTAAAAACCACTTGCATGGATGCGACTGCGAATAAATTTACCGCTATACAAACAAAGTCCACGGAGGTGGACTTTCTCCTCAAACTCTCAATCTTAGTGTGCCTCCGCACATTTTATTCATATAGCCCGAAGGAAGTCGGAAGGCATCTACGATTTCTACAAAAGATTTAATCAACTAAACCAAATTCCAGTGCTGAGAGATTCGTTCCCGTATGCACGACATTCTCTAGCTGAAAACCACTCGCTGTAAACAAGCGTTCATATTCCTTCTGAGTACGCCACGCGCCGCCAGGAACTGCCACCATAATTTGTGTTGCAAACAGTGATGGAATAATACCATCAGGACAAACTGTCGGTTCACCTAAATCGGGAACAATACATTGTAATAAAACGACCTTGCCGTGTTTTGGCAGTGCTTCTCGACAATGCCGTAGTATCGTCAGAGCATCCTCATCTTTCCACGAAGATAGAAAATACTTCATCACGATCGCATCCGCCCCAGTTGGCAACCCTTCAAAGACATCCCCTGTGACGATTTGGACAGCATCAGCCGCAACACCTTGTTTTTGTATATATGCAGGCGCTGTTTCTGTCACATAAGGCAAATCAAATAACATACCTTTACAGCCAAAGCGCTTGACAATTTTAGAAATTAACCCGCCTTGACCGCCACCAACATCCATTACTGTACCAAAGCGGCTAAAGTCAAAAACATCGAGCAAGGCATCAACAGCATGATCGGTTAAGAAACTCATCGCTTTGATGAAAACATCGCCACTCCAGTCTTCATCCCGCGTAAACTCATAAACCGTTTTGCCATTAGCACGCTCAAAAGGCACTTCACCAGTGTGTAAACACGTTTCTAACTCCTTCCAAGCATCCCACTGTGCGGGTTCAATAATATGCATCGCAAAATGCCCAATCGAAGGTTCGGCGTTTGTCACCAGCAGATCGGACACTTCAGTAGCAGCAAAAATTTTTCCGGGCTGTTCTTCTAAAACGCCTAAATGCCCCAAAGCACGCAGAATAACGTAGAGTTTTTCTGCTTTAGTTGCAGTTTTTTCTGCTAGCGTTTCGATACTTTGTGAACCTTCGGACAATATATTAAAAATATCTAGGCGCGTGGCTACGTATAAACACTGGCTTTCCCAGAAAGCTTGAATCATGCCAAAAACTTTCTTTTTGGCTTCCATGTTTTTTTGAGCAAGTGTTGTTGTCATTGAAACTCCGCTATAAATTAAATGTTTCAGGATTTAGGCGAAATTATGAAAGAACCACAAAGAACACAAAGGAGGACTCTTGCGTGCGGGGGTTTCCCTTGTTGAGCAAAGTGTCCATAGACACAAAGCTAATAGAGGGTTCTTGCGTAGGTTCGATATTTAAGAGGTAGGTAAGATGTCTACTCTACAAGCTGCTAGTCTTTTCTTGATGAATCAATCGCCTCCCAACTGCACCAGCTTGCCAATGTTAAAGTCAATGCGTTCCCAGCCTTTCAGTTGACGTACATTGTTGAGAATGAGCAGGGGAATTTGCCAGTGGTTGACTCCCAGAAACGGTAGAGGATCGCGAGGATGAAACACTGGGTCTACGCCATTAAAAATAATACCGAGCCGATACTGTAGATCTTGCCAAGATTTGACTTTTGTTATTAATCGCCAAAGCTCGTGGAATGTCCAATAAGTCGGCTTACTATCAGGTAAAGGCTGCACAGGTTCTTTCAGTATTGACGCACTACTACTGAGGTAAGCATCTGCCACTACTTTTGGCTGGTCGTGGAACATTGTAATACAAGTACTCGTTCGTGGATTGCATTCAATCGGATACACTGTGCCATCTTCTGCTTGAATAAAGTCCAAGCAAATTTGCCCTGTCAAGTTAAGGGCTTTAACAAAGCGTGTTACCCAATCGAGAATTGCTGGATTGTAATCATGTTCGTAGTTGACTAAAAAGTCGCAGGATTTGGAACACGCGTAAAGCATCAGCTTTCCCTCTCGAACGACAGCGTGAGTACAGTACTCTTGCCCTTTGAGAAACTCCTGCATAATCCAGGGGTTTTCTTCGCTGATTGGCAAACTGTGAACGTATTTCGCCATTGTTGCGGGCGCGCAGGGCAATTTCAACAAAGCTAGGCGGTTAATCGAGTCGTAAGCAATGCTTTTGAGAATATACTGGCTACCGTCAGTGGCGAAGTCGAAGTTGAGGACTTGTTCTGGGTTTGTAATCAGGAAGGTTTTCGGTGCAGACAACCCGACAGAATGCGCTTTTTGGTTGAAAGTGAACTTGTTGTCTAGTAACTTTGTTGTTTCAGCGTCAAAAGCAAAAACCTCGCAGTAAGGCGACAATGCTGGTTTTGCTAAGGAGTCGTAATAGCTAGCAACTGGGCTAGATACGGGAATGAACATATCAATTTTTTCTTGCTTGACAATGTTCAATAATCCTTGAATGTAGCCTTCAGCATCATGTTGTGGTGCGGGAACTGTGTATAAAGCTTCTACGCAGTTAGAAAACTGATTGCCTGATAACCAGTATTTTTTGGTTTCTACCATGAAAACCTGATGCCCAGCCGCATGAAATGATCGCGCCAAGGTTAAGCACTTTGTCATTTTGGCACCAGTCAGCAAAATCCGTTTGGGTTTCACCTGCACGCGGTGCTTTTGAAATAAGCTTGTCAGCGAACTCCAAAGCAGCGCACCAACAACAACGCTCAAAGAAAACGGAAAAGCCAATAAAAGTAAAGTCAAAGTACCGAGGCTTTTAAGCGAAGCAAAAGTTCGCTCGCGGATAGTTTGTCCTGATTGCATGATTACACGCCTTAGAAAACGGATTTAGGCTGTTACCGCTACAAGCGTTCCATCTCCAGCCGGAAATACAGTACTCATGACACGGTTAGAAGTAGCAACGTGTTTGTGGAACATTTGCATCGCTTTCACTCCTTCATCGGTTGTATCCGCATCAAGGATAGTACGGTGGAGAAATACATTATGAGCAACGATAAACCCGCCAGGACGAGTATTTTCTAATGCCCATTCAAAGTAATCGATGTAGCCCGTTTTTTCGGCATCGATGAATACGAAATCAAAAGGTCCTTGCGCAGCAATCGAATCAACTAATGCGTGCGCGTCGCCGCACAGAAGTTCTATCTGGTGCGCAACATTGGCTTTGGCAAAATTGTCTTTAGCAATGTCCGCGCACATCGGTTCTTTCTCGAAGGTAAACAGTTTACCTTCTGGTGCTAAGCCACGCGCAATCCAAATACTGCTATATCCGACAAGTGTACCAAATTCTACTGCGGATTTAGCATTGCTGGCGCGGACGAGTAGTTGCAGAAAGCGCCCTTCCTCTGGATTGATATCGTGGGGAGGTAAGCCCTCTTTGGATGGGCGTTCGCGAATTTGTTGTAAGGTTTCATCTTCAACAACGAACAAGTTGCGAATATATTGGCTGAGTTGCTCGTTGTATTCGATCGTCTCGTTGACTGTAGTCATGGTGGCAATAAAAGCGATAAAGTTGGTACGAATTACAAAGAAGTTTGCATTGCTGCGTTGGGTTCGAGTTGGGCGATCGCTTTTACAGCTGTTTTGATTTCTTCGTAGGTAATATCGTGGAAAAATTGTGCTGCACCAATTCCTACGGTTAACGGAAAGCGCTGTAGTCCGTTGCGGTGTTTTGTTGTACTTTGTAATGCTGCATACAGCAATTCGGGAGTACAAATCGGATGCAGTAACGGTAAACGCACGCTGCGCATAAAATTATAAATGCGTTCGACTTCTTGATAAGTGACTAAACTTCTTTGATAGGCAAGCATCACCGAGATTGCCATATCAACCGCAACAGCTTCCCCGTGTAAGAGTTTTGGGACTGCTTTTAACTCTAGCGTCGGACAGAATGTGTGACCGTAATCGACAAGTCTTTCAAGTTTCTCTTCCCAGAGATTTGATTCTAGATCTTCCAACATTCCTTGCACCGATCGCCGAATAATAGGGACAGCTTCGGGATTTTGGCACTTGCTACTTAGTATGGCTGCGCCGTAATTTTCTAATAGCTCAAACAATTCTGCATCTTTAACGAGGGCAATTTTGAGAATCTCTGCAATACCGTTACTAATTTGTCTGTCACTGAGTGTTTGTAACAGCGTTGTATCTAGGATTGCGGCAAGTGGCGGATAAAATGTGCCGATTCGGTTTTTATGACCTTGGAAATTTACCGCTGTTTTGGCACCGATTGCCGCATCAACGACGCCTAGTAATGTTGTCGGAACGCGAATATAGGGAATTCCCCGTCGAAAAAGGTTAGCCGCTAAGCCAACAATATCCATCAATACGCCACCACCGATCGCAATCACCGGTTCGGATCGTCGCGAAACTTCAAACGCATTCAGTTCTTCAATCACCTGAAAAACTGTATCCATCGACTTATTGTCTTCTGATACCGAAAGTGAAATGAGACGATATTCGATTTCGTAATACTGAAAATACTGGCGAATGCGTTCTCCGTGCAGACGTTCAACATAGTCATCTACGACAACGACCCGACGCAAAGACTTTTGACTCGAATTTTGCCCATCGAACAACAGCGCGTTGTTTTCAGGATTGAACAGGTCGAAACTCTCAAATACAGTGTAATGAACTGGTAATTGTGTCTTGACTGACCACTTGGCACTCATAACCCTCTTCAATCCTCTTGACTCAACAAGTTGTGTGATTCGGAAATTAAAGACCTCTGCTGGCAATTTGGTTGTCGTGCTGCGGTAGATAGCAGGGGTCAGGATTCAGGGGTAAAAGGTCAGAAATCAAGGTTAAAACAATGATTCTGGGTTCCTCTACAATGTCCTAACTGTATTGACCCTTGCGGGAACACCACAAGGCACTCAACCGCTTAAGCTTAGGCAACAGCTTTGCCGAACGGGGAAAGCAAAGGCTTGGTACGTAGAAGGACTTCATTACTGCGATCGCACTTGCAGATAGCGAAATCCCAAGTTATACACTTATCGCTGCCAATGGCTTGATATTCGAGGAAATTGATTCTTGTGCTGAATTTTGTCTCGGTTGGGTTCCGTACAGAAATTCAAATCAAGATTGCAATATACTCAGGAAATAACTGTTCATCATTGTTCAGGTGGCGTCTTCGTTCCAACCACTTTGATTATTGTGATGGAATTGACTACGACCTGCGAATTAGTACAGAGGCATATACACAAAAAGTACATTTGTTTTGCTAATAATTCAGCCCCTACCGTGTCAGTCACTCCTTATACTAGCGATAGGACACATTAACGCAGCTGGCAATTCTTGTTAGCTGAGTTTTCATTGGTGGAGACCGTGCTAATAGCAATCCAATATAAATGTATATCATTTTGATAACACAAGATCATGAAAAAAGGACTGTTTGTTAGGCTTTCCGATGAGGAGATAGAAATACTTAGGCAATATTGTATGCAAGTTGAACGGACGCAGTCAGATGTCATTCGCGAATTTGTCCGCAGACTCAAAAAGAAAATTCCCGATGCTTCCATGGATGATTCGCAAAACCATGTAGCACTTTCTTTGCTTAACTTGCGGCAGCAACACAGCGATTCAAATAAAAGTTCTAGACAATAGACTTTCTCTAACAAAAGAGAGATGCTATATATCTCAAAATAGTATTAAGTTCAGCATCACCTAAAGTGTGGTGCTAACTTTTTACAATCCTAATTGTTTTAAATATTCTCGGTTGCGTTGAGCACTTTCTTTCGGAGTTCCCATTCCAGGAAGCACATCTTGTTCGACAACAATCCAACCGTTGTAATCATGTTCGCGCAGCCAAGAAACAACCCCTGGAAAATCTACCCCGCCTTGACCAAGTTCGCAGAATAGCCCGCGACGCACAGCCTCGAAATAGTCCCAGCCTTGATTGCGGGCTGCTTGTGCTATTTTCAAATCACAGTCTTTAAAGTGTACGTGCCAAATGCGATCGCCAAAACGCTCAAAAGCTTCTAACACACACTGTCCATCATCAGTCGCCGCGCCATAAGCATAGTGTCCTGTATCTAAAGTTAATCCAATTAAGTTTGGGTCAGTTTGCTCTAAAAAGCGACTAATTTCTTTCGGTGTTTCCAAATAAGAAGCACAATGATGATGAAACGTTGTCTGCATTCCTGTTTCCTCCCGAATGACGCGGGCAATTTGTTCTGCACCCTTAATGCAAGTACGCCACTCCTCTTCGCCCAATTCCATGTCTGGTTCAACTCTTCCTGCATTTTGTGTTCGTACAGGAACAGCACCAATTTCATCCATCACGACCATAAAAGGACGTACAGTTTGAGTAGTACTCGTCTGTGCAACCGTTGATAGCAATCGGGCAATTTTGAGGGCTTGTGCTTCAGCTTGTCGATGTGATTCTGGATTTTTTAATGCTACAGGTACGTAGCCACTTATGATCGTCAGATTGCGGCGCTCAAGTTCAGTTCTTAATTTCTCTGGATCTGTAGGCATATATCCCCAGTCACCCAAATCAGTACCGATATAGCCAGTTTCCACTAGCTCATCTAACATTTGTTGATAACCGATACTTCCACCCTCAAGCCCTTGCACTCCCAAATCACCCCAAGAACAAGGGGCATTAGCAACCCGAATTCCCTGCATTATCTCTCCTCGTGGCGTGGGTGAATCATGAGAATTTCTTTACAATTATTTATGTTTAGCTGAAGAACCATAATAACGCCTCCCCCTTTAGATAGGCGACAAATATTGTCAAATACTCTGTATAACTAGATATTCAGCAAAAGATATCAGTTCAAGATAAATTGAGAAAATTGTAAATGTTTCATACAAGTCTTAACGTAGACCATAATCATGAGGAAACACGAATATCAACAGGTTTTCCTCTATCTCTCGTTAGATTTGCGCGCTAATTCTTTTCACCAAGAATGAATATGCCTATTTTTAATCCAAGATGACCGAAAAACAGTATGCGAATTACAATCTTAGCAATTGGTAGTCGAGGTGATGTGCAGCCATACATAGCATTGGGGCTAGGTTTACAAGCTGCTGGTCATCAAGTGCAACTTGCATCTTATGCGCGATTTGCAGAATTCGTACGCAGTTACGGAATAGAGTTTGCCGCAGTCGGCGCTAATCCTCAAGGTTATATCCAAGCTTTGTCAAAAAATGTTGATTATTGGCGAATTTTTGGCGATAACTTAGAACAACTTCTAGAAGATTGCTGGAATTGCTGTCAAGGTACTGAAGCAATTATTTATTCTCAAGTCGCCTTACCTGGCTATCACATCGCTGAAAAGTTAAACTTACCCTGCTTTGCGGCGTTTACAAATCCCTTAACTCGCACGCGGGCGTTTCCCCACCCACTTTACACAAGTTCTGTTAACTTCGGTGGCACTTACAACTGGTTAACGTATGTCGTTCACGAACAATTGCGTTGGCAATCGGTGCGACAAAAAATCAATCGCTGGCGACAAGATTTAGGCTTATCACCTGTACCTTTTGCGGGTCTTTACTCTCGAGTACAACAGCAGCAAATACCTATTCTTCATTGTTTTAGCCCGACTGTTATTCCCAAGCCGAAAGATTGGTCAGACTGGGCTTATGTCACTGGCTATTGGTTTTTGGAACACTTGCCAAAATGGGAACCACCAGCCGATTTAGTTGATTTTATTGATTCAGGAATGCCGCCAATTTACATTGGTTTCGGTAGCATGAGCGAACGAAATCCAGAAACGGTAATAAATTTAGTGCTAGATAGTTTGGTGCAGACAAAACAGCGCGGTATCTTGTTTTCTAATTGGGGCGGTTTACAAAATGTTGACTTACCGGATAATGTATTTTTGATGACGAGCAGCGTTCCTCATGATTGGTTGTTTCCGTTGTGTCGTGCGGTTGTTCATCATGGTGGTGCGGGAACAACTGCCGCAGCTTTACGTGCGGGTATTCCTTCAATTGTTCTTCCTTTTGGTGTCGATCAACCGTTTTGGGGACAGCGTGTTGCAGATTTAGGCGCGGGAACTTTGCCGATTCGACAACAAGAACTGACACAAGATAAGTTAATTGCGGCAATTCAAGACGTTATTGACAATAAAATCATGATTGATCGCGCCCGTGCGTTGAGCGATCGCATTCGTGCTGAAGATGGAGTAAAACGGGCAGTTGAAATTATCCAAAGTTATCTACACGCTTAATCGTTACTCGATACCATTTCGGGCGATCGCCTGCTGATACCAATACGCACTTTGTTTCGGAATTCGCTGACACGTATCAAAATCGACGCGTATAATCCCGAAACGCGGTCTATAACCGTGTGACCATTCAAAGTTATCTAGAAAACTCCACAGATAATAACCTTGAATATTTGCACCTACTTGAATTGCTTCATGGATGGCACGTAAGTGATCTCTTAAATAATTAACGCGTCCCCAATCAGCAACAAACCCTGTAGCATCCGGTTGATCTTGCAACGCACAGCCATTTTCAGTAATATACATCTTGGGATTGCCATAGTTTTCTTGAATATCAAGCAATACCGCTTTTAATCCTTCAGGATTGACACCCCAACCCATTTCGGTATGACCCCAGCCTGGTGCCGAAAAAGGTGCGGATTTTAGCTTGAGTAAGCCGCCACTGGATGCAAAAGATATCGATAAGGTGTAGTAGTAATTGACACCTAAATAATCAATAGGTTGCTGAATTAAGTCCAAATCACCATCTTGGACTTGCGGGGCTTGCGTACCTAACCAGCTGATCAGATGTTCTGGATAACAGCCGCGAAATAACGGTTGCAGAAACATCGACACTTTATCATCATAAGCGCGTTGACACGCTGCGCGATCGCTTTCACTGTCACTAGCGGGTATGTAGTGGCGAAAGCTTAAAACGATGCCAATTTCTCCGTTATAGCCTCCTTGGCGAAAGAGTTGTACGGCTTTGCCGTGCGATAACAAGAGGTGATGCACAGTTTGATAAGCAACCGCTGCACTAGCAATTCCTGGGGCATGATTGGCGAAGCTATATCCTTGAAATGCGTGTGACCAAGGTTCGTTGTGCGTAGACCATAATGGCACGCGATCGCCTAAGCGCGCAAACATGACTTGTGCGTACTCAGCAAACCATTCAACACTATCTCGATTCTTCCAACCACCGCGATCTTGTAATGCTTGCGGTAAGTCCCAATGAAATAGCGTAGCGTTGGGGATGATTTCTGCTGCTAGTATTTTATCGACAAGTTGGTCGTAGAAGTCAAGTCCCTTGTGATTGATAACACCTGTACCTTGCGGTAACACGCGTGACCAAGAAATTGAAAAGCGATACGTCCGTATTCCTAATTCTTTCATCAACGCTACATCTTCAGGCATTTGATGATAGTGGTTACAGGCTATATCGCCGTTTTGGTTGTTGTGTATGGTGTAAGGGCGGTGTGTGAAAGTATCCCAGATACTTTGTCCTTTACCATCCTCATTCCATGCGCCTTCGATTTGATAAGCAGACGTTGCAACACCCCAAAGAAATTTTTCTGGAAATCGGAACACTGAATTTTATTGATTTGAATGGTATTGATTTAACGTCTATTTGGTCGCTAACCTGGTGACTAAAGTCGCGGCTAATCAGACAAAGTCCACCTGCGTGGACTAGGACTAATTGAGAATCAATGCTATAAAAACATAGAAAGGTCGCTATTGATGGCTTTAGTTATATCTCTTCTTGATTTTCTCCTTTGTATCCAGGAGAAGAGTCATAGAGGGCGTCAAGTTGTTGACGCGCGTCTTCAACGCTAATCGAACGAATGACTAAAAGCGGATCTTTGATGATATTCCCTGAAGTGTCTAGTAATTCTGGGTGTGGTACAGATCGCGACGTTCCAGCGAAAGCAGAATAACTGCCTTGACCGTTTTGCGGCGATCGCACTGAATAAGCTTTGTCGCGATCTCGACTAAACATCAGTAGATTGCGAATTAAATTACTGACGGCAATTAAGGCAAGAATTGTAAAAGCTAAAATGTAAAGCAGGTGTAACATTGCATTATTCTCCAAGGCAGCCAGCGGATTTATTATTGGTTTTATTGTCTCGAGGGTTGATTGTGCAGGGAAGCATTTTAGCCGATCAACCGTTATTTAAATGAGTATCTCAGAAATTCTAAAGTTTATTTTATATTCCTTCATTTTGAGGCGATCGCTCTGCGCGAAACCGCATTCCAACTTTCCAACATTCTGTCAGCAAATGATGCCAAGGCATTATTGCTGCCATATCGATACCTACTTGTCCCCCTGTGGCTTGAAACAACATTTGGGCTGAGTTAACCTCCTGCTGTGCTTGCTTCACGCGCTCAAGCAAGTCAAACTGCTGCTGCTGATCCAGAAAAGCGATTTGTTCGGTTTCTAGAAGATGGCGCGATCGCTCAAACCAATACTGAAAATCCTCAAGCAGGGGCTGCAATATCGTTTTGAGCAATTCAGGCTCCGGTAGATTGGAGTTAAGCATAAAGCAAACCTTAAATTACTCTCCTATTTCTTAATCTTAACTTTATTTACAATTGTTCACATTACGCCAACAGATGTAATTTTGAGGGATGAGTGGCTAGTGGGACAGATGAGAATGCTATTTTTCTCTCTTACCCACCTACCCTATTACCCAACAAACCCAACTTGCTAACCCCTAATTCCCGAATTGCTGCGAGTTGATGGAAAGTACCGATAAGATAGAAGCAGTGATAATTGCGATCGCTTAATTTACTTACCGCCAATGGTTCAACAAATGTCTGCCCCTCAATCTCCCGCACAGCAGCAGCCTAAGGTTCAATTGCCGCGTACTAGTGAATCGGAGACTTTGAAAAAAATTCGTCATACTGCGTCTCACGTCATGGCGATGGCAGTGCAGAAGTTGTTTCCTAAAGCGCAAGTGACGATCGGTCCTTGGATTGAAAACGGATTTTATTACGACTTTGACAATCCAGAATCATTTACCGAAAAAGATTTAAAAGCCATTCAAAAAGAGATGGCGAAAATTATCAATCGTAAATTGCCCGTTATTCGCGAAGAAGTTAGCCGTGAAGAAGCCGAACGTAGAATTAAAGCAATTAACGAGCCTTATAAATTAGAAATTCTTGAGGATATTAAGCAAGAACCGATTACGATTTATCACCTAGGAGATGAGTGGTGGGATTTGTGCGCAGGTCCTCACGTTGAGAATACAAGTGAACTTAACCCCAAAGCAATTGAGTTAGAAAGCGTTGCTGGGGCGTACTGGCGTGGTGATGAAACTAAAGCACAGTTACAACGTATTTATGCTACAGCATGGGAAACGCCAGAACAACTTGCTGAGTATAAACGTCGGAAAGAAGAAGCGCTAAAACGCGATCACCGCAAGCTAGGGAAAGAATTAGGACTGTTTGTTTTTAGCGATGACGTTGGTCCTGGTTTACCATTGTGGACGCCCAAAGGAACAATCCTACGTAGTGTCTTAGAAGACTTCCTCAAGCAAGAACAAGTGAACCGAGGCTATCAGCCTGTTGTTACCCCACACATTGGGCGGGTGGAATTGTTCAAAATATCAGGTCACTGGCAAAAATATAAAGATGACTTGTTCCCGATGATGGGTGAGAAGGAAGAAGAAGGCTTTGTGTTAAAAGCAATGAACTGTCCCTTCCACATCCAAATTTATAAGAGTGAGTTACGTTCATACCGCGAATTACCGTTTCGTTTAGCAGAATTTGGTACGGTATATCGTTACGAACAGTCAGGTGAACTGGGAGGATTAACGCGAGTACGGGGTTTTACGCAAGATGATGCGCACTTGTTTGTCACACCCGAACAGTTAGATAGCGAATTTCTGAATGTTGTTGATTTAATTTTGTCTGTGATTAAGAGTCTACGACTTGACCAAAACTTTAAAGCCCGACTGAGTTTTCGCGATCCAACTTCAGATAAGTATATTGGTTCTGACGACGCATGGAACAAAGCTGAAAATGCCATCCGCCGCGCGGTAGAAACCTTAGGAATGGATCACTTTGAAGGTATCGGAGAAGCCGCGTTTTACGGTCCTAAGCTTGATTTTATCGTTCGAGACGCGCTAGACCGCGAGTGGCAACTTGGTACAGTACAAGTCGATTACAATTTACCAGAGCGCTTTGATTTAGAGTACGTCGCTGAGGATGGTACGCGCAAGCGTCCAGTTATGATTCACCGCGCGCCTTTCGGTTCGTTGGAACGATTAATCGGAATTTTGATTGAAGAGTATGCGGGAGATTTTCCGCTATGGTTAGCGCCAGTACAAGTGCGGTTGTTACCTGTTGGTGACGCACAACGCGACTTCGCGATCAATGTTGCAGCAAAAATGCGCGCTGCGGGTATTCGTGCGGAAGCCGATAAAAGTAATGAACGCCTTGGGAAACTGATTCGCAATGCTGAAAAAGAAAAAATCCCTGTCATGGCGGTTGTAGGCGCGAAGGAAGTTGAAGTAAATAGCTTGAGTATTCGGACGCGCGCTGCGGGAGAGTTAGGCGTGATGAGCGTAGATGATGTCTTGGATAAAATTAAAAATGCGATCGCTAACCACGACACGTTTTAAGTACGTACCGACGCTTGTAAATCAGTAAAAACAACTAGCAAATCAACCATAAGTGTTTAGTAAATCACTATTCGCTCGATTGAACTAGAACGCAGTACGGCAAAAGACGCGATCGCGCGACCTCTGCGGAGGTTAAAACAGCAGTAAAGAACTATCTAGCGAAAAGTTGCCTGCGGAGGTTTTCTGCTTCAAGCCAACTTTACAAGACAATGGTATTGCGATTGACCATTGCAATAATATATCTTGATTTTACTTAGAGTTAATTAAAATTTAAAATTACAGTCATATTATTAACCAAGTAGGTAAACATAATTAAAGTATTACAATTGTTGAGTTCGGTAATCGAAAAGCTTTTAGGGCATAGCAATTAGCATTTAGTAAGAGGAAAACGGCTAATAGCTATTGAATCACCAGTTACCAATGACCAATTCAAGTACATTTATTTTCACCAACTTACTTAGATAACAAAACTTTCTAAATAATTAAAATAATAAACATGCACTTAATAGTTAGTTTTCTTACAAGCTTCACTTAAGAAGATATTCGTCAAAAAAGCTTGGAGCTTTGACGAAATATCTTAAGTTAAATGATTTACTAATAAACTTGCGCTCTGCCATTCTATCTAAGTCTGTAGACACAACTTTATATTGTCAAACTTCAGAGAGATGATTTAATTACTCAATTTTGACAATCTATAAATCTGCATACTCATACTATGCTAAAGACGCAATATCTAGCAGTGGGTGCGTCAAACTTTTGATGAGGTAAATACTATGCTTCAAAGTGCAGCGATCGCAATTGGAAGGGAAATTACTACATTAGGAATAGCACAGATACCGAGAGTAACCGAAGAAATACTAACTCCAGAAGAAGCATCGGTAATGTTTTCTGGTCCCCAATTCTTGGTTGCGTTAGTAGCAGGTGTCGTTATGGCATTTGCATTTCAACTACTACTCACAAACTTTTCTGTAGCGTTTGGAATTTCTTCTTTGGGAGGAGGTACAGACTCAGACGAATCAGACTCAGGCGGGATGCGTAAAATAGGAGGTGCAGTAGGACTTTGGACTTTAGTTACAGTCACTGTCGCGCTATTTGTCGCCTGTTTCCTTGCAGTTAAGTTGAGCCTAGTTGAAAGTTCTGCACTCGGCGCAATTATTGGCGTAGTGATCTGGGCAACTTTCTTCTCGTTGCTCGTTTGGCTTGGTTCTACAGCAGTTGGTTCTTTGATCGGTTCAGTCGTGAGTACGGCGACTTCCGGTTTGCAAGGAATTATGGGAACTGCCGCAACTGCTATTGGTGCTAATGCTGCTAAAAACCAAGCAGTATCGACTGCTGAAGAAATTACAGCCGCAGTCCGTCGAGAATTAACTTCGGGATTTGACCCTAGTGCGATTCAAAACACATTGCAAAGTTCTTTAGCTAATTTGCAATTACCGCAGTTGGATGTCAAAGAAATTGGCAAGCAATTTCAGAAGATTCTGCAAGAATCAGATTTACAATCAATCGCTGACAGTGATTTACTCAAAAACATTGACCGTCAAACCTTTGTAGACTTAGTAAGTAGTCGCACAGACTTATCAAAACAAGACGTCAATGCGATCGCCGATCAACTAGAAGGTGTTTGGAAAAACACTGTAGGTCAGCAAGGGGCTAATCCTCAAGCTCAACTGCTCAAATTCTTGCAAAACGCGACAGCAGAACAACTACGTTCGAGCGACCTAGGTAATACGCTACAACAACTTGTCGGTTCAGACCAGAAATCTGAGCAACCGCAAAAAGAACAAAGCGGTGTCATGGGTAGAACCATGCAGCTTGGTGTAGAAGCCTTAGTCGGCGCACTGCTAACGCGCACCGATCTTTCAGATTTAGATATCGAAAAAATTTCAGCGCAATTACAAAAAGTTATTGGTCAAACAACCGAGAAAGCTAAAGAAGTTGGTACTCAAGTTGCAGAGAAACCGCAAGCAGCATTTAGTGCAATTCGTAATGATTTGGACAACTACCTATTGAATTCTTATGCTTGGCATCTAAACCGCGAAACAATTAAACAAGAATTCAAAGATATTATTTACGATCCAGAAGCTGCACCAGGAAAAGTACGCCGCGAGTTAGAACAAATTGACCGCGATTATGTTGTACAAAAGCTACAACAACGCGGAGATTTGCTCGAATCTCAAATTAATGATATTGCTGAGCAAATAGAAAGTATTCGTCAAGAAGTCCTCAGTATAGTACAGCAATCCGAGTCACAAGAACAATCACAAGATCTGCGATCGCGCGTAGAAAATTACTTACGTTCCACAGGGAAAGAAGAACTCAACCCTGAAGGAATTGAGAAAGAGTTCAAAACATTGTTAGAAGATCCTGAAGCTGGGTTTGAAGCTTTGAGTGATCGCCTATCACAATTTGACCGCGATACCTTGGTACAACTGCTCAAACAACGCGACGATATCAGCGAGGAAGAAGCAAATAATCTTGTAGGTCAACTCGAAAGTACTCGTGACTCAGTTCTCAACAGCGCCAAAGAAGTCCAAGAACAGGCGCAGGCTAAAGCTGATGAAGTACGGCAAAAAGTTGAAGATTATCTGCGCAATACAAACAAGGAAGAATTAAATCCTGAAGGAATTAAACGCGATTTCCAAAAACTTGTTGAAGACCCGCAAGCAGGATTAAGTGCTTTAAGAGCAAGGCTGTCACAATTTGACCGCGATACACTTGTACAATTGCTGTCGCAACGCGGCGACTTAAGCGAAGAGCAAATTAATCAAACAATCGAGCAAGTTGATTCTGTACGCAAGAGCATACTACAAGCACCGCAAAAAGCAGCAGATAAAGCAAAAGAACAGTACGAGCAAACAACCGCGAAAATTGCTGAATATCTACGCAATACCAATTTGGAAGAACTTGACCCTGAAGGTATCCAGCGTGATTTAACAAAATTACTCGACGATCCACGCGAAGGCGCTTTAGCGTTACGCGATCGCCTAGCACAAGTCGATCGGGAAACGTTGGTTAAATTACTCAGTCAACGCGAAGACTTGAGCGAAGAACAAGTTAATCAAGCAATTGATCAGGTCCAAGCAAGTATCAGTAATATTGTCAAAGCACCGCGTCGTTTGGCAACCCGCGCGCAAAAGCAAGCGCAAGATTTTGGGGCGAGTTTAGAAAGCTACCTCAAAAATACCAACAAAGAAGAACTTAATCCTGAAGGAATCAAACGCGATTTACAAGTATTGCTCAACGATCCGCGTGCAGGTTTAGGAAATATTGGCGATCGCCTACAGCAATTCGACCGAGAAACACTCGTTGCTTTGTTGGCTCAACGCGAAGACATTTCCGAAGAAGAAGCAAACCGAATCGTAGATCAAATAGACTCTGTTCGCAATCAACTTGTCGAGCAAGTGCAAAAAGTCCAGCAAACAGTGCAATCTACGATTGATGGCGTACTTGGTAAAGTTCGCGACTACCTCAATTCGCTAGAACGCCCTGAACTAAACTACGAAGGTATCAAAGCCGACTTCCAAAAAGTGTTTGACGATCCTCAAGCAGGATTTGAAGCACTACAAAATCGCCTAAGTCAATTTGACCGCGAAACCTTAGTTGCTGTATTAAGTTCCCGCGAGGATATTTCAGAAGCGGATGCAAATCGCATTATCGATCAAGTTGAAGAAGCCCGCAACAGCGTAATTCAAAGAGCACAAGCGGTTCAAGAAGAAGTTCAACGTCGTTTAGCTTTAGTGAAAGAGCAAGCGCAAAAACAAGCCGAAGCGACAAAGAAAGCGGCTGCAAGTGCTGCTTGGTGGTTATTTAGCGCCGCTGCGACTTCGTTAGCTGCATCTGCAATTGCTGGTGCGATCGCGGTTGTCGGTATCCGAGGTTTAATTGGCTAAACTCTCAAACATTTAAAAGTTTAACTGCGAAAACACTGCCTCCTTCATCGGAGGCTTTTTTGTATGCTAAACGTAGTAGCACATTGAGGTCGAGTATGACCCAAACAGACACACTTACATTAGCAGAATTTTTATCTCTACCTGAAGGAGATGTCACCTATGAGTTGATCGATGGTCAAGCAGTCCCTAAAGTGTCACCAAAATACTTTCATTCTGCTCTACAAACAGCTTTAATCATTCTGTTACGGAATTGGTGTAAAGGTAAAGGTAGAGTTGGTTCTGAATGGGCAGTTATCTTACAACTTCACGGTAAAGATTGGGTTCCCGTTCCTGATGTAGCTTATATTTCTTACGAACGCTTACCCGCGAGTTGGAAGTGCAATGAAGCTTGTCCCATTCCTCCTGAACTCATTATCGAAATAATCTCTCCTAATCAAAGTATTAAACAGTTGGAGGAGAAAGCTAAAGATTATATTAATGCTGGAGTTGCCCAAGTTTGGATTGTAGAGCCTGAAACGCAAAGTATCACGGTTTATTCCCCTAATGATTCGCAGCAAAAATATACTCATGACGACTTAATTATTACTTCACTACTCCCAGATTTACTGCTAACACCACAACAAATTTTTACTGAAGCTGATCTTGTTTGACTATTAAGACATATCAAAGCGATCGCACCTCAGTATTAGACAAATCGACATGAGCCGACAAGGTTTGCAATTTAAACGGTAAAATATGACGGTTGTATTCATTGTGGCGGACGCGTGATCGAGCGTTATACTCTGCCCGAAATGGGCAAATTGTGGACGGAAACATATAAGTTAGAGACTTGGTTACAGGTAGAAATTGCTGTTTGTGAAGCACAAGCGGAACTTGGTTATATCCCAACCGATGCAGTAGCAGAAATTAAAGCCAAGGCAAATTTTGACCCGCAGCGCGTTTTCGAAATTGAAGCGGAAGTCCGCCACGATGTGATTGCTTTCTTGACAAATGTCAACGAGTATGTAGGTGATGCGGGGCGTTATATTCATCTAGGGTTAACAAGTTCGGATGTTTTAGATACAGCTTTAGCACTTCAACTTGTTGCGAGTCTTGAGGTGATTTTGCAGCGCGTGCAAGATTTAATCGGCGCGATTCGTACCCAGGCGCAAAAACATCGTTATACCGTGATGGTAGGGCGATCGCACGGCATTCACGCCGAACCGATAACTTTCGGATTTAAACTCGCAGGCTGGCTTGCCGAAGTTATCCGTCATCAACAACGCCTGACGCGGTTACGCCAAGATATTGCGGTAGGAAAAATTTCGGGTGCTGTCGGCACATACGCTAATATTGACCCACAAGTAGAAGCGATCGCCTGTGAAAAACTCGGCTTAAAACCCGACACCGCATCAACACAAGTGATTTCTCGCGATATTCACGCTGATTATGTTCAACAATTAGCCCTACTAGCCGCGTCAATCGAACGCTTTGCCGTAGAAATTCGCAACCTCCAGCGCACAGACGTCTTAGAAGTCGAAGAATTCTTCGCTAAAGGGCAAAAAGGCTCTTCTGCAATGCCCCACAAGCGCAATCCAATTCGTTCTGAACGTTTAACCGGAATGGCACGAATAATTCGCTCTCACGCTGTCGCAGCAGTAGAAAATGTCGCACTATGGCACGAACGCGATATTTCGCATAGCTCGGTAGAACGAGTGATTTTGCCAGATGCTTGCATTTTGACGCATTTTATGCTTAAGGAAATTACTGACTTAGTACAAAACCTCCTCGTCTATCCGCAAAACATGGAACGGAATATGAATTGCTATGGCGGAGTCATTTTCAGCCAAAAAGTTCTACTCGCACTTGTAGACAAGGGTATGAGTCGCGAAGAAGCTTATGCTATTGTCCAATCGTGCGCGCATCAAGCCTGGAATCAACCGCAAGGCGACTTTCATAACTTAATTGTCAATGATGTGCGGGTAACTCAGTTGCTATCCCCAGAAGAAATCGAAATGTGTTTCGATCCTCAGCAACATTTGAAACACCTAGAGCAAATTTATCAACGACTTGATATTTAAGCCAGCGGGCATGATTATAGGTCATAGGTAATGGGCAATGGGAAAGCATTTAGCAATTAAACAAAAGCTAATCGCTATTTAATGACCAATTACCAGTTACCAGTTACCAATTACCACTTGCGTTTATCCTCATGCTCGAACTTTTAGCCGCACTATCTGCGGCGGCGGCAGCTAGTATGCGTATTGCCGTACCCTTATTTATTGTGGCTATCTTGCATGATGATTTTTCCCTAGGCTTACCACTACTCGCTTATATTCCTTCCGTTGCGATTGCGAGTTTATTAATTAGTGGTTCCTTATTGGAACTAGTCGGTAGTAAACAACGGTTAAGTCAGCGGCTTTTACAATTAGTTCAACTCGTATTGAGTCCGATTGCTGGTGCAATCTTAGGTATGAGTGTAACAGTTGGTACGACGCTTCCCAGTTGGTTACTCGGTGTTGTTGGCGCGTTACTCGCCTTTGTTCTACAACTTGTACAAGCTGGTTGGTTTTATCGCCTACGCGGTTTTCCTTTTTGGGTTGCTTTTGTGCAAGATGCTTTGTGTATTCTCCTCGTCTTCTTAGCAGTGAATGCACCTCAAGTGGGAGGCTTAGTGGCTCTTATATTGTTATTGATAGCAGTGCGTAGTATGAGAAGTCTACACCGCTGGTACAAACAACAATGAGTCGTCAAATTTTAGCCACAGGCGCAACGGGTACTGTCGGTCGTGAAGTTGTGCGCTTGTTCTACGATGAAGGATATCACATTAAAGCTGCGGTACGGAACTTAAAAAATATTGCAGTCTATCACAGATTATCGAGAATGTTGGTAATACAACACAAAGTCTCATAGAATTCCGACAAAGTGTAGTAACCCGCGTCCTGTAATTAACTCAATCACCAACGCTAAAAAGCCTAACATCGCTAAACGCCCGTTCCAGACTTCGGCTGTTGTCGTCATACCCCACTCCCAACGTTCCTGTGGGTACATTCTGACTTTTTTCTTCATCTGAGTTACTTGCGACAGCTTCAGGCTGGGGTTCTTCACCGCTTCTTCTACCAAGTCAACCATCGCTTGAATAAAGACTGGGTGAGTATTCAGCGCGGGAACACGGCAAAAGTGGTGAATTCCTGCTTCTTCGGCAACTTCGCGGTACTCAATATCGATTTCTTGTAGTGTCTCGATGTGTTCAGAAACAAAGCTAATTGGAACCACTGCGATATTTTCTACACCTTGCGCACCAAGTTCTTTGAGTGCATCCTCTGTATAAGGTTGCAACCACTCTACAGGACCAACACGACTTTGATAAGCTAGCGTATGAGCATTAGGTCGATCGAGCGTCTGCATAATGAGTGCAGTACATTCCTCAATTTCCTGCTGATACGGATCGCCTGCTTCTTCAACGTAGCTTTTTGGTACACCATGCGCGCTGAAAAAGACGTGAACTGCGTCAGGGTTAGGAAACTTGTCGAGTTCTTGCGCGATTAACTGCGCCATTGCTTGCAAATAGCTTGGCTGCTTATACCAAGAAGGAATCACAGTGTATTCAATTTTTTCAAGCTTTGGGTCTTCTTGCCACAGTCTTTGCAGTAACCGGAAACTGGAACCACTGGTACTAATCGAGAATTGCGGGTACAAAGGTAGAATCACTAAGCGTTCGATGTTGTCGCGTTTGATGCGGGCGATCGCCTCTTCTGTAAATGGATGCCAATAACGCATTCCAATATACACTTTTGCTTCGTGTCCTTTTGTGCGTAGCTGTTTTTCCAGCGCTTCGGCTTGTTCTTCGGTAATTTGACGTAGCGGCGAACCACCTCCAATCTGGCGGTAATTTTCTTGCGACAGCTTCGTCCGTCGAGTCGAAATAAACCAAGCTAGGGGTTTTTGTAACCAAGGAAAAGGAAGACGAATGATTTCTGGGTCAGAAAACAAGTTAAACAGAAACGGTCCGACATCTTCTAGTTGATCCGGTCCACCTAGATTGAGTAATAGTACCCCAATTCGACCCATAGCCGTTACAATACCCCAGTGTTTTCAGCTTTGTTACTAAGTTTAACAATATATCTTTATCAATTGTATTATTCTGCTTGACGAAGACAATTTCACAATTTTGCAAGGCTCTAGCTACTGCTATCAGTGGCTATACGGTCTACATAGCGCATCTTATGGCTTTAAGTTTAGGTTGATGCTGCATATTTTTCTGGATTACCTTTACAAGGTTTAACAATTACTCTAAGTAGTAAATTTTCTCACTTGCTATATAAATAACTTGAGAAATATTCTTAAATAAGTATACTCTGTATCATCTACAAAAACGCAAGAGGAAGAAGGAGAAACCTTACTTGTCTTCTTCCTCTTGAGAATTATTAGATTTATGGCGTTGACTTTCTTGCCATCTTCCCGTCTTACGTGCTGCTTCTGTCAGCCGATACTCGATCTGAGCGTTGACACTTCTTAGCTCATCAGCAGACCATTTTTCCATGACCTTATAAAGCCTGTGGTCTCATCGCAGTAAAAACCTTTTCTTCTGGCTCATGTCTACAAACTACCAGTGTTCACCACAGGTTGAGCATTTTGATCCGAGGTTAAAACAACGAGTAAATTGTTGATCATACTCGCTTTGCGCTCTTCGTCTAATTCTATAATTTGCTGTTCACTCAATCGCTTGAGGGCTTCGTTTACCATTCCCACTGCACCTTCCACTAGTTGTCTGCGTGCATCAATAATTGCGCTGGCTTGTTGGCGACGTAGCATCATTTGGGCGATTTCAGGAGCATAAGCTAGATGTGATAGTCTTGCTTATAATACTTCAACTCCTGTCACTTCTAAGCGCATTTGCAGTTCCTTTTGCAATGCATGAGCAATTATCATCAGGAGTGCCTCGCAAAGAAGGAATCGCAGTCTCATCAGGAGCATCATAAGGGTAACGTATCGCTAAGGCTCTTAATGCAGTTTCACTTTGCCACGCCACAAACTGTACGTAATCATCAACTCCAAACTGCGATTTCGCTGAATCTACGACTCGCCACACTACCACTGCCGCAATTTCTATTGGACTACCTTGAGCATCATTCACCTTGAGACGAATGCCAAGTAGAATGAAAATACTTTTAGGTAGGTAATAAGTTGTGAGTAATGACGCAGGAACTTGTAGACCTTAGAAAGAGTATTTTAGAGGGACGCTACGCAGATGCTTTAGCAATTGTAGATGAGCTTGAGGGAATGAGTAGACAAGCAATTCTGCGTAATATTCAATCATTTCTACTAAGGTTATTAATTCATTTAATAAAAAATCAGGTAGAACAGCGGTTAACTAATTCTTGGGCAAATTCAATTCGTAGCTCAATTAGAGAAATCAAAAAGTTGAATTTACAAGACAACAAGACTTCATATTACGTCAAGCCTGACGAGTGGGAGGCAATGCTAGAAGATGAATTTGAAGAAGCTATCTATCTTGCTAGTGAAGAAGTGATGGAAGGGAATTATAGTCCTTCCCAGCTTGCCGCGATCGCTAATAAAAAGCAGATAATAACAGATGCACTTAAGTTGCTAGTACTTACATACAATTACTCGCCAAAAGAGTTATCTACAGTAATTAACGAGATATTAAGTCAACTTCCTGGTGGAAAAGATTGGATAGATAGAATATAATTTTGATGCTATTACCCTATTGATTTTTTTGTATAGCAAGACGCATTCAGGTTAAGACAGGTATATATAGTAAATCTATTACGCTATAAAGCTTTTAAAAAAAAGTTAATAGCTAACAGAAGTTACTAGCCGCTATATTATTGGAATCAATAGCACCCAATATTTTCAGTGTAGTCGTAGTTGCTGCTGTCAAGCCTTGAGCATCAGTAATATTCATGCCCTCGTAAGGTCTAGGAACTTGTAGTGTTTTGTGAGTGAGATGGCGATTACCGTTAAAATTCCAAAGTTTGATTGTTTCGTCTTGACTACAACTTGCAAGAAGTCCCTCGGAGTTGTAAGCTAGGAACCTGACCCATTTACTATGTCCGTGTAGAGTCTTTGAAATTGTACAAGTCGGCTGCCATTGCCAAAGTTTTATCACTGCATCAGTGCCACACGTTGCAAAGTTCTTGCCACTAGGATCAAAAACAATTGATAATACTGGACCCTGATGCGCCTGTAGCGTTTGGATGCATTGCCCTGTTTCAATTTGCCAAACTTTAATCACGCCGTCAGCACTACCGCTGACAAGATATAGGCGATCGCGACTGATAGCACATGCACGAATCCAACTCGTATGTCCGGATAGCGTCTTAATGCAGCAACCTGTTTGAACATCCCAAAGTTTAATCGTTTGATCTTGACTACCACTTGCTAGTAGCGTTCCATCTACGCTTAAAGCAATTGACCAAACACCGCCGCGATGTCCTTGCCAAGGATGACACGTTTGTTGTTGTATGTTCCAAAGTCTAATTGTTCCGTCGAGACTACCGCTAAACAGTGTTTTACCATCAGGGCTAAATATCACAGCAAACACTGCATCAGCGTGCCCTTTGAGCGTTGTTAAATGTTGTCGTGTCTGAGTATCCCATAATCTAATTGTGCGGTCTTCGCTACCACTTGCTAAGATATTGCCCTCAGGATGGAAAGCTACCGACCAAATCCAGCTAGTATGTCCTTGTAAGCTACCCAAATGCTTACCTGTTGTTGTATCCCACAAGCGGATCAAGCGATCCTGAGAACCACTCGCAAGCTGCGTACCATCGGGACTAAAAGCAACGCACCAAACACCATTACTATGCCCTTGCAAAGTCTTCAGACAAAAGTTATTGCGGCTATCCCACAAACGCACGGATCGATCTTCACTGCTACTAGCCAATAAGTAGTTATTGGGACTAAATGCAACTGTCGATATCCAACTCGTATGTCCTTTAAGAACTCGTAAAACCTCACCTGTATGATAATTCCAGATCCTGACCGATTGATCGTCACTACCGCTTGCTAGCGTTCGCCCATCACTGCTAAACGCAACGGTGCGAATTTGCTGCGAGTGTGCAGTCATAGTTTTAATACTTGTCCCTGTGCGAATATCCCAAAGTTTGATTGTGCGATCGCTACTGCCACTCGCAATGATACTGCCATCAGGACTAAACGCTATAGACCACACTTTTTGTTGATGTTCCGCAAGTTTCAAACACTCGCCTGTATCTATATTCCAAACGCGCACAGTACCGTCAAAACTACCACTTGCTAGCAATCCTCCGTGACGGCTATGTGCATAGTGTTGCGGTGCAAAAGCAACTGAACGCACTTCATCCGTATGTCCAGCAAAAGTATGCAACAATTCACCCGTTTTAATATCCCAAACTCGTACTAAGCGATCTTCACTACCACTTGCTAGCATTCGACCATCAGGACTAAACGCCACAGAAAATACACGGTCAGTGTACCCTGGAAATGATTTAATGCATTCTCCTGTCTGGACATCCCACAAATTTACGGTACAGTTGGCGCTACTTGCTAAGTGGCGACCATTAGGACTAAAAGCAACACACCACAACCAACCTGCATCGACTTTACAAGTAAGTACTTGTTTTCCGTCAGTGACTTGCCAGACATGAATTTCATGGTTGACATCGCCTGTTGCAAGTAACTTACCATCAGGACTAAAAGCAACCGATAAAACTTGACTAAAAGTATCAGTAAAAACAGATTTAGCAAAGTTTGCTGAGGTGAAATTAACTTGTTGTAAATTGCTGCAACACAAGTATGCTTGCCAAATACTAATTTGCGAAAAATCCCAACCGCTCAGATCGGTTTGTAAATAGCAAAGTATATTGAGTATATTTCCACCTGCATACCCAGTTACTTGTTGAGTCTCGCGCAACTCGCAGAGAATTTGTTGAAATTTTGTTTCTAATTTTGCTTTACTACTATTATTAATTAATTTGTCTATAATCGGTTGAAGTATCAGGCACTTTTGTGTTTCCCGAATATAATCTTTAGCAGTTGCTTTAATCAGCGTGTGCGAATTAAAAAGGTGTAGATTTTTATGCGTAATTTCTTCACAAATTTGATGGATGAAACGATCACCGATATACTCCATAACGACAGGTTGCAATGTAAACCTACTGTTTTCAATTGGCGTAGGTGCAATTTTATCAATTAGGCATTTTCTTTCTAAAGCCGCGATCGCATCTAATAATTCACCTAAAGTTATCTGTGGAATAATATCTGTTTTGAGTTCAGATAAAGTGACAGGCTCTCGATTAATTGCTAACCAGTACAAAATCTGTAATTCTAATTCTGGTAGGTAATGAATTTGACTTGCTAGTAAATCTCGGATGTCACCAAAAACGATAGCAGCTTGCGGTAGAACTTCTAAAAAGTTACTGATACTACAATCAAAAAAGTTCTGAATACCCGCAGCAACAATTTTTAAAGCTAAAGGATTACCTGCATAATGATGAACTAATAGTTTCCATTCGGGATGGGACGCGGTGAAAGATCCTTTGGTTTCAAAGATTTTTTTGATCGCACTTTCATTTAAACCTGAAAGTCGTAGCGATCGCACGGGTAAATTTTCTCCTTCTTCCAGCGCAATTGAGTTAGGCTTTTCGCGACTTGTGAGGACTAGTGTACTTTGATGATGAGTTTGGGCAATAGATTTGAATAACTGAGTGTACCCTTCGTCAGTAGAAGGCGATCGTAGGATTGTCTCGCCATTATCGAGAATCAATAAACAGCGATGCGCGCGTAAGTATTGCAATAACTGTAAAATGCAACCATCAAGCGTATTTGGTAAATCCGTTTCGCGTTGCTGTGACAGAAATTGGATTAAATCTGCCAATAAGTCTAAAATCGGTGGTGCATTCCGCAAACTGCGCCAAATGATGTACTCGAAATTACTTTGAATTTCGCGCGCTAACTTGACTGCGAGACAGGTTTTACCAATTCCACCCATTCCATACAAGCCAACCCAACGACAGCGATCGCGAATAATCCATTGTTCGAGTGTTGCTAATTCTGCACTTCTACCATAAAAAACTGATACATCAGGAGCGTTACCCCAATCGTCGTACTTAAGACTTTGAACGGAATTGCCTACGCATTCATCAGTCAACTCTCTGGCTTTGCGCTTAAGAACTAACTGCACGTTACTTTTAGAAACTTTTTCCCCAAAAGCGCGACTGAGAACTTGCCATAACTGCGAACCGGTTTGCTTGAGATAACCAACTTCATAACCAAGTTGTTTGGCAATTTCTTGGTACGGCTGTTCTTCCCATGCATAACAAAATACAGAAGCTTGCAGCTTACTTAAAGGTTCTTCAGCTAAAGTTTGGACAATTGCTAGTGCTTCTTCACTATTCATTACGCAAAATTATGAAACAACGAACCACATTGGCGTAGCCTTCCCGCAGGGTAGACACTGAGGACACAAAGCAAAAGGTAGTTTTTAATGCAGTTTTAATTTGAGCAATATGTAGATATAGTGTTTCTAGCTAAGCTGAAGCATCTAAATGAACAGTTGTGTAATTTGCACCTTGCTCACACCTATAAATTGCTAGTATCTATCCCTGGTAATTCTTACAGCAGCTTCATCAATGCAGATTTTAGAGTTTTCTTGACTTGCTCTTTGTTACTTGGGCAACATTCCTCGCACTTTTAGCGCACCTTTAGCGAACTTTTTTGCATTTTTATTATTGAATAAGACTGATAAGCTCACTTAACAAAGAAAGCAATTTTCCGCAACGATCCTTGTGTTAAGGAGAGTTAGAGTGAGTAAAAGAATCTATTTATCTCGTCGTCAAGTTGTTCGTGGGCTTTTAGCAACGACTGCATTTGGAGTAACCGCCAAGTTAGGTGGATGTGCTTCCACTCAAGAAACGCAAGCGACTACTGCGGGTGGTGGAGATAATCCGCTTGTGATTGGTTTTATTTACGTTGGTCCTAAAGATGACTACGGTTACAATCAAGCTCATGCAGAAGGCGCAGCAGGAATTGCTAAACTCCCAGGTGTCAGAATTGTTGAAGAAGCGAACGTTCCTGAAACAACCGCAGTCGAAGAAACGATGCGGAATATGATTGAAGAAGATGGCGCGACTATCTTGTTTCCTACTTCTTTTGGCTATTACGATCCGCATATCCTCAAAATTGCCCAAGAATATCCTGAAGTTCAGTTTTTTCACTGCGGTGGACTTTACCAAGAAGGCGTACATCCGCAAAACGTTGGTAGTTACTTCGGTTACATCGATGAAGCACAGTATGTAGCTGGCGTTGTTGCTGGTCAAACGTCTAAAACAGGTAAATTAGGCTTTATTGCTGCTAAACCGATTCCACAGGTATTGCGTAACATCAATAGCTTCACGTTGGGCGCGCGTAGTGTTAAACCTGAAATTACAACACAAGTGATTTTTACAGGCGACTGGGCATTACCAGTTAAAGAAGCTGAAGCAGCCAACAGTATGGCAGATCAAAGTATTGACGTTATTACCTGTCATGTAGATAGTCCTAAAGTAGTGATGGAAACTGCTGAAAAACGCGGTATTTTCTGTAGTGGCTACCATGCTAATCAAGCTGCGCTTGCTCCTAAAGGATATCTCACAGGTGCAGAGTGGGATTGGACGCAAGTTTATACGAATTATGTCGAAATGATTCGCGCAGGTCAAACATTGATGAATGGCGGAATTCCCCATTTAGTGCGTGGTGGTTTGAAAGATGGCTTTTTGAAGTTATCGCCTTATGGTACTGCGGTGAGTGCAGATGCTAGGCAAACTGCGGATGCGGCTAAAGCAAAGTTTATGGATGGTAGCATGATTGTTTACCGAGGCGAACTGAAAGATAACACCGGAAAAGTTGTGATTCCGGCCGGTAAAGATTTTCAGCAGCAAGATCAAGAATTGGAAAAGATGAATTGGTTAGTTTCGGGCGTTGTAGGGAATGTGAGTAGTTAGGGAATAGGGAATAGGTAATGGGACAGAATTACCAACTGCTCACCGTATTCTAAGCATTACTTATGTATCGTTCTCAATTACCAATTACCAAAATTATGATCAACCGTTACAACTCGCGTACCCTCGAAGCAATTTGTATACCGTTAGCAGCGTTGCTGTTTTCGTTGCTATTGTTTGGTATTTTTTGTGCGTTTGCTGGTGCTGATCCTTTTGGTGTTTATGCTTCAATTTATCGATCTGCATTTGGTAGTTGGCGGGCGTTTCAGAATACGTTACTACGCGCTGCACCATTGATGCTGAGTTCGTTGTGTACCGCGCTTCCTGCACGTTTGGGTTTGGTGATTATTGGTAACGAAGGCGCGATCATTGTCGGTGGATTGGGGGCTGTCGCCGCAGGATTATCCTTATCAACCGCGCCACCTACGATAGTACAAATTGCAATGGCGATCGCCTCAATTGTGTGTGGTGGATTGTGGATTGGGGCTGTTGGTGCGTTGCGACACTATCGTGGCGTAAATGAAACGATTAGTAGCTTGCTACTGAATTATATTGCGATCGCGCTCCTCAATCACCTTGTCGGTGGACCCATGCGCGATCCAAGTTCGCTCAACAAGCCTTCGAGTTACCCAATAGCAGAAATCAATATGTTGGGCGATATCCCTGGAACTCGCGTTCACTATGGTTTGATTTACGGACTTGTTGCTTGTGTTATCGCTTATTTCCTGATTCAACGCACAACGTTCGGCTTTGCGGCGCGTGTTGCGGGTGGAAATATCCGCGCTGCGAGAATTGCAGGACTTCCTGTGGGTAAACTGACAATAATGATTTGCTTTTTAGCCGGTTCTTGTGCCGGATTAGCCGGTATGGTTGAAGTTGCTGCAGTGCATGGACGCGCGAATGAATCTTTGAATGCAAATTACGGCTATAGCGGTATTTTAGTCGCATTTATTGCCCGACATAACCCATTAGCCGCAACTTTAGTCGCGATTTTACTCGGTGGAATTTTAGCAAGTGGTGGAAGTTTACAGCGATCGCACAACCTCCCTGATGCCACAGTTCTTGTTTTTCAAGGTTTAGTATTCTTAGTGGTTCTCTTTAGCGAATCGCTCTACGGTAGGTTTTTTAAGGACGGGTCAGCGGTTACTACGTAGCGTTGTAGGAGAGATGAGATGGCAACCGAAGCATTAGGCTGGTGGGGAGTTCCCCTAGCGATCGCCGCCGGAACACTACGCGGTAGCGCCCCGTTTCTATTTGTCAGTTTGGGCGAGTGTCTCACCGAAAAAAGCGGCAAAATCAACTTAGGACTTGAAGGAACCCTACTGACAGGTGCAATGAGTGCGTATGCGATTGCATACCTTACAACTTCGCCGTGGCTAGGTGTTATTATGGCAGGAGTCGCCGGCATGATATTAGGTGTGATTCACGGGTGGCTATCGCAACAACCCAGAGTCAACGATGTCGCAGTAGGAATCGCGATGATTATCTTCGGGAGCGGGATTGCCTTTTTCTTAGGTAAACCCTTTATTCAACCTTCCGCTCCACCACTCCCCGCACTGCAATTTGGGGCATGGAGTAGTTTACCACAAGTGCAATCAGCATTGCAGATTAGTCCGTTGTTTTTAATTGGAATTGCGATCGCACCCTTAATGCAATGGTTCTTTCGCGCCACACGCTGGGGACTCTACATCCGCGCGGTTGGTGATAGCCCCGACGCCGCCAAAGCAATGGGAATCTCAATTTTCAAAGTCCGAATGCTATGCATCATCGCTGGTAGCTTCCTTGCAGGCATCGGCGGTGCTTATTTATCCCTCTACTACCCTGGTAGCTGGAACGAACGTATTTCTGGCGGTCAAGGTTTAATGGCAGTCGCCCTCGTCATCTTTGCCCGTTGGCAACCGATGCAATGCTTATACGCCTCGCTCCTCTTCGGTGGTGCGCAAGCGATCGGTCCCGCGCTACAATCCGTTGGTATCGATTCCTACTACTACCTCTTCAATGCCTCCCCCTACATTCTCACCCTCCTCATCATGATCCTCACCTGTTCGCCCAAACGCACACTCAATGGCGCACCAGGGGCATTAGGGCAATGAGGGGCGAGGAGTGAGGGATGAGAGAACATCATATATATTTCTCCTCTGCGTCCTCTGCGTCTGAAGTGGTTCGTTTTCTCATAAAAAATGCAACACCTCCTCTTCGCCGTCAACGGTACATTAATGCGCGGATTAGAACTCAACCCGAATCTCCTCGCCGTCAACGCGACCTTTGTACGCAAAGCCAAAACCGCACCAGTGTATCGCCTCTGGTCAATCAACGACAAACATCCCGCGATGCTGCGCGTCGCCAGTGGTGGAAATGCGATCGCCCTTGAAATTTGGCAAATTCCCCCCAACGGACTCGTACAAGTCTTACTTCAAGAACCCCCAGGACTTTGCATCGGTAAAGTCGTCCTCGAAGATAGTAGCGAAGTTCTCGGCGTTTTAGGCGAACCAATCTTATGTGAAAACCAGCGTGAAATTACCTCTTGGGGTGGTTGGCGCAATTATATCGCTAATAAAGGAGATCTTTCATGAGTGGACTTGGTGGACTCAACAAATCACCTAACGGAGTCGTTATCGGTCTTGTGCAGCTACAACTTCCTAACGTTGTGACTGCCGATGATTTAACTGTACAGTGCGATCGCATTTGTCAGATGGTCGCCAAAGCCCGCCGCAATTTACCTGCGATGGATTTAGCCGTATTTCCGGAATATTCACTTCACGGCTTATCGATGGATACGAATCCGGAAATTATGTGCCGCTTGGATGGACCAGAAGTTGCTGCATTTCAAAAAGCTTGTCAAGATCACCGCATTTGGGGCTGTTTCTCGATCATGGAATACAATCCGCACGGAAATCCCTACAATAGCGGCATTATTATTGATGATACCGGAGAATTAAAGCTTTACTACCGCAAATTGCATCCGTGGATACCTGTCGAACCGTGGGAACCAGGTAATTTAGGAATTCCGGTCTGCGAAGGTCCTAACGGTAGCACGATCGCACTCATCATCTGTCATGACGGAATGTTTCCCGAAATGGCACGCGAATGTGCCTACAAAGGTGCAGAAATTATGATTCGGACGGCGGGTTACACTGCACCAATTCGGCATAGTTGGCAAATCACGAACCAAGCAAATGCGTTTTGTAATTTGATGTATACTGCATCGGTGTGTATGTGCGGTAGCGATAGCACGTTTGACTCGATGGGCGAAGGTATGATCGTCAATTTTGACGGTACGCCGTTAGTGATGGGAAGTGATCGCCCTGATGAAATTATCACTGCCGAGGTACGCCCCGATCTCGTCCGCGAAGCCCGTATTCACTGGGGTGTAGAAAATAATATTTATCAATTTGGACATCGCGGTTATGTTGCCGTTAAAGGCGGCGCGCAAGATTGTCCTTATACCTATATGCAAGATTTAGTTAACGGCTGCTATCGCCTCCCTTGGGAAGACGCGGTGATTCACAAAGATGGAACTGCTTGCGGTTTTCCACCTCCGACACGAACTTATGAGGAGCGAGGAGTGAGGAGCGAGGGGCGAGGGAAAGCAGGAAAGAGTTAGACAGCAAGCATTTTCTTTATAATAATCCAAAGTCACTATGGGACATTTTGTTGAAGCTGATCCGTATCCCTATCCTTTTAATGGCGATTTGCGTCCTGAAAATACAGCACTGCTAATTATTGATATGCAGACGGATTTTTGCGGAATTGGCGGCTATGTTGATCGCATGGGATACGATTTATCGTTGACTCGCGCACCGATTGAACCAATTCGGAAAGTTCTAGAAATTGCACGGGCAAAAGGTTTTCATGTCATTCATACCCGCGAGGGACATCGACCAGATTTATCTGATTTACCAGAAAATAAACGCTGGCGATCACAACAAATTGGTGCGGGAATTGGCGATCCTGGACCTTGTGGCAAAATTCTCGTTCGTGGCGAACCAGGCTGGGAAATTATTCCCGAACTTGCACCGCTTCCAGGAGAAGTGATTATCGATAAGCCAGGAAAAGGGTCATTCTACGCAACTGATTTAGATCTAATTTTACAACGCAAAGCCATTCAAAATATCATCCTCACCGGAATTACAACCGATGTCTGCGTTCATACGACAATGCGCGATGCGAATGATCGCGGTTATGAATGTTTACTACTCTCCGACTGCACAGGCGCAACCGATTATGGTAACTACTTAGCGGCGTTGAAAATGATCAAAATGCAAGGTGGTGTATTTGGTGCGGTTGCTGATTCGCAAGCATTTATTCAGGCGATCACACTGATGAGAGTTCAAGGATCACAAGTCAGTGTTTAATTAAAACTGAGGAAAACCAATGTCACGATTGACCGATGCGATCGCACAACAATCTATTAGTAAAAAAACTAATTTACCACCCGATTTAGAAGTGGTGAACATGACCAAAGGATTTGGCGCAATGACAGCGCTAGATAATGTTTCACTACACCTCAAACCTGGAACGTTTCACGCACTTTTAGGCGAAAATGGCGCGGGGAAAAGTACGCTAGTCAAGTGCATCATGGGTTTTTACACTCCTGATAAAGGCGATGTGTTAGTAGATAAGCGATCGCGTAATATTTCCAGTCCTCGCGATGCGCATAAATATGGCATTGGTATGGTATACCAGCACTTTACTTCTGTCCCCGCCATGACTGTTGCGGAAAATTTAGTGTTGTCGCGATACAGCGATCGCAACGTAATTAACTGGAAAAACGAGTATGCACAACTCAAAGCATTTATGCAAAGCGCACCGTTTCAAGTTGATCTTGATACTCCGGTGATGCAATTGGCTGCGGGACAAAAGCAAAAGCTAGAAATTCTCAAACAACTCTATTTACAAAGTCGCATTCTGATTTTAGATGAACCAACATCGGTGTTAACTCCCCAGGAAGCTGATGAAGTCTTGGGTTTACTCCGCAATGAAGTGCAAGCGGGAAACTTAAGCGTATTGATGATTAGTCACAAATTCCGCGAAGTGATGGCATTTGTCGATGAAGTGACGGTACTGCGCAAAGGAAAGAAAGCAGGTCATGGCTTGGTTAAAGATTTATCACTAGCTGACTTAGCAACAATGATGCTAGGAGAACGTCGCGAAACGCAGCAGCTTGATAAAATAACATCAATTGCAACAACTCCAGTTTTAGAACTCAAAAACATTCACGCCAATAAAGACAATGGTTTAGCCGCTATCAATGGTATTAATTTAACTGTTAGCAGTGGCGAAATTGTTGGAATTGCGGGGGTTTCTGGTAACGGTCAACGCGAATTAGTCGAAGTTTTAGCAGGTCAACGTCCGGCGACAGTAGGGCAAATATTAGTTAACGGCGAAACATACACTGCTACTCGCGCACAGATGTTTCGTCATCGCGTCTTTGCACTTCCCGAAGAACCTTTACGCAATGCGTGCGTCCCGCACATGAGTGTGGCAGAAAATCTAGCATTACGCACATTCGATCGTCCCCCACAAGCGTCATTCGGTTGGTTACTCGTTCTCAAAGCAATGCGCGAAGCAGCTAAAGGGTTGGTCAGTAGCTTTTCGATCAAAACCCCTTCAGTCGATACACCTGTAGGCAATCTTTCTGGTGGTAACGTCCAGCGTACTGTATTAGCCCGCGAATTATCAAGTTCGTGTATCAATTTACTCATCGCCGCCAATCCTTGTTTCGGTTTAGATTTTGCTGCTGTTGAATATATTCACACCCAAATCGTCGCCGCCCGCAATCGCGGAGTTGCGGTACTATTAGTCAGCGAAGATTTAGACGAACTTCTCACACTCGCCGATCGCATTGTTGTGATGAGCGACGGCAAACTTGTTTATGAAAGTGCGATCACCAACGCTGATATTACTGCCATTGGTCAACGTATGGCGGGACATGATTAAATACCACACTTGTTGAAGTTGGTAGTAGGTAATCGGTAATCGGAAACTCTTCATCAGTATTTTTCCAGTTACCATCCTTTATTTTTACTAGTTCACTTAATTACAAACAATTATGAAAATTTTAACACTTAAGAACTTACTCAATATTGCTGCTTGGCATGACGATTTACCTTGGGAACCTTTTCGCCCTGGAGTGGATATTTATCGCTTTTACCAAGACGGCGAACAGGGGGCAACAGCGGCGCTATTACGGTATCAACCTGGTGCAGTTGTACCGAAACACGAACACGTTGGGTTTGAACATATTTTTGTGTTGTCTGGTTCGCAAAGCGATCGCAATGGCAAACACCAAACCGGAACTTTGGTGATTAATCCTCCTGGTACGAGTCACACTGTTACAAGTGAAACTGGCTGTATTGTCTTAGCAATTTGGGAAAAACCTGTAGTGCTATGGTCTTAATTGCTGCACAACCCTACGATTACGAACTTCCCTCAGATTTGCAGAAAGTAGCACTGTTAATTATCGATATGCAGCGTGACTTTTTAGAACCTGGTGGATTTGGGGAAGCATTAGGTAATGATGTGAGTCACTTAAGCGCAACTATCCCCATTATTAAGAGCTTACTCGAAATCTTCCGCAGACGTCAATTACCCGTATTTCACACAGTTGAAGGACATCAACCGGATTTATCCGACTGTCCGCCGTCAAAGTTGCGTCGCGGAAACGGTCAGTTAAAAATTGGCGATCCAGGACCAATGGGACGCATACTCATTTTAGGTGAATCAGGAAATGCGATTATTTCTGAATTACAGCCAATTCCAGGCGAAATCGTGATTTCTAAACCAGGTAAAGGCGCTTTTTACCAAACTTCTCTCGAATCCTATCTACACAAACAAGGAATTACACACCTGATGATCACTGGAGTGACTACCGAAGTCTGCGTCCAAACAACAATGCGCGAAGCCAACGATCGCGGCTTTGAATGCTTACTTGTTGAAGATGCAACAGCAAGCTATTTCCCAGAGTTTAAAGAATCTACCTTAGAAATGATTCGCGCCCAAGGTGGAATCGTTGGCTGGACAGCAACCGCTGCTAATGTTATGCAAGCATTTGGCAACTATTCGTAACCTTCTATCCCCAATTACCAACTACCCATTATCTCTGCTTCATCCCCACACTCATAGGGTCAAAATTTTCCGGAAAATGCGTATTGCGATCGTAATCTGCACCTTCTAACTTGGCATTTTTGAGTTCAGCTTGACGTAGATTTGCTCCTAAGAGTAAACTGCCTCGTAAATCAGTACCCGTTAAATCAGCTTGGCTCAAATCGGCATAACTTAGATCAGCACCTCTCAGATTTGCGTTGCTCAACTTTGCTTGACTCAAATCAGCATAGCTAAAGTCAACTCCTTTTAAATTTTCACCTTGAAGTTGCGCATCCCCCAAGTTAGCGTTATTGAAGTTCCGTTTTCCTGCTGCATAATTTTCTAGGAGTGTCGCTACAGCACTAACGATTGGTGAAGATTTTGCTGCTTCCGACATAACTATATCCTCACAGGTGTCCTTTTGATTTCTATTATGCAACTTCGATATCGAGGCAATTTCATTACAAATATTTAAATTCAGCGCGCAACTGCACTGTAAGGCTTAATTAGTGTAGCGAATAAGTTTAGTATTCTTAGATACAAAACACCTACCAGTATGGCATTAATATAACAAACTTGTCTCTAGATAGATGTCACTCTCAGATATTAGTACTCAATAGCCAATGGTAAGCAGATTTAATAGGCGTAAATTTCTTGTATATGGTTCCGCAACTCTTGGTTCTAGTCTTTTTTTAAAGGCTTGTACCAATAACCAAACAACAACGAGTGCAACGAATGCGTCATCGCCAGCTAGTACAACAACGACTGCGAGTGGTGGAGACGCGATTAAAGTAGGAATCTTGCACTCGCTCAGTGGCACAATGGCAATTAGCGAACAAAGCGTTGTCGATGCAGAACAGCTAGCAATCGAAGAAATTAATAATGCTGGTGGCGTTCTTGGGAGACGCATCGAAGCGATTGTAGAAGATGGTGCTTCCAACTGGGACACTTTTAGAGAAAAAGCAACTAAATTAATCGACCAAGATCGAGTTGTTGCAGTTTTTGGGTGTTGGACTTCGGCAAGTCGTAAGAATGTTCTACCTGTTTTTGAACAAAGAGATCATATGCTCTGGTATCCAGTGCAATATGAAGGACAAGAATGTTCTAAAAATATCTTTTATACTGGTGCAGCACCGAATCAGCAAATTGAACCATCAGTCGATTGGTTGTTGCAAAATAAAGGCAAAGACTTCTTTCTAGTAGGTTCAGATTACGTTTTTCCGCGTACTGCCAACACTATCATTAAAGCGCAAGTCGCAGAAAAAGGCGGCAGAATTGTTGGCGAAGACTATCTACCTTTAGGTAACACCGAAGTTACACCAATTATTACTAAAATTCGTCAAGCATTACCCAATGGCGGTGTCATTTATAACACTTTAAATGGTGATAGTAATGTAGCATTCTTTAAGCAGTTACAAGGTGCAGGCTTGACACCTGATCGCTATCCTTCGATGTCAGTGAGTATTGCTGAAGAAGAAGTAAGAGCTATTGGTGCTGATTATCTTAAAGGTCATTACGCTGCGTGGAACTATTTCCAGACAGTAGAGACACCAGCAAACCAAAGATTTGTCCAAGCTTTCAAGCAAAAATATGGGCAAGACCGCGTGACAAACGATCCGATGGAAGCTGCTTATATTGCCGTTTATTTGTGGAAGCAAGCGGTAGAAAAAGCAGGTACAGCGGAGGATTTAGCAAAGGTACGTGCGGCAGCTTATGGGCAAACTTTAGATGCTCCAGAAGGTACAGTTACAATGCACCCTAACCATCATATTTCTAAGGTGGTGCGTATCGGCGAAGTCAGAGATGATGGAATGTTTGAAATCATTAATTCTACTGATTCAGCTGTTGAACCAATTCCTTGGAATCAATTCGTGAAAGAAACAAAAGGATATGCCTGTGATTGGTCTGATCCTAACAAAGGTGGCAGATTCAAAATGACTTAGAGGTGGGTAGTAATGGGTAATTGGTCTAGATAAATTCTTACTTACCAATTAGCAATTACCTATTACCCGTTCTTTAACTCCGTAGTGGGAGAAGATAAGTGCTAATAGGATTGTTTGACGGCTTATTTAATGGGATTAGTATTGGTGCTGTTTTACTAATTGCAGCACTAGGACTCGCGATTGTTTTTGGACTGATGGGAGTCATCAATTTAGCTCATGGTGAATTGATGATGCTTGGCGCATACACTACGTTTGTCGTTCAAAATGGCTTTCGACAGTTCGCTGAACCTTTTTTTGATATTTATATCTTTTTTGCGCTCGTCTTGGCATTTTTGGTTACGGCAGGAGTGGGATTGATTCTCGAACGTGGAGTCATTCGTTATCTCTACGGACGACCTTTAGAAACACTGCTAGCAACTTGGGGCGTGAGTTTAATTTTGCAGCAGTTTGTACGCAGTGTAAATTGGGTTTTGGTAATCGGGATAGGAATATTTTGTGTGTTATTTTTCGGTGGTTTGTGGATATTAAATCGCCGTCAAAGTCCTCAGCGTAAATGGTTCGTCGCCGCATTATTACCATTATCGTTGGGAATTGCGATCGCTGCTGGTAGATTCCTCGCTGATACGTATCAACTAGCCGTTACAAAACCTTGGTTTGGCGCACAAAACGTCGATGTATCCGCACCGACTTGGTTGCGTGGTGGTTTACCAGTAGGTAACTTTCAATTGCCGTATGCACGATTATTTATCATTGCTTTAACAATCGTCTGCGTTGCTGGGCTTTACTACTTCTTACAGCGATCGCCTTGGGGATTACGCATTCGCGCTGTCACACAAAATCGTAGCATGAGTTCTTGTTTAGGAATTCCTACACAAAAGGTTGATGCACTTACGTTTGCGCTTGGTTCGGGCTTAGCTGGCGTTGCAGGCTGTGCAATTAGTTATCTCGGTTCTGTCGGACCCAATACCGGACAAAACTACATTGTCGATACCTTTATGGTTGTAGTAGTTGGCGGTGTAGGCAAGCTAGTGGGTACGATCGTCGCTGCTTTAGCGATTGGTATTGTTAATTATCTCGTTGGTTCAGGTACGTTGGCAATCCTATTTACACCAATTCAGCCGCTAGCAGATTTCTTTACCTTCTTTGCAACGACAAGTATGGCGAAGGTAATGGTATTTGCGTTAATCATCGCATTTTTGCAGGTGCGTCCTGGTGGAATATTTCCGCAGAAAGGTCGCACCGTGGATGCGTGAAGGGGCAAGGCATTGCCTTGCCCGTACTGGGGCGAGGGCATAAAGGGATGGAGAGAAAATAAGGAGATATCGCGGTGGATGCAGTTTCTCATATTGGAGTTAGAAGAAAGCAGCAGCGAATATTCTTAATTGAAGCTGTGATTGTAGTTGCGATCGCACTGCTGTTAATCTTTGTTATGCCAGCGGTATTAACAAGTTTTCGTCTGAACTTATTAGGGCGCTTTTTAGCATTAGCAATTGTTGCTTTAGGAATTGATTTAATCTGGGGTTATACTGGCTTACTGAGTTTAGGACACGGCATTTTCTTTGCGTTGGGTGGATATGCGATCGCGATGCATATCAAACTTGAAGATGCTGCTGGAGGATTGCCAGAATTTATGAGTTTGTACGGCGGTACAGAGTTACCTTGGTTTTGGCGTCCTTTTTATTCATTTCCCTTCGCCACGTTTGCAGTTGTCACAATTCCTGCACTTCTTGCTGGATTACTCGGCTATTTAGTCTTTCGTAATCGCATCAAAGGCGTCTATTTCTCGATCCTCACCCAAGCCGCAACAATTGTCTTTTTCAACTTTTTTAACGGACAACAAAAGCTATTTAACGGTACTAACGGTTTAACGAACTTTCAAACATTATTAGGCGCATCAGTTAATACACAATCTGCACAATTTACCTTCTATACATTAACAATTTTACTGTTAATCGGTGCGTACGCGCTTTGCCGCTGGCTGACAAGCGGGCGTTTTGGGCGTCTATTAATGGCTATTCGTGATGATGAAAGTCGCGTTCGTTTTTCAGGCTACAATCCCACAGAATTTAAAGTTCTTGTTTTTGCCGTTTCAGGCGCATTAGCAGGAATTGCAGGGGCAATGTATACGCTGCAAAGTGGTTCGGTCTCCCCTAGACTCATGGATGTTGCTTTCTCAATTGAAATGGTCATTTGGGTAGCAATTGGCGGTAGAGGAACACTTGTCGGTGCTATCTTGGGCGCATTACTTGTTAACTTCGCCCGCAGTTTCTTAAGCGAACAATTTGCCGAAATTTGGTTATTCTTCCAAGGCGCACTCTTCTTAATTGTTGTCACAGTACTTCCCGATGGTATCGTCGGCTGGTTGCGTAGTGAAGGATTTCAACGCCTAAGAGGTCGTAAACCAGCATTTACATACCCCAGCTTAGAAGAAGACCCTGAAGTTCAACAAGAAAGACAAGAACTAGAGGCAAAAAGCAGCGAATAATGAGCAATCAACTTCTTTGTGCCCTACCCTACGGGAAGCCGCTGACGCGTCTATCTCTGTAAAATTTACCCAAGGTACACAATGCAAGAAAAAATATTAGAAATCGAAAATGTCACAGTCAGCTTTGACGGTTTCAAAGCTTTAAATAATCTCAATTTTAATTTAGATGTAGGCGAACTACGCGTTATTATTGGTCCAAATGGAGCCGGAAAAACGACATTCTTAGACGTGATTACTGGCAAAACCAAACCAACACAAGGACGAGTTTTATTCAAAGGACGCAACTTGCGATCGCTTAGCGAACACCAAATCGCAAGACTCGGAATTGGTCGTAAATTTCAAACTCCACGAGTTTACCTCAATCTCACCCCAAGAGAAAATCTCGAACTCACCAGCAACCGCAAAAAAAATATTTGGTCAACTTTGTTTAGTAAGCCAAAAAGTGCGGAACGCCACTCAATCGCTGGTTTACTCGAAACAATTGGCTTAACTTCCCGCGCCGATATCCCCGCAGGTTTACTCTCACATGGCGAAAAGCAGCGCTTAGAAATTGGGATGCTTGTTGCGCAATCACCTGATTTATTACTTGTCGATGAACCTGTCGCAGGGTTAACCGATGAAGAGACTGAAAATATTGGCGATTTGTTACTCGCTTTAGCTGAGAGTCATTCGATCTTAGTGATTGAACATGACATGGAATTTGTGCGCCAGATTGCGCGCAAGGTGACTGTACTTCATCAAGGTTCAGTATTGTGCGAGGGAAACATCGATCAAGTTCAAAACGATCCTAAAGTGATTGAAGTATATTTAGGACAGCCGATGGATGACTCACATACAGCACACTCGCTAGAACTCGAAGCTTCAGGATCTGAACTGTAATTTACAGCATTTAGCAAAATAGCAAATTATGAGTTATACCCGTGATGCGATCGCTCCCGATCCAACTTCCATAAGTCAAGAATATACGCTACACGTGTCAAATCTCAACGTTTACTACGGCGAGAGTCATATTCTGCGTAATGTCGATTTAAGTGTTCCCGTCGGACAAATGGTATGTTTGATTGGGCGCAACGGTGTTGGGAAAACAACACTACTTAAAACAATTATGGGCTTGATTCGTCCTCGTAGCGGTGCGATCGCATTTAATGGACAAATTATTAACTCAAAAACTCCCGACCAACGTGCTAAACTCGGTATCGGCTATGTCCCCCAGGGAAGAGAAATCATCCCGCGTTTAACTGTAAAAGAGAATTTATTACTCGGACTCGAAGCCCGACACCACAGCAAACGTACGCAAGAAATTTCTGAGGAAATTTTTGAACTCTTCCCTGTTCTCAAAACAATGCTATCGCGGATGGGCGGTGACTTGAGCGGCGGACAACAACAACAACTCGCGATTGCGCGTGCTTTAATGGGACAACCCCGATTACTTGTCTTAGACGAACCTACCGAAGGAATTCAACCCTCAATCATTTTAGAAATAGAAGCCGCTGTTCGTCGGATTGTTGCGACGACAGGAATTTCAGTCTTACTTGTGGAACAACACCTCCACTTTGTTCGCCAAGCAGACCGCTATTATGCAATGCAAAAAGGTGGTATCGTTGCCTCTGGTCGTACGAGCGAGTTAAGCCAAGATGTTATTCAAAGGTTTTTGGCTGTTTAAATTTATATTACCTATGGTTCAATAACTAAGCGAGTGGTTATTAGAAGAATCACCTTCTACCCACGATTTTAATTATTAATTAGTAATCAGTCGAATTTGCTATTACTTAAATACTGGCGATCGCTCACTAGCACACTCATTATCGGCGATGAATCCTACAAAAATCCTGGGATATTCTTATACATTTAGCTATGTATAGGATGATACATAAAAGCCAAAAGTATAAAATTCCCAGGAATTGAATATGCGTTGCGATTTGTTTTTCCTGCTAGTAGCTATAATATTTGCTTGCCATTAAACCACCGTCTAACTAAAGAATTATTTTAGAATAAGAGTATTGTGTATTTAAGAGCACATTTTTATTTAGCATAAATCATTTGCGAATTCATAATACAAGTCGTTATTATTTAATTTCTTTGTATTCTCCGACACAGACAGCGGCAAAAAAGTTATTTAACTATAGTGATAACTATCAAAAATCAATAACTAGACCCAAGAAAGAGTCATAGCTACTGCGAGAGCGACATCATTCAAGGTAAAGCGCTGTCTAGGAAGAAAGAATGTCACTATTAGACTACTGTGTTGTCATTACACTCTTGTTGACGGTATTTCCTTTAGCAATAACTCAAATGAAATCCGCGATCGCACACGAGGACATTAAGAGTTTTTCTGTGTGGGTATTTATTACTTGTTTCATCGCAGGCTTACCGTTCATGGTGATGACGTTAGCGACAGCGACTTAATCGACTACCTCAATCAAGTGATGCTGAGTGGGTAAGATATAAAAGTACCGACTCCTCAAGTAGCACAAATGACATCCACTGTATTGACCCCAAGGCTAAACGCCCCAACTGTGCATCGATTACCCAACGGTCTAACAGTCATCGCCGAACAAATGCCGATCGAAGCTGTTAATCTTAGCTTGTGGGTTAACGTTGGTTCTGCTGTGGAATCGGACGCGATCAATGGTATGGCGCATTTCTTAGAGCATATGGTCTTTAAAGGTACACAGCGTCTCTGTAGTGGTGAATTTGAGCGGCTGATTGAAGAACGGGGTGCGATCACAAATGCAGCAACAAGTCAAGATTATACGCATTATTACATTACAACAGCGCCAAAAGATTTTGCGCAGCTAGCACCGCTACAAATCGATGTCGTACTCAATTGTACAATTCCTGATGATGGCTTTGAGCGCGAACGCTTGGTCGTTTTAGAAGAAATTCGTCGTTCGGATGATAATCCCCGTCGCCGCACGTTTCAACGCGCAATGCAAGCCGCATTTGAACGCTTACCATATCGTCGCCCCGTCATCGGTTCGTCTGAAGTGATTTCTCGCCTCACACCGCAACAGATGCGCGATTTTCATTACACCTGGTATCAACCACAATTGATAACGGCTGTTGCTGTCGGCAATTTACCTACAGCAGAACTTATAGAAATAGTTACCAAGGGATTTGTTCAAGCGAATACCTCCCGCCTCACAGCGCCCACATCTCATCCCGCAATGACTTGTGAGTCACCTTTTACGGAAATTATTCGTCAAGAATACGTTGATGAAAGTTTACAGCAAGCACGCCTTGTGATGGTGTGGCGCGTTCCAGGATTGATGCAGATCGAACAAACTTATGCTTTAGATGTTATCGCTGCGATTTTAGGTCATGGACGTACTTCACGACTAGTGCGGGAACTACGTGAAGAAAAAAGTTTAGTCTCGCATATTTCTGTGAGTAACATGACACAACAACTTCAAGGAACCTTTTATATCTCTGCGGCGTTACCAGTGGAAAATATTCCAGTTGTGGAAGCGGCGATCGCCCAACATATTCAATCAATTCAAACGCAACCTGTACAAGAATCAGAAATCGCGCGCATTCGTACGCAAGTCGCCAATCGCTTTATCTTTGGTAACGAAACACCCAGCGATCGCGCCAGTCTCTATGGCTACTATCACTCGATGCTTGGCGATCTCGAGCCAGCTTTTGATTACCCAGCTAAAATTCAGAGCGTAGATGCTACTGATATACTAATTGCTGCGCAACAGCATTTATCGCCAAATGCTTACGGTGTTGTTATCCTCAAACCAGCATGAATTGGTCAGAAATTGCCCAGCATATCAGCAAAGTAACGAAAAAAGCGTTTACTGTCAATCGAACGCGTGCAATAGGTGGCGGCTGTATTAACCAAGGCTACGCTATCAGTAGCGAGACGGAAACTTACTTTGTGAAGCTCAATTCCCCTTCCCAAGTCGCCATGTTTGAAGCAGAAGCCCTGGGATTGCAACAGATATTGGCAACAGCAACGATTCGAGTTCCGCAGCCAATTTGTTGGGGAACCGTCGCAAACTCTTGCTACCTTGTTCTAGAGTGGATCGAACTTGGTCGCGGCAATAACTCGGCATGGAAAGAAATGGGACGAAAGCTTGCTTTTATGCATAAATTTGACACTATGTCAAGTACTAACCAAGCTGCCTTTGGTTGGGAGCGAAATAATACAATTGGTTCCACACCCCAAGTCAACGATTGGACAACGGATTGGGCAGAATTTTTCGCTAAACACCGCTTGGGATACCAGTTGAAACTAGCCAATCGACGCGGCGGACATTTCCCGCAGCAGCAAGCATTATTAGCCGCGATTCCAGATTTATTAGCGCATCAACCGCAACCGTCACTCGTTCACGGCGATTTATGGGGAGGTAATGCTGCGTGTACGACGACCGGCGAACCCGTTATTTTCGATCCGGCGACTTATATCGGCGATCGCGAAGTCGATCTTGCCATGACCGAATTATTTGGTGGTTTTCCTGCTGCATTCTATCAGGGTTACAACGCGATTTTTCCGTTGGATCGAGGTTACGAAACCCGCAAAATTATATACAATCTCTATCACATTTTGAATCATTACAATTTATTCGGTGGTAGCTACGGTGCGCAAGCTAACCGCACGATCGCCCAAATTTTAAGTCGCTAAGTTTAAGTAGGAATTTTGAATTGATAATTGACCAATGCTTAAAATTACCGCTTTCCCGCGATAATCTGGTTACTTAACAGAAGATGATCTGAGCACTTATGCAATCAGTGTTAGCCCGCTGGGAAATAATTCAACACAAGCTAACTCCCTACTTGTTTTTGTTACCTGCCCTGCTGATCTTGGGTTTAACTGTATTTTGGCCTGCACTTCAAGCGTTTTACCTCAGCTTTACGCGCTACGAATACGACCTGACACAGCCACCGCAGTGGATCGGGTGGGAAAACTTTCAACGACTGTGGACTGATGCCGTTTTTTGGCAGACTTTAGGAAATACGCTACTTTATCTAGTTTGCGTTGTTCCAGTTTTAGCGATCGCCCCATTAGCACTCGCAATTTTAGTCAATCAAAAACTACGCGGAATGCACTGGTTTAGGGCAGCCTATTACACTCCGGTTGTCATTTCAATGGTTGTTGCGGGAATTGCCTGGCGATGGATTTATGATGGCAATGGTTTACTCAACCAGATTATTCGGCAAATTGGTTTATCAGAAAAAGGTATTCCCTGGTTGACAAGTCCGCAGTGGGCGCTGTTTAGCGTGATGGCAGTCACTGTATGGAAAGGATTAGGTTATTATATGGTGATTTATCTTGCTGGGCTGCAAGCGATTCCCGCCGACTTATACGAAGCTGCTGCGATCGAAGGTTCCGATGGCATTCGCAAACACTGGGATATTACAGTACCGTTGATGAGACCTTATATTGTGTTAGTAGCCGTAATTTCGGCAATTTCTGCAACAAAGGTGTTTGAAGAAGTTTATATTATGACGCAAGGCGGACCACGCAATAGCTCGAAAACGATTGTGTATTATCTTTATGAGCAAGCCTTCCGCAACCTAGAAATGAGCTATGCTTGCACAATTGGGTTAGTTTTGTTTTTAGGTATTTTAGGTCTGTCCATTCTAAATCTGAAGTTGACAAATCAACGAGTCTAAAACTGTCAAGTAAGTAGATGAAAATATTGGTTATTGGTAACTGGTAATTTGTAAAAATATTGCTCAACTTTCCATTACCAATACTTATCATTCAAAATCGATTTTCGTATTCTAAAATTGCCCGTGTTTCTCCTGTAATATCTGTTGCAGCACGGACGCGAAATTGGTCGTTAAGTCGGTAGTTCAAACCGATACGAGTTGGGTCATCCGATGTCAAAACTCGCAAGACAGAAACCGAGAGATTTCCAGAGACATCAATTCCAGCTTCTGCGGCTAATTCGAGTGCGGAAGTCCGCCCTCCAGATTCTGTACCAACTGTCGGAAATAAACGCAACTCGGATAAACCAAAAGCATTACCAAGATTCGTTACCGCACCTTGGAAGTTACCTAGTAAAGCTGTCCCTGCCAAGTTAGCCAGTCCTAGAACACTATCCCCGCCTCCTAAAGTATCAATAAAACTACCACCGAGTAAAGCCACAATTTCTGACTGACTGCGTGAAGGATTGCTCGTTAGTTCTAAATTATCAAAAAGTTGACTCGCAGGACCTTGAACCTCAGCTTGGACGCGCACCGTCTCAAAACCACCCAAATCAGTCGCCAGTGGTTGTGTAATATCGCCCGACAAAGGTGAAGTAGCAACTCGCGTACGCGTAACTTCTGGTACTCGTGTCACGAGGCGAATATCTAATTCAGGGTCGAGACCTTGATTTGGTCTAAACGTTGCCGTATGTTCGTAGCCACGCGCCAAAACAAATTGAGTTGTAAATAAATTTACGCCACCACGACGTAACCGAATCACACCATCTGGGCGCAGGTCGTTAAGTGTACCACTTATATTCAGTGAGCCTGTTGCCTCTAGATTGATAATCGGTGGACGAGTCACTTCTACTCTGTTGCCTAGTGTGAGTTGTAAGTTATTAAACTCAACATTTGCAATTTCAGCTTGATTGCCAGCAAATCTGGGAACAGAACTGCTAGTTGCTGTTGCAGTAACTGGTGTAGCCCCATTGCCGTTTTCTTCTGGAATAGATATTGCACCCTGGGCAAGTTCAACTTGTCCGCCAATTATTGGATTGAGGACACTTCCCGTCACAATCACGTTTCCGCTAGCACCACCGCGATATAACCCGTCAAGATTGAGCGTTAGCTGATTGAGGTTGACAGTCAGCGGATTGGCAAAGTCTGGATCGGCGGGTGAAAAACTACTAAAGATTGGAATGACACCTTGCGCGACAACATTACCGCGCGAGAAATTACCTTGAACGCTATCAACTTGGATGCGGTCAAGATTGAAGTTGATTGTTCCTGTAACATCGGTTAAAGGTTCAGGCAAAGCCTGGGCTGTAATTGTGGCATCATTAATCGTTGCAATTCCTGTTGCTACAGGTTCTTGCGTTGTCCCGCTTACTTGTAATTGTACTTGTCCTTGTCCTGATTCCCAGGCAACAGCATCTGTTAATAAATTAAGTAATGCCAAACCTTCGTTTTGGACGTTGATATCTAAACTAATTTGGTCGCTATCAGGCGTGACTGAGGCGAAAGGTAACTCTAGAGGTATGCTACCAGTAATGACGATTGGCTCAGGTCCAGTGACAACGATATTACTACCAATGTTAAATCGCGCATTTGCATAGCTAAAGCTTGCCGTTGCTGATTCGACAGGTTTATTATTCAATGTTCCGGCGCTGAGTTCTAATTCTCCGATCGCTTGCGGATTTTCTACTGATCCAGCTAAAGTTGCTGAACCATTCAATTGCCCAGTCACATCGATAGGCAAATCGACAAAATCCGTTAGCGTGTTGATCGGAAAATTCGTCAATTGTAATTGACCCGATTGTTCTGTACCGCCAATTTGCCCTGTAAAAGCAAGTAGCGATTCATCCGATTGAATTCGTAGAGGAAGGAGTGTCAAAACACCGTCTTCAAAGTTACCTTGAGCAATCAATTGATCCACATTGTAATCACCCCATTGCCAATTCTGACCTTGCAAATCAAAATTAGCCGTGACACCAGCTTGCAAAGAACCACTCACCGCAACCGTGCCACCAAATGTTCCTTGAAAATCGGCGAGTGCAGGTAATGGCGACGCATCTTGACGCTGTTGGCGCTGTTGTTGCAAAAGCGTTGTGATTTCTGAATAACGGCGGATTTGAGTTAATAATGGTGCATCGGGTATGCCGACAGGTGTTGTATTGAGTGTATTTGCTCCTGCATAGTTTGGTGCTTCTAACCCGCGTTGGAAATCTTCTAAATTAAAGAACCGCAGTGCTGTTAATACGCTTTGTACTTGACCATTTGCAACATTCACTTGTGCCTCAAATTCAGGTCCACTCGGAGTTTGCGTTACACTTCCTGAAAACGCATAGCGACCATCTCCTTGAATAAACTCGCCTCCGGTCAGCGTTCCTGTACCAGCAGCAAAGTTAACTTGTCCAACAAATTGATTTCCTGTAAGCGTTCCAATTGCCGGATCAGTGATCGCAATATTTCCCGCAACCGCAAATGTTGTCGGATTTACTGTGAGATCGCCCGTAAGTTGTCCTGAAATCGGCGCATTACCTAATATAGGTAAATCAGGTGTTAACTCCAGCGCCGCCAAAGGAAAATTCTCGATATTGACTAACAGATTTTCGCCGACACTACGCCCTCTAGCAACTGCGGCATCGCGCCGTACTAGAAAAGAAACCGGACGATTCTGTGCATCTAAATTCAACGTAATTTGATCTTCACCGCCAGAAACAGCTAACTGCAACCCATCAGTTGCTGTTAGCTGAACATTTCCGGTTAATTGTGGGGCAAAGGCTAAATCATTAACTGCTAAGTTTTGCAGTTGTAACGCACCGACAACATTCGGTTCGGTTAACGTTCCCGTGATGTTACCTGCAAAATCTGCACTTCCGGCAAGATTCACGGCTGCGGGTAGCTCAAAAGGTAAATCTTGTAAACTGTAATTTTGTGCTTGGACATTGAGATTTAACTCGGTGACTTCGGGGACACCCGATGCTGTTTGTACTAAAATCAGTCCGTTGGCGTTTAAATTCGGTGCGGTTGCTTGTTCAATAATGACGCGATCGCCAACCCAACCAATCGTTGCTGTTAGCGGTTGCTGTACAGGTCCAATTCCTTGGGAAAAGCGTAAATTTCCCACGGCGCGCACATCGGCTAAATCAAACGAGTCTACAGTACCTGTGACGCGCAACTGACCATTTAACTGACCTTGCAGTTGTTCCGAAAACCGCGCGAGTTCTACTTGTGAAGCATTAACTTGCGCTTGCCAGCGACCTTGTGCGAGTTGAATATTCGCGGCAGTCACTGTCCCACCTGCAACATTTAAACGTCCTGAACCGGTGCCGACAATTGTTTCTGGTTGAAACGCCGTTGTTGTCCCAGCAAGATTAAACGTTCCTGTCAGCGCGCCTTGAAACTGCGGTGGCACTTGGGGAACCAAAGAACCAAGTTGAACACCCGATGCTTGCACTTGCGCTTGCCAGCGACCTTGTGCAAGTTGAATATTCGAGGCAGTGACAGTTCCACCCGCAACGTTTAAGCGTCCTGAACCTGTTGCCTGAATTTGGTCTGGCTGAAACGACGCGGTAGAACCCGCAACATTAAACGTGCCACTAATCGGCGCTTGCAGCGCTGGAGGAACTTCTGCCACACGCCCTAACTGAACGCCTGATGCTTGGATGGTTGCTTGCCATTGATTATTCGTTAACTGTCCGGCGGCGCGCAGCGTACCACCTGCAAAATCAACAGTGGTATTGCGAAAAAGCAATTTTTGTGCATTAGCAATCAAGATTTGACCGCGTGCCGGATACGTTGCATTTGCAGCTTGCCAATTGACAATTGTTTGCGGTTGCGTTGGCGAACCGACAACATTAGCACGTGCTTGGATCGTCCCAATTTGAAAATCCGGTGCAGCACCATAAAGCCGCGCGATCGCATCGCCAGGAATATTCCGCGCATCGAGATTAAATCCTAATCCTGGCGTGTCTCCAATCCGTACAGTACCACCGCCAGTAATTTGACCGCCCACAGTAGGTACAGCTTGAATGTCTTTAAATGCAATTACCGATTCTGTTGGCGCAAATGCAAATCGCGCACTCAAATTTTTAAAATCAACTCGGTCAATTCGCGCTTGCTTCGTCGTCCTGACGCTACCTGATAATGTCGGCTTTTGGATAGGTCCGCTAAGTTGAACTTCCGCTCTTGCTTCGCCTGCGACGGGTACAGGCAGATCCAATCCTAAAGTTTTTTGAGCATTCGCAAAACTAACGCTTGGAACTCTTGCCGCAATATTAAAACCTGCTTCGATATCGAGTACGCCGTTAGCGATCGCCGGAATACTTCCGTAACTTGTTTGAACGTTATCGAGCCAAATTTGCTTACCCTGAAAACCAAGTGTGCCACTCGAATTATTAAACGCCTGCGGCAGTTGCTCAACTTGTGCGGTGACTCCTTTAAGTTGTGCAGTACCAAACAGTGCAGGTTCTTGTGCTTGTCGCAATTGCACGTTTAAGTTACCGTCAACGCGTCCACCTTGCAGATCGATCGGTAAATCAATCAAGCGGGTAACTTCTGAGGCGAGGACGTTTTGCGCTTGAATTTGTAAGTTGGTTCGTTCGGTGCTAAGCTGCGATTCACCTTGAATTTCAATATTCCCCTCAGTTGCTAAATTGCCACTGATGTTGTAGCGAATGAGATCGTTATTATCTAAAAATTGGGCAAATCCGTTACCTTGACTAACTGTAACTGATGCTTTCGTTGCTTGGTTCGCAATCGGTTCGTTTCTTGCCTCAGGATTCGGTACGAGGACGACATTAGCATTACGAAAGCGAATGCGATCAAGTTCAGTACTAATTGGTCCTGTTTCTTCTTCGGCTGCTAAAGTGGTAGAAATCCAGCGTCCCTCCGCATCTTGCTCTAGATAAATATCAGGATTGACTAACGTAACATCGAGTCTCAATGTGCGAGTAATTAATAGTTGTAAAGGGTTAAAAGTCACATCTACGGCAGTTACAGCAGCGCGGTCTGGATCGGTTGCAGTTGCAGGAATTGCTGAAGCACCAAAGCGTAAACTTGTTGGGGAAAAACTCTCTACCCTTCCTATTTGCACCGGTCGATTGAGCGTTTGTGTTAAATTGCGTTCTACAAGTGGTGCTAACTGCTCGTTGACGAAAGTCCACAACCACCAGCCACCTGCTACAAGTCCCAACAATAAAGGAGCACCGATGACAATTCCAGTGCGATAACTTAATAACGATCGCTCGGAACGTCTTTCGTCGGTTTGGTTATCGAGATCAGGAGGATTCTTCATTGAAGTTTACAGGTTACACTTGAAGGCTACTGATGGCGCGAAGAGAAATGGCACACTTATAAAATACCGATATCAGTATCAAGTAGCTAGTAAATTATGAGATTGTAGTTACCGTTTTTGTTACAAATGATTGCTGAAATTTGTAACTGTACCATAATCCATAAAGAAGGAGGGGATAAATGATTACTCCCATGCGTGTTTTTGTTTTGTTATTCAATGCTCGTACTGAAAACGAAGGTATTCATACGATTCGAGTCGGCGATCGCAATCGTGTTTTGATGTTTGAAGCCGAAGATGATGCGACTCGCTTTGCGCTGATGTTAGAAGCCCAAGACTTCCCCTCGCCGACGGTTGAAGCCATGGACGCTGAGGAAATCAAGGAATTTTGCGAAAGTGCTGATTATGATTGGGAACTGATTCCTGAAGGCGGGTTAGCGCTTCCTCCCGAAACGAATGTCGAGGAGACTGACTGGCAACTAGAAACTCAATCTCAAGACCCTAGTCCAGACTTAGACGCTATTCGGCGTAAATTGGAAGGACTATTGTAACACGCAGCATATGATCTCAAAAGCAGGAGCAAACAGCATGATTCAAGCAGAGGGACGCGGTCATTTATTGACAGAACAGGTCAATATTAATAGTCGAAACTTGGATCAGTTGAGTTCCTTAGAGCTTGTCGAACTTTTTAATCAGGAAGATCAAAACGCGATCGCGGCTGTCGCGGCGGCAAAAAACGAACTCGCTGCGGCAATTGATCGTACCGCCAATGCTTTGCACCACGGAGGTCGATTATTTTATATCGGTGCGGGAACAAGTGGCAGATTAGGCGTGTTAGACGCGGCGGAGTGTCCGCCAACATTTTGTACTTCTCCTGAACTCGTTCAAGGAATTATTGCGGGTGGCGCTGGCGCTTTGGTACGCAGTTCGGAAGATTTAGAAGACAAAGCCGAAGATGGATATAATGCGATCGCGCAACGTCACATCACACAACTCGATGTTGTTGTTGGGATTACAGCCGGTGGGACAACTCCTTATGTTCATGGTGCTTTGCAAGCCGCCCGCGAACGTGGTGCAACAACAATTTTTATCGCTTGTGTCCCCAAAGAACAAGTCAGTGCTGAAGTTGATGTTGATATTCGCCTATTAGTAGGACCCGAAATTTTAGCAGGATCAACGCGCCTCAAAGCAGGAACCGCAACGAAGTTAGTGTTAAATATTCTCTCGACTGGAGTGATGGTGCAGCTAGGAAAAGTTTACGGTAATCGCATGGTCGATGTTGCTGTTACTAATAGCAAGTTACGTGATCGCGCGATTCGGATTTTGCAGGATTTAACAGGACTCGACCGCAGTAGTGCGGCTACACTACTACTAGAGCAAAGTGGAAATCAAGTCAAGCTTGCCTTACTGATGCACTGGACAGGCGTCACTAAAGAAGAAGGCGACAAACTTTTAGCGCAACACAATGGTAATCTTCGCGCTGCGGTTTCTAGCTATGAATCTCAAACGATCAAACATCAGTAGAACCCTTCTCATTTTTCTATTTGGTAATGGATGTTTGGTAATGGATGTTTCACTCACTTTTACAGACTTTCAAAGTGCCTTAGATGAGTTTCGGCAACAAACTGGAGCCGATCGCCACTTCTATGATTGTGAAACATATTTAACGCTTCCCAAAACTTTGGGACAAGGGAATGTACGCAGCATACAACTAAGGGATGGACTAGAACTTTTTCTGCAAGATTGTCAACTGCATAGAAGTCTCAGCTTAAAGTGTTTAGATACCGACCTGGCAAATTCATGGATTGCTCTCAAATTTTGCGTGTCTGGTTTCGTGTCTGGTTCGATGCGAGGCTCAAGTACTCATTTATGTTCATTAGCAGGAGAATATGCCTTATCGTACTGTCCTGGTAATGCAGGCAGTATAGAGCTTCCGACTGGTAAACAAATTCGCACTGTTGAGTTAGCGATCGCCCCTAGCATCTTTAGAGACACAATTGATGAAGCAGACTTTCCCCCTGAGTTAAGAAGAATACTCGACGCCAATGTACCGATTCCTTACTGGCAGTTTAGTAAAACGACCTCTTTGATGGCGATCGCGCTTGGGCAAATTTTACACTGCCCTTATCAGGGTAAAACTCGCAGATTGTATCTGGAGAGTAAGGGACTAGAACTCATTGCACTTTATTGGAAACAACTCAAAGTCGATCGCTCAGAATTACAAAAAACACATCAACTTAAACCGGACGATGTGAAACGAATTCATCAAGCGAAAGATCTTTTGATTCACCAATTAGATAATCCTCCATCGCTACTCTCGCTAGCGCGCCAGGTTGGAATCAATGATTGCAAACTCAAGCAAGGCTTTCGTCAAGTTTTTGGCACAACGGTTTTTGGTTATCTCCACAACTATCGCATGGAACAAGCTGCACAACTGTTGCAAGAGAATCACATGACAATAGCAGGAGTTGCTCATGCGGTTGGGTTTGCCCATCGAGGCTCGTTTGCTGCTGCGTTTAGGCGTAAGTTTGGGGTAAATCCTAAGGATTATTTAGCAGCTTATCAAAAGCAGTACTGGATCGTTGGTCAAAAATCTCCGTCTGGCGATCATAAAACCTCCGGCTAGCGATCAAGTTCAACTCGCTTTCCCTGTACAATTCACCCATGCTTACTGAAACTCAGTCTTAATAAGCAAGGTGGACTTGGTGCGAGGAAGTTTATGCGTTGGATATGGATGCTGAGAATCAGCATGGCGTGGTTTATTACGGTTCAATCCGTCCTATCAACTGTCATGATGGATAAAAGCAGAGTCGAAACCGCCGGAACGGATTATACTTTTCAGACTTCAGTAGTCTATTTCAGCACGATCCTAGCAGGAGCGATTGGAGGCATCATTGCAGAACATCTCGGTTATCAAAGCTTGTTTCTCATTTGCATAGCAATTTCCTGTATCAATGTCGTCGCTATTATCAAAGGACTGCACAGCCTCGACTCGATGCGATCGCCCTGACATTCATCGAACAACCTCAAGTTCGCTCGTAGGTAGTAATTATTTCTGATACCGCCGTTTTAAAGCAAAAAGATCCGTTATAATGCGCTCAATTTATTGCTATTGATTCTCATTAAAATCTGAGTTGTACTTCTTGAGACTATGACCCATTCAGCTTTCTCCAAACCGCCAACCAAAATCTGGGACGTGATGGCTCCTGTTAAAGGACGCATTGTAGGTGCGATCGCGCTTTCGGCATTAAGTTCAATTGCTGGAATCGGTTCATTGCTAACAATTCCTCCAATTGCGGCAGCGCTCTTATCTGAATTACCACCTGCCCAAATTTGGCAATGGATTGCAATAGCATTAGGAATGGTAGCGATCGCCTTTACCGCCAGAGTTTTTGCATTTCATGTCTCCCACATCGCAGCATTTAAACTTGAAGTCATCTTACGAACAGCACTGACTACACACCTTGCCCAAGTGCCACTCGGCTATATTATTACCACTGGCTCAGGTGCAATTAAGAAAATTGTCCAAGATGATGTCAAATCACTTCATGCCTTTGTCGCCGACAGTACACCCTTATTTGGACAAGCATACACAATTCCGGTGGTGTCATTAATTGCAATGTTTGTTGCCGATTGGCGATTAGGATTAGTGACATTAGCAGTACTTCCCGTAGGCATGATTTTCATTCGGCTGGCGTTACGCGATTATGCCGAACAACGCGATGCTTACGATCGCGCCAATGAACAGATTAATAGCGTCATCATTGAGTTTGTGCAAGGAATGCAAGTCGTTCGCACCTTTAGTGATGGTAGTAGTTCCTTTGCTCGATTTCAGAATACACTCGATACCTTTACGCAGAAGCTGCGCGAATGGAATGAAAAAACGCAGACTTCTGGTCGATTCGGAACATTGCTATTTGAACCGTTACCCACACTATTGATCGTATCTGCGGTGGGAGCGTGGTTCATGATGCAAGAAACGCTATCCTTCCCGCGACTATTAGTATTTCTTTTACTCGCCCCTCGCTTGTGCGGAGCGTTTAAGCCTATATTCACACTTTCCTATTTCATCAATCAAGCGAATGCCGGAGCGTTACGGATTGGAAGCGTACTCGCCGAACCAGCACTACCACAACCCGAACATTCTCAACAGCCTGCCAATGCTTCAATTACGTTACGCAATGTAACTTGCTCCTACAGTGATGGACGTCCAGCACTACAAGATATATCGCTCGATCTGCCAGCCGGAACAGTAACAGCATTAGTAGGTCCTTCAGGTGCGGGCAAAACGACTCTAGCACGACTTATTCCTCGTTTTTGGGATGTCGATCATGGCTCAATTGAGATTGGCGGTGTAGATGTGCGCCAAATGAACTCTGATACTTTGATGTCCTGGGTTTCATTTGTCTTTCAAGATACCTTTTTATTGCACGACACGATCCGCAACAACATTAAACTAGGTAAACCAAACGCCACCGATGCAGAAATAGTTGCAGCAGCTTCTGCAGCACAAGCCCACGATATCCTCACATTACCCAACGGCTACGACACGATCGCTGGCGAACGAGGGACTCGGCTTTCAGGTGGACAGCGCCAGCGTATTACGATTGCCCGTGCGATTCTACAAGATAATCCCATTGTTGTATTAGATGAAGCCACTGCCTTTGCCGATCCGGAAAATGAAGCGTTGATTCAACAAGCGATCGCATCACTAACAACGGGGAAAACCTTAATTGTAGTCGCACATCGCTTAGCGACGATTATGAGTGCCGATCAGATTGCAGTATTAGATCGAGGACGATTAGTAGAATGCGGTAAACACAACGAACTACTTGCAAATGATGGTGTTTACGCACGACTCTGGTTGCGTCATCAGCAAGCGCAGAATTGGGAACTCAAAGTGCGATCGCATCAAAGCGCTGCGCGTAGCGCAATTGCAAACTTTAGTTGAAATGCAGTAGTGAGGTAAAAAAATGGACACGCAAATCCTTAAAGTCGCCTTCCTAATTGGGCTAGCAGCAAGTACAATTATTCGCATTCCTTACCAGCGAGAAACTCAACAAAACACAATCATCGATAATCGCAAAACTCCTCAAGAAAAAGGATTGCTGTTTTTGGTGTTTTTAGGAATGGTTGCTTTGCCACTCGTATACGTTTTTACTCCGTGGCTTGATATTGCCAACTATCACCTACCGATTTGGGTTAATGGCTTAGGCATTGTGACATTTGCGATCGCAATGTGGCTATTTTGGCGATCACATCACGATCTGGGGAGAAACTGGTCGCCAACCTTACAAATACGAGAAGCCCACACACTAATCGCCAGCGGAGTTTATCAAAAAATTCGCCATCCTATGTACATGTCGATTTGGCTATGGAGTATTGCCCAAGCACTATTATTACCAAATTGGATAGCAGGTTTAGCAGGAGTCATTGCCTTCGGCATTCTCTACATTGTCCGAGTTGGCAATGAAGAACAAATGATGATCGAGCAATTTGGCACTCAATACCAAGAATATATGTACAAAACAAAGCGATTAATACCCTATCTCTTCTAGCAGTTTGAACTTCATTTGTAAAAGACAAATACAGCAAGCTCAAACAATTTACGAGAATCCCTCCCCAACACTTCTCTCTGCGTGCTCTGCGTCTGGAGTGGTAGCCTTCGGCAAGCCGCTTTGCGTCTACGTCTCCAAAAAATCTTACACCTCAAATATATCCTTGCGATGTCTTTCAGTTAGCTGAAGAGGCGATCGCGTGGTTAGAACAACAAAAAAGACATTTTTATGCAATCCTCCAGTGATACACAAGTCATTGATGATACAGAAACATCGCTCACTTTGCTAAAACCTGCCAAGCGGATCGTGAGTTTGACAGCAACAGGAATAGATATTCTTTTTGAACTTGGGTTACAGCCCGTGGGTTATCTAACCAAAGGTATCGCAAATCGACCCGAATTCTATGGCGAATTCAAACAGCAGATTACACCAGTTGGTTCGTGGATGTTTCCCCAAATCAATCGCATCAAAGCACTACAACCAGATTTAATTCTCGGATGGGCGTTTCCGCATCGGTTTTATAAAACTTGGTTGAACAATATTGCACCTGTCTATTTGATGAACAAAACTGGCTATGAAGCTACATTGCAACGATTGAGAGATATAGGATATTTGTGCGATCGCACCGAGACAGCAGAAATTGCGATCGCGCAGTTTGAACAGTGTCTAGACATCTATCGCAATTCCATTACAACACCGCGCAAAACAGTGCTGATGATGGGCGGTTCAATCCTAAATTTCTGGATGGGTAAATTCCTTGTTGAAACAGATCGAGGCACACTTGGTAGCATTTTGCAACAATTCACGCATTACCCGTGGCATCAACCGGAACATCGTGGAGAACCAGGATTAATGACACTCTCGCTGCGGCAAATCTTAGCAGTCAACCCCGATATTATCTTTGTGCAAACTTATTCACCTTCCAAGGTTCCTCTTTCGCAACAGCTTACAAATCACTCGTTGTGGCAACAACTGCAAGCAGTCCAAAACTATCAAGTCTACGAAGTCGATCAGTTTTGGCACAGTGGTACTGGTACTCGAATGCTGCGCCTGATCCTCGATCAATTATTACCCAAGATTTATCCAAATTTAAGATAAAGCCATGCTCAACACCTATCATCGCATGATGGACGTTGCCGGATCGTATAAGTCGCAGTTGCAATCTGCACTGCTGCTGTCTGTTATCGCTTCTATCATCCAAGGAGTCATCTTTGCTCTTTTCTTTCCCTTACTATCAGCATTAATGACTCAACCGATTGATATTCAACGAGTTTGGACACTCTTAGCTTTATTCGGATTTTTAGTTATTGTTGAAGGATTACTCCGCTGGCGAGAATTAGACTTTGCTTGGATGACATCTACTGATGTTGCCCATGAAACACGATTACGACTCGCACAACAGTTACGACAAATACCTTTAGAAGAACTGAATCAACGACAGTCTGGCGATCTCAATGTTGTACTCAGCGGTAATGTCAGTGAGATCGTGTTGTGGATTGGCAGTTTGGCAACACTGATTATTCAAACATTGGTTGTGCCAATGATTATAGTTATCGTAACGCTATTTATCGATTGGCGATTAGCTGTGGCATTAATCGTTACATTTCCCTTGGCAGTGCCAATTTACCAGCAAATGCGATCGCTTGTCAAAAAGTTATTGCGTGAGGTAGCGGATGCCGATGCTAATACGGCTTCGCGAGTGGTGGAGTATGTCCAAGGTTTACCTGTACTGCGAGCGACAAAACAAGTAGGAGAGCGATCGCAACGTTTGCAAGCTGCACTCGTTCATCAACGTGATGTGCAATCAAGAGGACAACGACTAGTCAATCTACCGCTGATCGCTATGGCAACTGTCGTTGAAGTTGGTATTTTTACTGTTATCAGTTTAGGAACACTGTTTGTTCTGCAAGGAAGCCTTTCGATTCCGGCGTTATTTGCGTTGGTGGCGATCGCTATGCGTTTTAGCGAACCACTTGCTCAACTCACAGGACTTGCTAGCGTCTTCGACTTGATGGAAATTGGACTAGAGCGGATCGAAGCCTTGATGAGCATTCCTCCTCTTCCTGTACAAACACCACTCGCGCAACTTACTTCTTTTGACATTAATTTTAAAAATGTTTCATTTCGCTATGCCGATCAATCCGAGTGGACGCTGCAAGATGTATCATTTCACTTGCCAGAACGCACGTTAACAGCTTTAGTCGGATCGTCTGGTAGCGGTAAAACGACAATTACTCGTCTAATTAGCCGCTTTGCTGATGTGCAACAAGGTAGTATTCGCATTGGTGGGGTAGACGTGCGCCAAGTCGAACCGAGTCAACTCATGCGCTATATTTCTGCAGTGTTTCAAGATGTCTATTTATTTGATGACACGATTCGCAACAACATCCGCATGGCTAAACCTGACGCGACAGATGCTGAAGTTGAAATGGCTGCACGCGCTGCAAATTGTCACGAGTTTATTAGCCGTTTACCCAAAGGATACGATACTTCGGTTGGTGAAATTGGCGGTACGCTATCCGGTGGAGAACGTCAACGCATTTCGATCGCGCGTGCGGTTCTCAAAGATGCGCCAATTGTCATATTAGATGAACCCACATCAGCTTTAGATACCGAAAGTGAAGTAGCTGTACAACGAGCAATCGATCAACTTGTTGCCGATAAAACCGTGATTGTCATCGCGCATCGTTTATCTACCGTTGTTAGTGCCGATTCGATTTTAGTCCTAGAAGACGGGCGGATTGTGGAGCGAGGCACTCATCCAGAACTCTTATCACAACAAGGGCGTTATGCTGCACTATGGAATGCACAACAGTACGCTCAAGGATGGCGAATTGCCGCTTAAAAAGAATCGCGAATTTATTCGCTGCTAGATCAAAATTCACGGAGGTGGACTGAATAAAGTGTACGCAGGCTCACTTCATTTGGCTAGACCTGAAGAGAGTCGAAGGAAGAGTGCGATTCATGAGGAAGTCTAATTTTTTCTACCGCGCAGCGCGAACTAACAACAATCCACCCGCAGTCAACCCAAAAACATTTGGTAGCCAAGCTGATGTAACAGGAGTCAGAATCCCTGCTACTCCTAAAGCACTACAAATAAAGCCAAACAAATAATACGTAAAAATAATGACTACACTCACACCAAAGCTTGTTGCTTTTCCCGCGCGACGTTGTGGTTTAGTTCCTAAAGCAGCACCTACTAAACCAAAAACAACACAAACGAACGGAAACGAAATTTTTTCTTGAATGCGGACTCTTAGTTTGCGGATTTTTTGTTCGTCACCGCTATAGCGAATTTTTTCTAAGCGATCGCGCGCTTCGGCAATATTCATTTCATCATAGTCTCGCCCTCTACTAGCAACATCTAAAGGCGCGCGCGGTAACTGTAATTGTTGGTGTTCAAACCTAACAATGTTGCGATAAGAACTATCCGCAGAAACAAGATAAATCGTACCATTAAAGAAATCCCAAACGTTTTGTTGCGGGTTCCACGCCGCAGAATCTGCCATGACGATTTGGTTTAAGCCTTCTTTCGAGCGATCAATAATTGTTAATCCTGACATTGTTTGACCATCAAAGCGATCAGCATAAAATAACCGTGACAAAATCCGCCTACTGTCGCCATCGGCTTGTTTAACTTCTTGATATTCAGGATAAATAATATTTTCTTCTTGAAACGTTGGCGTTTCGCGCTTGAGCGCTTGATTTAACGTAAGAGTTGCTTGATAATTTGATGCTGGTACAATCTGCTCGTTAAATAAAAACGTGATTCCGGTGACAACAAGGCTGAGAACAATTGCAGGTAAAGCGATACGATAGACACTGATACCACAACCACGGAGTGCAATCAACTCACTATCACTAGAAAAGCGACTGTAGGTCATCAATACAGCCAACAACGTAGACATGGGGAAAGCCAAGACCACAAAAGCGGGAAATTGTAAGAGAAATACCTGCAAAGCAATTTCTAAGGGTAGTCCCGATTCTACGACTCGCCGCACCAAGTCAAATACAGTACCGATCGCAACTCCTACCGAGGAAAAAGCACCCACACCAAACAAAAACGGTGGTAGCAGTTCCATCGCAATATAGCGATCCATCACTGAAAAAGGCATCAGTGATGGAAACTTAGCAGATTTGTGACTAGCGATTGTCATTATGCTGAGTAATGGGTAATAGGTAATGGGTAATCGGCATGATTATGTAAAACAGTTATTCTAGCCACTAGCCACTAAATCTGAAATTTGTCACCTAAATAGTATTGCCGTACCAAAGGATCGTTGTAGAGTTCCTCGGCGTTACCCGCTGCGAGAATTTGTCCTTCACGCATAATATAGGCGCGATCGGTGATTGCAAGTGTCTCGCGTACATTATGGTCGGTGATCAAGATACCTATTTGGCGATCGCGTAACTTTTTTACCATAGCTTGAATTTCGGCGACAGCGATCGGGTCAACACCCGCAAAGGGTTCATCTAAGAATAAAAAATTTGGTCCATGACGTCCAGCAGCTAAAGCCCTTGCTAATTCGGTACGTCGGCGTTCGCCCCCAGAAACTTGAATTCCCTTGGTATTTGCGACTTTTTCTAGACGAAATTCCCGTAGCAGTTCATTTAAGCGGTGCTGCCATTCGCGTCGAGGAACATTCGTTTGTTGTAAAACTAATAACAGATTATCTTTAACGCTGAGGTTGCGGAAAATACTTGGTTCTTGCGCTAAATAGCCAATTCCTAACCGCGCGCGCTGGTGCATGGGGAGTGCAGTGATATTGTGATCGTCCAACCATACAGTTCCCTCGTTAGGTTTTTCTAAGCCTGTTGCGATGTAAAATGTTGTTGTTTTCCCGGCACCATTAGGACCAAGAAGCCCGACAACTTCACCTTGCGCTACAGAAATACTGACGCGATTGACAATAACGCGCTTACCGTAAGATTTGTGGATATTTTCTAAGACAATCTTTTTCACGAGGACTCCCCGACACACCCACAAGTAAAAAATAACGGATTCAGTTTACGATCCTGGGCTGGGTGCTAAGGGCGGTACTGCGGGTGCTGGCGGCGTTCCTGGTGGTTGATTCGGATTCGGCTCAGAAACAATGTAAATCGATTGCACTTGTTGATTTGCCTTTGGTGTTGCGATAAATCGCCCTTCGTCGATCATATACGTGACATTTTCACCGCGAATGCTGTTTCCTTGCTGTAAAATATACACGTCGCCACTGAGAACAATTCTTCGCTCTTGGCTAAAATATTGTGCTTGGGCAGCAGTTGCTTGAATTTGCCGTGCAGGATAATTCATTTGCACGTTACCGCGTGCTGTAAAAATTCCTGTTTGCGAGTTTGCTTCTTGAACATCAGAATTGATGATCAACGAATTTTGTTCGGCGGTTTGACCTTGGGCACGTTGTAAAGGAGTATTTAAAGCGATCGCACTCATCAAAGTCAAGGGTAAAATTGCGATCGCCAAGCCGCAGCGACGCACAAAAGACGAGGGCAAAAAGAAATGGAGCATCATATAACGTTTGTCTGAAAATTAAGCACGAACCCTGGCAACGCAGAACTGTATTTCACCTGACGATGACTGCTATGCTTAAGTTTCAACTCCTCAAGCATCTCCAATGCAAACACCCATTTATTCTGGCTGCACTGTTGTAATTATAGGCAGCAAGTCTGAATTTGCGTTAAATTCTTCAGTTACTATCCAATCACCGATTTTTTCAGATCCTGCTTGTTGCAATTGTGCTAATAGATGACTACTCCTATCGACCAGTTCTTCAACATCGATACCACTAAAAATGGGTGAGTAGCGCTGCAATCGATTAATGCCTTCTCCTAGTAAAATAACTGCTCCCCGCCAATTAGCATTACCCAAGTGATAAAGCGCCACAGCAAGTTGTAAGATCCCTTGATAAAACGTTTTCTCTGGCTCTGTTGCTTCCATCCACAGAGCTTCTAGCGTATCGTGACAGGTGTAGAACTGTCGAGTATTAAATTGCTCTACACCTTCCCAGAATTGATCTGGTATTGATTCGTTCATCCCATGCTAGAGCGTACTTCTTTAATCGTATCTAAAGGTATCTCCTGCTGCTCGCCAGCAAACTCATTATCTGGGGTAAGAAACAGCATACAATGGCACTCTTTACGTTCGCGCATAGGAACACACGGACAATTCCAAAATGCTGCACCAGCTTCAGCGTGTTTATCTTCATAATGACGGCAAGGACACAAAGGAGCACCTAGATCGTCCTTGTGTTTAGCAAGTCCTTCAATGACGACAGCAGTAACCGAAGGTTCAGCACAAAAGTAAGTTCCGGTACGCTTAGCATAAGTTTGCGCAAACTGCCACATTGCTTCCAAACTTTTATCCGTTGATAAGTTGCTGCTATCTGTGGGTTTCATAATCTTAAAGGTTTGTAATCAAGTTATTTTCTGCATTTTAACGTAGGTAGACACATCACATTCTGAGTTCTACAGCAAACCTAAATTAATTGTGACTTGTAGAAAATAGCAATTGGTAATCGGTAATGAGTAATAGGGTAAGAATAGCTTGGATTGAAATGACTTAAAGGCGATCGCTATGGAATCCTCAGTTATTATCTTTAAATACTCTTTCTACATCCTTTCTTTGTGACCTACTCTACGAGAAGACGCCCTACTCGCACAACCTGCTGTAATTGAGATGGCAATGACTGATCTTTATCAATGACAATACCAAAAGAATTATGATTAACTGTTGAATCATCCCCCCATAGTATCCAATAACTATCAGGAGAAATTGTCTTCAAACTTGATGGATTTTGACTCAACCAAACAAGACGACTTTGAGGTAAATTTGCTACTTGCACTTCATTAAAATGCGTTGCAGCCAAAGCGTGTAAAACAGTTCGATTTCCTTGCACTAAACCTGTTGCAGCAGTCCAAAGTTGGACATTTAGTTGTTGCTTTTGTGCGTAAAAATACAAAGATGCCGCAGCAATAACTGCTTGTTCAAAACTATCTTCTTCCCAAATTCCAGCGCTGTCTAAGCAAATCACAAGTTCGCGTCCTTCAATCGTTAATTCTAATTCTCTGACGCGAAATTCGCCATAACGAGCACTTGTGCGCCAATGAATTAAACGTAAAGGATCTCCAGTACGATAAGGACGAAGCGATCGCGTTAATCCTTCAGTCGCCGATCGCACGCGCTGTTGTTGGTTATACGACTTAGCATGATTCTCTTGACCAACGCTATCAATAATCGGATACGTTGTTAATGGTAAAACCGTAGGATAGATAACGGCTGTAGCAGGTATTTCTTGCTGACGGCGACACCAAAACAATCCTACAGGTGCAGCGGTTCGTAATTGTATTGTATGCCAACGGTAAACACCTCGCTGTTGTGTGGGGTGACGATATACCCAGGTGTAACTTTGATGCGGTGGAATGACTTCAATTGGTGCTTGGACTGGTTTACCTAAAACAAAAGCTAGTGAGTCTTGAATTTGCAGTAAACTCTTAGGGTGGGCTGTCTCATTAGCGATTTCAATTTCTACCGTTAATGCTTCGCCAGCGCTGACGGGTTGAATTGCAGCACGACGGATTTTGATACCGCGAAGCGATCTCACAGGTAAAATCGCGGCGATTCCTAACAATGCAAAACCCAAGCCACTGAAAACATACAGCCACCCTGCCATTGTATTCACGGCAGCACCAAAAAAACAGCTAGTGACGCCAATAAGTACCCAACCACTGTAAGCTGGTGTGACCCAACGCGACTCTAGCCAGTCAGCAATTTGCTTATTTATGCTCATTAGTAAAGGATAAGTGCAGGCATTTTGCCCGCACCACTCATGTCATGCTTTAAGATTACCCTTCACTTGTTGCATTACTATCAACGCTTGGCAAGTTTTTTTGCCATTTTCCGCAGACGAATCGATTGTGGTGTGACTTCGACTAATTCATCAGCACTAATATACTCTAAAGCGCGTTCTAAGCTCATTTCCATTGGTGCTTGCAACTGAACTAATTCTTCACCGCTAGAAGCACGATGGTTTGTGAGTTGTTTTGTCTTACAAACATTAAGTTCTAAATCTTGTGGACGGTTGTGTTCGCCAACAATCATTCCCTTATAAACTTTAGTACCTGGAGTGATAAAGAAGACGCCGCGATCTTCGGCATTTTTCATCGCGTAGAAAGTTGCGGTACCTTCTTCAAACGCGATTAAGACACCGTTACGCCGCGCTTCAATTTCGCCGCTGAGTGGGCGGTAATCAAGGAAGCTATGGTTCATAATGCCATCACCGCGCGTCAGACGCATGAATTCACCGCGAAAACCGACCAAGCCCCGCGCCGGAATCACAAATTCTAACTGAGTGCGACCATTACCACCAACTTGCATATCTTGCATTTCACCGCGACGCTGTCCGAGGCGTTCGATACAGCCGCCTACGCCGTCTTCAGGAACATCTAGCACTAAGTACTCGTAAGGTTCGCAGGGTTGTCCGTTGACTTCGCGGTAAATAACTTGTGGTTGGGAAACTTGAAACTCGTAACCTTCACGTCGCATCGTTTCAATGAGAATTCCCAAGTGTAATTCACCTCGACCAGAAACTAAGAATTTATCGGGTGAGTCAGTTTCTTCAATGCGCAGGGCTACGTTTGTTTCTAGTTCGCGGAATAGGCGATCGCGTAATTGTCGAGAAGTGACAAAATTTCCTTCTTGTCCAGCAAATGGCGAATCATTCACTGAGAAAGTCATTTGTAATGTAGGTTCATCGACTTTAATCAGTGGTAGCGCCTGCGGTTCGTTGGGACAGGTAATAGTTTCGCCAATGTTTGCATTAGCAAATCCTGCAACTGCAATAATATTTCCTGCAGTTGCTTCTTGCATTTCAATGCGCTTAAGTCCTTCAAAACCCATTAACTTAGTGACTTTGGCTTTGACAATATCGCCTGTTTCGGTAATTAAAGCCGCTTGTTGACCCATGCGGATTGTACCGTTGTGAATTCGACCAATGACGATTCGTCCTAGGTATTCCGAATAATCTAAGGTTGTGACTTGCAATTGTAGAGGTTTATTCGGATCGCCTACTGGTGGTGGTACATGATGCAGAATTGCTTCAAATAAGGGTTGCATATCTACCCCTTCAGCTTCTAAGTCTTCTTTGGCATAACCTTCTAAACCAGAGGCGAATAAATAAGGGAAGTCACACTGATCGTCGTCTGCGCCTAATTCGATAAATAAATCCAAGACTTTATCGACTGCGCCGTGTGGATCAGCTTGCGGACGGTCAATTTTGTTGACGACAACAATCGGACGTAAGCCTTTTTCTAGTGCTTTTTTCAAGACAAAGCGGGTTTGTGGCATGGGTCCTTCGTTCGCATCCACAATCAGGATACAGCCATCAACCATCCCCAGAACGCGTTCAACTTCTCCGCCAAAATCTGCGTGTCCAGGAGTATCAACAATGTTAATCAGCGTGTCTTTGTAGCTAACTGCTGTGTTTTTTGCCAAAATTGTAATTCCCCGTTCTCTTTCCAAGGCGTTAGAGTCCATGACGCAGTCTGGAATGTCTTCCCCTTCGCGAAAAATACCAGATTGTCGAAGCAAAGCGTCAACCAGGGTTGTTTTGCCGTGGTCAACGTGGGCAATAATGGCGACGTTACGAATAGGGAGCGTCATAGGAGCGTTCCAAAGATTGTAGAGAGGGATTGATTGCAGCTTGGTAACAGAAGATGGCTAGTGATCGCCAATTCTGTAAAGAAGCCTTAATAATTGTAGCGCATCGGTTACAACTACGGTGAGTTTTAATAACTCGTGAGCTATTTCTAGATACAACGGTACTTTTATTGAAGTTAGTTTTAATTGATGTAGAAAACCTCCGTGAAATCACCCTTGGGCATGAACAAATATACCTTTAATTTTTCACTCATAGTTTTGTTTAAGACGGTATTGAAATTTCTAGCTCAATCAAGATCCATTTCTAACCCACAGTAACTAAAACTTATCTTTTACATACAAAACTGAGGAAAACAAAGTGTTGAGAATTATATGCGTCAAAAACGCTTGTTCGTGATTATCGTTGGTGTTTTAGCTGGTTCTTTAACCCTCGGACAGTAATTTAGTTAAATCACAAATGCAAACACCTAACGCTTCACAAGTAGCTGCGCCTTTATCTTCTACTGAGCGTCTTAATTACTGGTCTAGAACCAATCCAAATGAGCCTATTCCCGCTAGTGTCTTTTTTGCTCAACGCATTCCTGATGCCCAGATTCTTCAATTGATGCGACGTTACAACGTTTAACTGAAGGCAGTATACATGTCCGTAGCTGGAACGTCTGGTACACACAGAGCATACAACAATGAAGATGCGAAGACAGTTATTGCAGAGGCTCGACGCATGACTGCTGCGATGATGTTAAATAGTCGAGAATCTAGCCAAGTACGTGCTAGAGATTTTGTAAAACTTCATCCAAGGCAACAATTTCTTGCCCAATCTACTAACGAAACTCCTCGAATTGATGCATGGTCACTTCTAAGAAATATTGAGCAAGACAAAGCTGCGCTTGCTTGGTCTCAAGACAATCAACCGCTTATATACGGTGTAGAGGTTGTTGGCAGCATCAACAATATTAAGAAGCTCGTAAGCGATCCTATCGTCAAAGGATTTGAGCCAGGTGTGAAGGTTAACGGCAGAATTATTATTCCTCGTTCATCGCTGCGTGAGCAAGTTGTGACTTCTCAAGATTTGGGTGTCCGTAGTCAAGCTATTCCACAAACCGCAGAAGAGATATACACCCGCATTGAAAACATTGCTCGATATGGAATCAAATAGAGGAGGCAGCTAATGAAAGATATTACACGCAATACATTAATTGCTTTTAGCTTAACATCAGCACTGATTGCCTTAGCCTCGCCTTCTGTGGGATATCCTCCAATTAAGCGTTACCCAAATAACGGAGAGCTTTACTACAACGGCGCAGCTTACGCAGATTCATATTTCAAATGGTTTAATGTAGGCGGATGGGTAAGAAGCAATCCTGCTTTTGAGATGGATATGACAGTTAGTAAAAGAGCCTTTATTAGTTGCACAACATACAATAATCTTCCACAAACGAACTACGATGATTGTCCAACTGCTGGGGTATCTGAAAACGACCCAAATTACAAGAGCTTCGGCTTCGGCACTTGGAATGCCAAAGGAATTGTCAATAGCTTAACTTACAATGCAAAGTGGTATTTTCAGAATAGTGCTGATGCAGGATATGCTGGATATACTACCCCTGTCAGAATAAGCTGGCAGGAGGTAGAAAAAAGCCTCTGCTCATATCAGAGTATATGGTGTATGGCTGGAGTGCCAGGAACTGGAAATGCTGGTACGTTGATGTCTACGAAACCAGACGGTTCTCCGCTAACCTTAACTGTAGGGCGGGTAGCCTATTATAAATGGTGCTTACCTACAGGTACTAGTTGTACCTACCCTTATAGATAGCTGCTCCTTTTTAAAGGCTGCTAATTCAAGTTTACGAGCTAAATTTAATTAAATTTAGCTCGTAATTGTTGAACTATGATAATGTACTAGATTTCGAGGAGATTGCAATCGAACCTAATTTCTTGCGATGGAATACCAAACAACCCATAAACTATTGCCTTACCTTCATAAGGATAAGGACAATCTTGAAGTAGTTTATGACTACGGGAAATAGCTTTATTTAATAGGCTTCAACTGTACAATCCTTACTCCAGTACAAGTTAATGCTGCAAGTTGGGAACAGCGGCTATGACCAATAAGCCAAAGTACTTGCTCAGCATATTCGATAGCTTTAGGTTCTTGTCCTGCTAGTTTTTCGTTATTTCCTAAACCCGCAATAGAGAGTTTGAGCAGAAATTTAGATAACGCCATTTATATACCAAATTAAATTAATTATTAAAAATTTTATCAGCTAGATTTCAGCTTAACCTGGTATCAATCAGTTTTCAAATATAGAAAATTGGATAGTTCGTAAGGTGGCTTTTTAACCTTCAGGCTTAAAACTCTTGTAACACACACTCGGCACTAACGTAAGCGCTACGTAATGATCGCAGTCCTTCAAGTGAAAATACTGGCTTGATCTTGCCAATAAGTTCTCCCCAGGCGACGAGATCGTTAAAGTCAATAACTTGCATGAACTTTTGCACGTAAAAACTCACCCAAAACTTAGGTGCGTATTTCTGTTTCTGAACCGCACAGCGCTTACGCCAACGACACATATCTGCGTGTGTAGGAGGTTCTACACCCAACACTGGTGGTAAATCTGCATAGCTCACAAACCGGCTAATTCCTTTCCCAACAACGTGAATCACGTGTCTCCAGCAATCGATGCGATAAATCTCTTCGGGTTCGCGGTTGAGGAGTAATGCAATTGCTTCTTTCGTAACAAATCGTGCAAGTGGATGAAAAGTCTTAGGTTCAGTTGATTTTGCTTGTTGTCTTGCTATCATAAAAGTGCTTTCTTATTTTTATGAGAGAGTCCTTCTTATTTTTATGAGAGGGTGTTTCCCACACTGTGGGGATTTTTTGGAAATAGCGATCGCTTTTGGTCGGCAAACTGCAAGCGATCGCTTTTAATGATATTTTTAAATTAAATAGCGAAAACTCACTAGTTGTCAAGCATGGGTTTGGTAAGGTTAAGAATTCAAGAATTTGCTGACAAACAAGGCTGGAACATCAAAGAAGTTTCCGACCGCTCAGGGGTGCCTTATGGCACAGTGAAAACTTATATGCGCTTACCAGAAAGAGCAACGGTTGACCTAACTGCGCTCTGTAAACTGGCTAGGGCGTTTGATGTTTTAATGGAAGATTTATTTGAGGTAGTGGAAGATTAAAAGCTTACCTCTTTAGTAACAAATTAAGCTACTGAGTTCGCTTAGTGTCTTGCTAGCATAAAAAGCGCCTTTCAGTTTTTGGAATAAATTTTGAAATTGCGATCGCTTAGAGAGTGATAGTGTTTCGACCAATTGCAAGCATGGGTTTGGTTAGGTTATGAATTAGAGAGTTTGCAGCAAAACGAAATTGGACACTGAAAGAAGTTTCTGATTGTTCGGGCGTTCCGTACAGTACCGTTAAGACTTATGCTATATCTTCAGGGATGGCAATGGCTGACGTTACGGCTTTTACAAATTAGCGAAGACTTTTGATGTTCTGATTGAGGATTTATTAGAAATAGTCAAAGAGTAACTATAATGCTATTTCGTGTTTTTTGAAATATTTTCTTCTCTGAAGGTATTTAATTAATTACCGATAAATGTCGATGATTACTTATGCCAGAAGTAGATTGATGACTGGCAGAATTTTCAATCTTAAAATTGGTAAAAAGCTGTCTGCAAGTAATTAAATATCCCGTATTCAATATAAGTGAAATTTATACTCAAAAAAATAATGAAGTACGCTAAATAAAAGTAAATTTTTGTACTAAAATTCCTAGAACAACCTGAGTAATTTGCTATTAATTCCAGATAATTGCCTGCCGAGGTTGAATAAATCTGGTGTACTAGCCTGAGATGAATTACAATGGCTGCTCAAAGGTTTGTTAGGTTGTCGAGGAGATTTGAGTATGAGTATGAAACACAAGCTATGGTTTAATTTGGTAGCAATTCCAACTGTAGTTGGCTCGATGTTAACTATGTTACTAACACCAGGTGTATTTGCCACAGTCAGATCTGCTACGAAAACTCAAGTCTCCTGTGATGTACCAACTGATTTTCAGATATCTGCTATCAACCCCCACCACAACCGTGGTATTTTGATTGCATACACTAATGTGATATCTGAAGAACACCCTCTTTTAGATTTTAGCGCAGCAGAAAGTGATGCTGCCGTCGATTTATTTGGCTGTGACTGTCCTGCATGTCTAAATGTGTTGCGTCAGTTACGCAATTCACCTGAAATAAGAAGAGGTCAAGGTCATTGCTGGGATAATCTGGAACTAAGAGTATCTCGGCAGCAAGTACGAGAAGTCTTGACAAACTTAGAAAAAGAAGAGGCTTTAGAATTGAAACGAGAAAAGCGATGGAGTTTGGGAAGATAGAAATCAAATAAAAATATAGATCTCATTGCTAGGGTAGCAGGTACAGGTAGTAGACCCTGCTTCCATTCCTTTCCTTTAATATAAAGAGAGATCTAAAAAGCCTATTATTTCGTACCACGTTATGGATTTTTTGTCCCTTCCCTTGTAAGTTTGGGGTTAGATTTTGTTATTGTTAAAACTTATATGCGATCGCCTCTTTTGGGGATGCCATAGTCTTAGACAAAAAGCTTAAAAATTACTTGCTAGCTGAATTCTGCTTGTCTTGTTGTTCGTGTTATATCTAAGGGAACACTAGATCCAGGTAGTTCGAGATAGGAATATACAGCGATGCAACAAGTAAACTCAGGCGTTGCTTACCTTTTATGGTGTTTGTGCTTTTTGGGAATTTGTGGAGGTCAAAGATTTTACACTGGTCACATGACCAGTGGTTTGGTTTATCTTTTCACATTCGGTTTTCTTGGTGTTGGTCAACTGATAGACCTAGCTTTCATTCCTAGCATGGTGAATCGGCGTAATATTTATCTACGAGGACTACACGCCCAACAATCGCTGGAGTTAAATATTGGCAATATTCCTCGTCAGCAAAAGTTTCAAGCAAATGCCTCACCTTCAACAGCACATAGTCCGATGCAAAAGTTACTGCTAGCAGCTAAAAAAAACGGCGGACAACTATCGATCGCACAAGCAGCTATGTACACTGGGCTAGACCCGAAAGAAGCAAAAAAACTACTGCAAGAAGCTGAAAAAGTAGGATGCGCTGAAATTTGCAACGATCCTGTAACAGGTGCAATTCGTTATCGGTTTGATATATGAGTCTGAGATGAGAATGCAGTCAATGCTTTGTAAGGAGGCGATCGCATTTGCTTGATTATCTTGTGGTTCAACAGCTTTTATCTCAGCACTAGAACAGGCTAAAATACCGAAGTTTCTACTTTTAAATAACCTGTAAAAGTAAAAGGAGCATCGCATGAGTTATCGCATGGATCGTCGTGCTTACGCTGAGACATTTGGTCCGACAGTAGGCGATCGCGTGCGACTTGCAGATACCGAATTGATTATCGAAGTCGAACAAGACCTGACAACCTACGGTGATGAAGTCAAATTTGGCGGTGGTAAAGTGATTCGCGATGGTATGGGACAATCGCCAGTAGCGAATGCGGATGGTGCGGTCGATGTTGTGATTACAAATGCGTTAATTCTCGATTGGTGGGGAATCGTTAAAGCTGATATTGGCATTAAAGACGGCAAGATTTTCAAAATTGGCAAAGCGGGAAATCCTTACATTCAAGACAACGTAGATATCATTATTGGTCCTGGTACAGAAGCGATCGCCTCAGAAGGAATGATCCTCACGGCTGGCGGAATTGACGCGCACATTCACTTTATTTGTCCGCAACAGATTGAAACCGCGATCGCTTCTGGAGTCACGACAATGATCGGCGGCGGAACAGGTCCAGCGACAGGAACAAATGCGACAACTTGCACGCCAGGACCGTGGAATATTTACCGAATGCTGCAAGCTGCGGATGCCTTTCCAGTTAATTTAGGCTTTTTAGGGAAAGGAAATAGCAGTCAGCCGCAAGGACTTGTCGAACAATTACAAGCAGGTGCAATGGGCTTAAAACTTCATGAGGATTGGGGAACAACTCCCGCCGCGATTGATGTTTGCCTAAGTGTTGCCGATGAATACGACGTGCAAGTCGCGATTCACACTGATACACTCAACGAAGCCGGATTTGTCGAAGATACGATCGCCGCTTTCAAAAACCGTGTGATTCATACTTATCATACCGAGGGTGCGGGTGGCGGTCATGCACCAGATATCATCAAAGTTTGTGGAGAAGCCAACGTTTTACCTTCTTCTACCAATCCTACACGCCCTTATACGCTAAATACGCTGGACGAACACTTAGATATGTTGATGGTATGCCATCACCTCGATCCAGGAATTGCGGAAGATGTGGCGTTTGCTGAGTCGCGAATTCGTCGCGAAACAATCGCAGCAGAGGACATATTACACGATCTTGGTGCGTTTAGCATGATTTCTTCTGACTCACAGGCAATGGGAAGAGTCGGAGAAGTGATTATTCGGACTTGGCAAACCGCGCACAAAATGAAAGAACAGCGCGGTTCCCTCGCGGAAGATACCGCAGCAAACGACAACTTTCGTGCCAAGCGCTATGTTGCTAAATATACGATTAACCCCGCGATCGCGCATGGGATTTCTGAATATGTCGGTTCCGTAGAAGAAGGGAAACTTGCGGATTTGTGTTTGTGGCGTCCGGCGTTTTTTGGTGTCAAGCCGGAGATTGTCATCAAAGGCGGGGCGATCGCTTATGCGCAGATGGGAGACGCAAACGCGAGTATCCCTACACCACAACCTGTACATATGCGTCCAATGTTTGCAAGTTTTGGTGGGGCAATCGCCACAACTTCGCTGACTTTTGTTTCACAAGCCGCAAAAGACTTAGGAATCTCTCAACAACTTAACTTACAAAAAAACATCGTTGCTGTGTCTGGGACTCGCCAGCTAAGCAAAAGAGAAATGAAATTAAATGACTTTTTGCCTCACATCGAAGTCGATCCAGAAACTTATGAAGTCAAGGCAAATGGTGAATTACTCACGTGCGAACCTGCAACAACTTTACCTTTAGCACAACGCTACTTTCTCTTCTAAATTTGTTGGCTTGCACCTAAATCATCAACTTGTGTGAATGTAGGTTTATTCTTTTGAACAATCGTTAATCAAAAATCTACTACACATCGAATTACGGATAGTGCCTTACCTATCTGGTCAATGATTGCCGATGGTTACAGATATCGGAGTTTCACTCAAGAAAGATAAAGTTAATTTCTAAATTGCAGCAATTAAATTAGACAGCTAGCATCAGTTCGAGTTTGCTCTGCACGTATTAGCTGCTGTATCCTTTTGTTTATCTGTAGCTGCTGTTTGAGCGTACTATGGCTTTGCTGCTGATGACTAACTTGAATAGTAGTGAATCTCTTGAGTTAAGCAATCAATGGATTTGAACAAAATCATCTACTAGCAAGTTGGTATAAAAATAATCCTTCGTAGGTAGGAGGTCAAGCGCGCAGTTAGGAGGAAAAATAATACAGATGCAAGCTGTTAATAAAAATTAACTTAAGTATAAACATCTCTATTCCATGTCTTTCCAACCCTCTCGTGACAATATTCTTGTTGTAGACGATTCTCCAGATAATGTTTTTCTGATCCAAACTATTCTGGAAGAAGAAGGCTATAACATCTCCACTGCTGAGGATGGTCCTACAGCGTTAAGACTCGTTGAACAGTCGCCGCCACACTTGGTACTCCTTGATGTAATGATGCCAGGAATGGATGGTTTTGAGGTGACGCAACGCATCCGCCGTAACAATCAACTACCATTTATCCCAATTTTGCTGATTACAGCGTACGATCAGCCGAGTGTAGCCCAAGGATTAGACATGGGTGCAGACGATTTCATTCGTAAACCTGTGGAAGTTGATGAATTATTGGCACGCGTGCGATCGCTATTACGGCTAAAACACAGTGTAGACGAGCGCGACCAAATAGCCCGCCAACGCGAAGATTTTGTCTCGCGCCTAACGCACGATTTACGTACTCCTTTAGTCGCCGCAGATAGAATGCTGATGCTGTTTCAACAAGGTGCATTAGGCGAACTTTCACCGACGATGAAAGAAGCGATTACGACCATGGCACGTAGTAATCAAAACTTATTGCAAATGGTGAATACCTTATTAGAAGTGTACCGTTTTGAGGCAGATCGTAAAGTCTTAAACTTCGTGCCGGTTAATTTGCAAGAGGTACTATCCGAGGTTGTGAAGGAATTAGAACCGCTGGCGCAAGAAAAAAACCTACCTCTACAGTTTGAGGCGGAGGCGCCAGTCAACCTGAAAGTGATTGGCGATCGCTTGGAAATTCACCGTTTATTTACAAACTTAGTCGGAAATGCCATTAAGTTTACTGACTCTGGTTCGGTAAAGGTACGGATGAAGCCGTCTGAGAATGAAAACTCAGACGCATACATTACAGTTGAAGTTGCAGACACGGGTACAGGTATTCCTCAAGAAGAACAAGCGACCTTATTTGAAAGATTTCGCCAAGGAAGCCACAAACGTTCTGGTAGCGGTTTAGGACTTTACCTTTCACGTAGAATTGTAGAAGCTCACCAAGGTACGATCAATGTTAAATCAACGCCTGGTCAAGGTAGTGTGTTTATCGTTGACTTACCGATTGCTCAGTACATTCAGTGATAATTTCCTTCCTAATTAACTAGCTGGCTTAAATACCAGCTGGTACTAAAATAATAAAATTGTTCCCTTGGCTACAGCTAACTTAAACAACTATTAATCTCCCTTTGTCAATTAGAAATCATAAATCAATAGCATAATCAATTTATCTTAAGTATATAGTTAGCTTATCAATAACAAGAAGTTCAGGCTTGAAAATAGCCTGTAAAATAAAAATATTAAGAGATTATAAAAAGCTTAAAGTCAGAGGATATCGATGCTTGCTGAACTATCTATAAATGACATTATCCGCAGACAGCGTATTTGTTTCCAGAGTGGGAAAACAAAAAGTGTTGAGTTTCGGATTGAACAATTAAAAACGCTAAAGCGAGCAATTCAAGAGAATACAGACAGTATTGTAAAGGCGCTCAAAAAAGATTTATATAAACCAGAATTAGAAACATATGCTACAGAGATTAGCATTATACGAGAAATTGATTATGCATTGAAACATATTAAATCATGGGTAAAGCCCAAGAAAGTACGTCTTCCCCTCGAACAACTTCCTGGAACTGGATACATCTATCCCGAACCATTAGGAGTTGTCTTAGTTATTGGTCCGTGGAATTACCCGTTTCAGTTAATCATAGCGCCTTTAATTGGTGCGATCGCTGCTGGCAATTGTGTTATTGTTAAGCCTTCTGAAATTGCGCCAAACACCTCAGCAGTTGTTTCACAAATTGTTCAGAAATACTTTGACCCAACCTATATTGCGGTAGTAGAAGGCGGTATTGATGTTAGTAAACAACTCCTAGCAGAAAAGTTCGATCATATCTTTTTTACAGGTGGTACAGCCGTCGGTAAAATTGTGATGGAAGCCGCCGCAAAACATCTTACACCAGTCACTTTAGAATTAGGCGGTAAAAGTCCTTGCATTGTAGACAGCGATATTAATCTTGAACATACTGCGCGCAGAATAGCTTGGGGTAAATTTATCAACGCTGGACAAACGTGCATTGCACCCGATTATCTTTTAGTCAATCGTCAAATCAAGCCACAACTGCTTGATAGCTTACAAAAAGTTATCAAAGAATTTTATGGCGAAGATCCGCAACAGAGTTCTGACTATGCCAGAATTGTCAATCAAAAACAATTTTCACGTTTAGCCGAATTACTACACGATGGAGAAATCGTTACCGGAGGAACTACCAATTCGCGTGACTTTTATATTGCTCCAACGATTATTGATCGCGTCTCACTGGAAAAGCCAGTGATGCAAGAAGAAATTTTTGGTCCAATTTTACCAATTATCGAATACAGCGATTTGAGCGAAGCGATCGCCATTATCAACGAAAAGCCAAAACCTTTAGCGTTGTACTTGTTTTCGCGCAACAAGGATATTCAACAGCGAGTTTTACAAGAAACTTCTTCTGGCGGTGTTTGTATTAACGACACTGTAATGCAAGTTGGCGTTTCATCTTTACCGTTTGGTGGTGTCGGAGATAGCGGAATCGGAAGATACCACGGTAAGGCGAGTTTTGATACGTTATCGCATGAAAAAAGCGTCTTAAAGAAATCTTTTTGGCTTGATTTAAAATGGCGTTATGCGCCCTATGCAGGTAAACTAGACTTAATCAAACGGTTAATCGGCTAGTTGAAGAGGTCAGGGGTCGGTGTTTAAAACATCACTCCTTCCCCTGATTGTTACTTATGAAACTTTACAACCCAAAGAAACCACTATAGCGTTCTTCCGCCCAGGGTTCGCCGCGTCGGTGATAGCCGTTACGTTCCCAAAAGCCCGACTCTTCATGGTCGAGAAATTCCAAACCGTTGATCCACTTAGCGCTTTTCCAAGCATACAGATGCGGAACAACCAGCCGCAATGGACCGCCATGTTCTGCGGGTAGCGGTTCGCCAAATAGCGTATGCGCAAAAAAGTTTTCTTCACGAACAAAGTCTTCCAAGGGAAGATTTGTGGTGTAACCTCCGTAGCAGTGTTCCATCACATGGATTGCTTTGGGGTCAACCTCGATTAACTGCATAAAATCTGTCACCTTGACGCCAGTCCACTTTACATCGAGTTTAGACCAGCGCGTTACGCAATGAAAATCCGCAGTAAATTCGTGTTGTGGCAGTGCCATAAAATCGGACATAGTAAACGTCGCCGGTTTGGCTAGACCCCATACCCGAAACCGCCATTCTTCTAAGTCAATTTTGGGCGTTTGACCGTAGGTTAAGACGGGAAACCCTTTTGTTAAATACTGACCAGGTGGAACGCGATCGCTTTGTTCGCCTCCTGGTTTTTGAAAAAATTTTCCTAGCATTTGCTTGGGTAGATTACGTTGTGAGATATACTTAACTTCATTTTGAGATAAAACTCTTGAAATAGGCAGGAGAAAACCTCAAGCTGAAGCTTTGATCATCTTGATATTTACCTAACAACGCTTATTGCTACTTGTCACAATCAAGTCAACGCGTGTCTATTCCTCGTCTTCAGTTTCTTCTTCCTTGGAAGGATAGACAAACGTAGAGCGTCCAGTCAAAATTGATTTGCCTAAAGACAGCGCTTTTTGTGCTTCCACTGCTGCTTTACGTCTCCAAGTTGCTCTTCTTTGGTCGCGTTTCGATTTAGATGTCTTCTTCTTAGGAACAGCCATAATACGTTACACCGCTTTTCACAACCTTTCTATTCTAGAGCATGAATACTACTACACAGTTGTGTTGTGGCAAAAACCTCTAAATCACGCAATTTACAAAAGTAAGTAGGCAACCCTGATATAATAATCTGTCTTTGATTCAATACTTCAATCACCAAATAGCATCGCAAGACGAGTTAGTTTTGGTTAACTTCCGGAATATTCCCCAACGAAGCATCATTTGTTGGTATTGGTGAAGTTGGCACATTCGGATTTAGATTATTAGGTTGCAGTGTGGTACTTGGATCTGTTGTGCTATTGACTGGAACTATATTCGGAGTAGTATTATTACTTGTCTCTGGAACAGGAGCGTCACCAGGGATGAGTGTGGGTAATTCAGGAGTTGGTGTTTCTACAGGTACGATCGCGGGTGCTTCGATTCCTGCATCTTCAGGCATTTCTTCTATTGTTTGTGCTGGTTTATTATCAGACTCGCGAATGAACCGATCTATTTGCTCCATTTCTGGCGTGATTTCAGGAGTCGCCGTAGTCGTCGTTTGCGGCTGATTTGTGTTTCCTGGAACGCTATCAAATCCCAACAGCATTTTTGCGGTTGAGAAGTATTTCATTTGGTCTTTCGTTTCTGCTTTACTGTACTGCCATTCGTTACGGCTAATTTCTAGAGACAAAACAGGCGCGATCGCACCGTAACTATCTGCAACAATCATGACTGATATTGCGGGTGTATGTCGATCCTGACTAAAGCGTTGTTTCACCGCAGTCACGGCGACAGTTTCTGCCCGATTCATCAAACTTTCGTAGCTTTCCTGCGGCTGCCGATTAACTTTAAGATTCATGCGCGCTGGTGTAACTTGCGTCGTTGAAATCGGTTGTGTTGTTTGTGCGATCGCTTGAAAATTTCCTAAAACCTCCCCTCCTAGTCCAACTAATGCAGCTAATGTCACAATCCGGCTTACATTCGCAGCAACTTTGTGATACTTTGTCCAGTTGTCGCAGGTAGATTGAGTTTTCTTTGAGGGCTGATGGTAAAAATACATCATTACCGCATCTCCTTAAATAAACACCTGACTCGACAAGCCTAGGGCTTAGCCTTGCCTTGAATGTTAAATTTTGTCGTCAAATATAACTGATTATTTCAGATTTGTGGCAACTTTTTTGAAAAAAATCTGTCCTATGTCAGATGAAATTTATTTTTTGTGCGCTAGAATTATTGTCTTGCTTTTATTTTTCGCCTTTAGCGGCGGTATTCGTCGCCGCAGTCACCGATAAGTTGGTAAAGGTTGCGTGACTTCGCGAGAATTGTCTCGATTTGTTGATAATCGGTTGTATCCAACGCAAAACCAAAAACAGCAGCATTATCCTCGATATGCTGAGAAATGCTCAGTCGTGCGCCAACAATGACACCAGCGACGGCAGGCTGTTCTAAAACATAACGAACTGCGATATTTGGGATGCTGACAGCGTGTTTTTCTGCAATCGACTTTAGTGTTGTGAGTAAATCTTGAAATAATTGCCATCCACCCCAAGCATCAATCATATTTTTGTACTTTCGCAAACTGACGGTATTGAGTTCACCGCCGCGTGGTTCTGATTTACCTAAATATCTTTCCGACAAAAAACCGCCGCAGAGCGAACCATAAGCAAATAGTTGTACATGATGCTGCTGGCAATACGAACTCATACACACTTGAGGACGACGGTCAATCAAAGAATATTGCACTTGATTTGATATGATATTGATACCGTTTTGAATGATTATCTCTAGATGTTCGGTATCAAAGTTTGTGAGAGCTAGGTGCTTAATCTTGCCTTCTCCCTGAAGTTCTGTCATGTACTTTAGCGCGTCTAGATAGCTGCGATCGCGGTATTCCCACCAATGAAATTGCAAAAGGTCTAACGTTTCGGTATCCATCCGGCGACGCGAGATATCAATGTTTTCGGCGACGATTTTTTTTGTCATTCTACCAGGTCTAGGAACCCATTTCGTAAAAGCCTGTATTTCAGATAACGCAGCTTTGCCGTATTTAGCTGCAAGCTGTCGCCGAAACTCACCGATAAAATCTTCAGCAGGACCGTAATGATCTGCTAAATCCCAAGTCGTGAAGCCTGCATCTTTATACTCGAACATATTCTGAATCGCAACTTGAGGGTTAATTCGCCCATGCGCGCCAGAAACTTGCCACATCCCATTCAAAATGCGGCAAATATTTAAATCTTCAGTCAATTGCAGTCTGCTCGATGTCGGTAAAATAGTCACAATCAAGGATTCCTAAATAATTATGAGGGCAGTCTCCATCGTGCCATAATGCATTACAGTGATCGCATAATCACTTGTTAGAAAAACAGGACTTACGCAACAGCTACCCCAAACAATCGCTACTTTATGAGTAGCCGTTTTTGGAGGGGGTTTGGGGGACGGTTGCGTCCCCCGATGGGGGGAATGGGGGGAAGCCCCCCAAGTCTTGGTTCTGAATTAAAACGCTAAGATTGCGTAAGTCATAAAAAAAATAGAAGTCGTATATTTCCTAGTGAGTAGATCTGCTATTAACGATAAAAAACTCACTGAAATCAACGAATAAGCCCAGTGAGTCTACAAAATTAAGTTTTTGGACGCTGTAAATTAAGAAAGAGTAAAAAAGGTCAGGGATGAAGAAGTTTCACGCTCGAAATTGAGAAAGTCAATCATCGGCTTAGCTACTAGAAGCCGTAATGTCAGGACTGTTTTACCAAGCTAGAACTCGACTATTTAACAATAAGCTGTGATATCTTCGCCACACTCGTCAGCTAAGTAGCACAACGCCCGAAAGCGCAAACCCACAACTTCTTCATAAAGTGGATTTAGCTTACACATTGGCGGAATGTGAAGTGTGCGACCAAAAAGTTTTAAATCACGCTCAAAAGGACACTGTGCAGGAATCAATTGACACAAACGGTGAGCAAATTTGCGATCGCCAACGTTGATCGTATTAACCCATTGACGTAGCGGTTGCAAAATATCAAACTTAGACGTACCGCCAGGTTGTTGTAACGGTTGGCTAGGGCTATTGGCAGCAATTGCTTGGTCAATTCCTACCCAGCTAGAAAGTAAAATTTTTGTTGTGTACTCAGATACATTCATCGTTCACTCCTCAAAAACCGCGAGGCAAATTGAACTTCTAATTCAGATCTACAAGACGCTAATCAGCGATATCGGAATCGTCCTGCTTTAAATTAAGATGCAGGCTGATATATATTGACGCAATCAATTGAGAAACGTTTCTCTATAACGTTCACATTAACTAAAAATATTGCTTGTCTGTAAGACTACTTAGCTGATCTTGTTTGTAACTTGCTATAGTTAAAAATTTAATGAAGTTAAAAATGATAGTGAGTAGATAATGTTAATTCACGGCAGAAATACAGATAATTGTTAAACATACATAGCTAGAAAGATTGAAGAAAATAAAAGTAGATGCACTCATGCATAAGGAGGATTTTTTCTATAGAAGCTTAACTTGCAACTGCAATCATCTTCGCTAATTTATTTCCAAATAAAATGGGAAGCATTACTGAACTTTGTTGAAGCACATAAACGCGTAGTTCAGTAAATTCACACATAAAGTAGGGGTCAGAGGTCAGAATTCAAAGCGAGTTGCATCAGTAAAAAACCGTCCAGAGACGTCCTCACAGACAGTTGCACTTAACGAGGGACACTCCCAAGGGCGCACTGTCCTCCGTCATCGGGGAGTTTCCAAGACAATGGAATTGATCTTCCATTATGTCTTAAGCCAATTGACTATTAGTATATTCTCAATAACGTACGACTAGCACAAATTAACTAGCTTCCCTCCCATAATACACAGAAGCCGGAAAAACACTCGTTGACAGGTATGACTGATTATTTAAAATTCTGAATTCAGCCCCCAAACCCCAAAATTGGAGACTTCTAACCCACTCTACTTTAAGTCCCCCACAAGTGGGGAGCCACTGCGCCCTTGGGAGTGTCCTCTGTTGTAGCACGTGGCGTGGATTTAGGGGGCGAGAAGCCTCAAACGCTGAATCTGCTTTTCAAATTGCCAGCAACAAATTAATTATGAGGCTACTTGCGCAGCAGTACGGCGGCGACGTCTACCATCAGCAACTTTCGTAGGTTCGTCAGGAGTTTGTAGTAATAAGGTGACAGACGGCTGACACTGAAGTTCGCGCCGGATTTCGCGATAAAGTTCGCGTTCGAGTTGTCCTTGAAGTCCCGCCCAATCGACTTCGGGTTGTTCCCCATTAGTTGCTGGCGCAAAGTCTGACCAACGATAGTGTAGGAAATTTTCGATACGCTCTTGTACCCATTTTTGCAGTAGCGATCGCTCAATTGAGATCACTACACCGCGTAGGTGAATTTCGGGTTTGATCATCAATTTTCCATTCCAGTCTACGGCGGCGGCGATGGTAACAATTCCTTCTTCTGCAAGCTGCTGGCGCTCTTTAAGAACTGTACCACTAACCATTCCAGAACCGGACGTATCGACTAACTCGATTCCTGCTGGGACTTTACCTGCGATTTGAATCGAGTCTTGGGAAACTTCAACAACATCGCCGTTACGAATAATGACCATGTTTTCTGGGGGGATTCCCATGCTTTGTGCGGTTTCGGCGTGCTTCGTTAGCATCCGATACTCGCCGTGTACGGGTAAGAAGAACTTTGGTTTAGTCAGCGCTATCATCAGCTTTTGGTCTTCCTGACAACCGTGACCCGAAACATGGATTCCCTTCTCTTTACCATAAACAACTTTTGCTCCTTGCATCATCAGGCGGTCTATAGTATTCACAACCGCAATTGTATTGCCTGGAATTGGGTTAGCTGAGAAGACGACGGTATCGCCCTCACGAATACGCAGTTGTGAATGTTCGCCCTTAGAGATTCGCGTTAAGGCTGACATTGGCTCGCCTTGAGAACCGGTCGTGAGAATGAGTACTTGCTCGTCAGGAAGCGATCGCACAACGTGCAACGGTTGTAAAAGCTCATCTTCGCATTTGATATAGCCTAAGTTCCGCGCATGAGCAATCACATTCAGCATCGAACGCCCAACGACTGAGACAACACGCTTATGCTTCTTCGCCAACTCTAAAATCATGTTGATTCGATGTACCGAGGAAGCAAAAGTTGTGATTAAAAGTCGCCCTGATGCTTGGCTAAAAATGCGGTCTAAATTAGGATAAACCGAGCGTTCTGAAGGCGTGTGTCCAGGAACTTCTGAATTAGTCGAGTCGCTAATTAAGCAGAGAACTCCTTTTTCCCCATGTTCTGCTAAACGGTGTAAATCGAAGAATTCGCCATCTACTGGAGTATGGTCAATTTTGAAGTCGCCTGTATGAATGATCGCACCTACCGGCGTATGAATTGCGACCGTAAAGCTATCAGCAATTGAGTGCGTATTGCGGATAAACTCGACTAAAAATGAGGAACCTAGGCGCACAACATCGCGGGGGCGCACGCTTCTAAGTTCAGTGCGATCGCGAACTCCTGCTTCTTCAAGTTTACCCTCTAGCATTGTCATTGCTAAGCGGGGACCATAAATGACAGGAATTTCAAATTGCTTAAGGTGAAAGGCAATTCCCCCGATATGATCTTCATGACCGTGGGTCACAATCATGCCTTTGATCTTATGGCGATTTTCCCGCAGATACGTCATGTCTGGCAGCACAATATTGACGCCATGCATTTCATCGGTAGGAAAGGCTAGCCCTGCATCTAACAGAATGATTTCATCATCATATTCAAAGACACAAGTGTTTTTCCCAATTTCATGTAGCCCACCCAGGGGAATAATTTTTACTGCTGCTGATTCGTTGTTGCTCATATTTCCCAATTTTACGTGTGAGTTTTTCCTAAAAAAGCAATGAGATTTTTGCTATTTAAGTTTTAATAAAACCTTAGAAAACACAATGAAATTGCATTTTCTAGGTGCCAATATATTTTTATCGAACTCAAATTTTATTTAGTTTTCAAAGATGAAATCACAAAATACCTGTTTCTATAAGTATCGTTTTGAGTTTTTGACTAACTTCATCCACTTCTTCATAAAGCGGTAAGCGTGTTGAACCAACTTCCCATCCTTGAAGTCTAAGCGCTGCTTTTATAGGAATTGGATTAGTTGTCGTAAATAGAGCTTTGAATAGTGGAAAAAGTTTCAAATGAATTTGAGTTGCTTTTTGAATTTGCCCTGATGTAAAAGCTTGAATCATACTTTGTAGCTGCGTGCCTACCAAATGACTTGCAACACTCACTACACCGCTACCACCAACTGATAATAACGGTAATGTCAAGGAATCATCACCTGAGTATAGTTTGAATTCACTGGGAGTTATCCGGCGAATTTCACTGGCTTGGTCAAGATTACCACTTGATTCTTTGATCCCTACTATGTTTTCTATCTCCGCCAACCGCGCTACTGTATCAGGATGGACATTGATGCCAGTGCGCCCGGGCACGTTATACAAAATAATTGGTATTTCAGGACAAGAAGAGGCGATCGCCTTAAAGTGTTGATAGATACCAGCTTGTGGTGGCTTATTGTAGTAAGGAACAATTTGTAAAGATCCATGTACTCCTATTTTAGCGGCTTTTTGCGTAGCTGCGATCGCTTCTTTTGTCGAATTCGACCCTGTTCCTGCCATTACCAAAGCTTTTCCCGCTACGGCTTTGAGGATGACTTGAAATAACTCGTACTCTTCATCCCAAGAAAGTGTGGGTGATTCGCCAGTTGTCCCACAGACGACTATCGTATCTGTCCCGTTTCCAGCCAGATACACTGCTAGTTGCTCCGCTACAGCATAATTGACGCTGCCATCTTCTGTAAATGGCGTAATCATCGCGGTTACAACTCGTCCAAAATCTATCACCCTTCAACTCCTCATTCGTAGCGGTTAGCACCTATGTATTATTAACTATTACCCACGATTACTTGTTGCTGATAGTTGATTTTCAGATGTTGCTGGTTGTAACCAGTTTTTTTCGATCAACACTTCGGCAATCTGTACCGCATTTAAAGCTGCGCCTTTGCGGATTTGGTCGCCACAAAGCCATATTTCTAAGCCGTGTGGATGCGAAATATCTTGGCGAATACGCCCAACCAGAACGGGGTCGCGACCTGTCGCCTCAATTGGCATGGGGAAATGGTTGGCTTGCCAGTCTTCGATAATTTGCACTCCAGGAGCGTTTTGCAGAATTTCTTTTGCTTCTTGGACACTCATCGGTGTCTCAAATTCTAAGTTTATTGCTTCTGAGTGCGCGCGCAAGACGGGAACCCGAACACAAGTTGCTGTGACTCGAATGTTTTGGTCATTAAAAATCTTACGAGTTTCGTTGACCATTTTCATTTCTTCCTCGCAGTATCCCAAGTCATTTAGCGGGGAATTGTGCGGAAACAAGTTGAAAGCTAACGGATAAGGCAAAATCTCAGCGACTGGTGTTTCTCCATTTAAGATCGCCTGCGCTTGGATTTTTACTTCTTCCATTGCTCTAGCCCCAGCACCACTGGCAGATTGATAAGTGGCTGCAACAATGCGCTGTACGCGCTTGACTTGGTGTAATGGCCAAACTGCGACAGTCATGAGAATAGTCGTACAATTGGGATTAGCAATGATTCCTTGATGACGAGCAGCCGCTTGGGGATTGACTTCGGGAACGACTAAGGGAACGTGTGGTTCCATACGAAAAGCGCTGGAATTATCAATCACAACCGCACCCGCCGCAACGGCTTTTGCTGCCCATGCTTTGGCAGTAGAACCGCCTGCTGATGCCAAAACGATATCTACGTTATCAAATGCGCGATCGCTGACTGCTTCTACAACAATGTTTTCTCCTTGAAACGGCAAACTCTTACCTGCACTTCGAGGAGATGCTAAAAGCTTTAAGCTAGCGACGGGGAAGTTTCTACTAGCTAGTAAATCTAGTAGCTCTGCACCAACAGCACCTGTCGCGCCTAAAATAGCAATACGATATGATTTTGACAAATGTCCTCCTTAGCCGGCTTATTTAATTAACTTATCTTTATAAAGAGTGCTATACACTTTTTCTAATTTCAGGTTTATCCCTTATCAGTTTTTATTGGAGATATTAGTTTTCCCAACTAACAATAAAAAATTACTATATGTAGACATTTTTTAATTATTTTTAAGCTAGTCAGCAGTAGATAGCATACCTTTCTATCTTAAACTAATTTTAACAATCTAAATAATAACTCTATGTTTGTGCAGGTTCACAGTAATAACAAGTATCCTACTCCCAGAGGCGGCTACTAATAGGGGTATAAGATATCAACGCATCGACCATCAAACATCTAGGTAATCGAATAGTTTTAGTGGTTTATGCACAAGCGCGTCGTCAACAAGCTTGCTTGTAGCGTATATCAGCATAATTTTATAGTTAAAACATTTAGGATAGCTGCCTGCTACTTTAACCCAAGCCTGCAACTGCTGTACATCGCCTTGCCATCCAAGTGGCGAATTAAAATGCTCTTTCATTGATATAAAGAGTAATGTAGCTTCCTATAGATTCTGTGCAGATACTCCTTAGCAGACACTAAGCTTAAAGATAGAATGGTTTAATGCTCAGGGGCTAATAACGAGTAGCTATTGATTTGATTAAGAATTGCTTGAGTAGTCAAAATTGTTCGGAAATACAAGCGCAACATGAAAGTCACCCAGGAAAAACTTCCCGCTAGTCAAATTGGTTTGGATATAGAAATTCCTGCCGAAAAGTCGCAACAGACCTATGACCAGGTTATTCAGAAACTTACGCGCACCATGAATGTTCCTGGGTTTCGCAAAGGTAAAGTACCGCGCCAAATCCTACTACAACGTTTAGGTGCGGTGCAGGTTAAAGCCGCAGCCTTAGAGGAACTCATTCAAACTGGAATTACAGAAGCGATCAAGCAAGAAGCTATACAGGCGATCGGTCAACCGCAATTACGCTCGTCATTTGAAGAATTGATCGCTCAATACGAACCAGGAAAAGCTTTGCACTTCTTAGCTGCGGTTGATGTTCAACCCGAAGTCAACCTGACGCAGTACACTGGTTTACAAGTAAAAGCCGAGGAAGTCAAATACAACCCCGAAAAAGTTGATAAGCTTATTGCCGAACAACAAAGTGAAATGGCGCCTTTGATTCCTGTAGAGGGACGAGCCGCGCAGCTTGGAGATGTCGCAATAGTAAACTTCAAAGGCTATTTAGCTCAAGAAGCCGAAGCAGAACCGCAAGAAATTGCTGGTGCATCAGCTGACGACTTTCAATTAGAACTGCAACAAGAACGCTTTATCCCTGGGTTTATCGATGGAATCGTCGGAATGCAGCCAGGCGAAACCAAAGAAGTTTCGGCGCAGTTTCCTGAAGATTATCCTCAGCCAGATGTCGCAGGGCGTGCAGCAGTTTTCACTGTGACGTTGAAAGAGCTTAAAGAAAAAGAACTTCCAGAACTTGATGATGATTTCGCGCAAGAAGTGAGCGAGTTTGAAACGCTGGAGGAATTACGCAGTTCATTAGAGGAACGCTTTAGAGGAGAAGCCGAGCGACAAACGAAAGCAAATAAAGAAAAGGCTTTAACAGATGAATTAGTTAAACATCTGGAAGTAGACTTACCTGAAACGCTCATCGAACAAGAAGTCAATGCCATGCTGACACAAGCCGCTGTGCAGTTAAGTCAACAAGGAATTGATGTTAAAAAATTATTTACGCAAGAAAGTGTTGCTAAGTTAAGAGAAAACTCTCGTCCAGAAGCGATTGAGCGACTAAGAAGCGCATTGGCACTTCAGGAAGTCGCTCGACGCGAGTCAATAACAGTTGAGAAATCTGAAGTAGAAGCGAAAGCTAAAGAAATTTTATCGCAGTACTCAAACGAAGATATCGACGTTAATAGATTGCGTGAAGTTGTAGAAGAAGACCTTCTCAAAGAAAAAATTATGAGTTGGCTAGAAGAACACAATACAGTGGAATTGCTACCTGAAGGCTCGTTAAATGCTTCGGAAGCATCAACTGAAGATGAACCTGTAGAAGCTGCTGCTGAGATTGAGACGAGCGATCGCCCAGCCCCGACTAAGGAAATTGAGGCATTGTGAGCATTGCTGAGTTAAAATTCCTGAACTTTACTGAATACTGAAACGGCAGTAGAGGTTGAGTCATACGATAAATCTGCCCAGCAAGAAATATCTTGCCTAAGCTGCAAGCGCAAAGACACTCTTGCAGCTATCTTTGAAACAGAGAAACAATGTATTTTATCGAAGTATATTGTTTCTTCAAGTTATGAAAATATCCCAAAGTTAACTCTTTAATGAATAAGGCATAATAGTTCACAGGTGGTGCATTCGATAACATGAACTGCAAAGCGCTGTAAATAGTTTAAATGCACGACACATTCAGTATCATTCTGAGACACTGTGATATGCTCGTATCTCAAACTTCAAATCACCCGATAACTAGTTCACACTCCTTAGAAATCAACTCGCTTGGTGCCAGCAATATTGTCCCCATGGTTGTAGAGCAATCGGGTATGGGAGAGCGGGCATTTGACATCTACTCAAGACTACTCAGAGAGCGAATTATCTTTTTGGGAACTCAGGTAGATGACGCTGTAGCCGACTCAATTGTTGCACAATTGCTATTCTTAGATGCAGAAGACCCTGAAAAAGATATTCAACTTTATATCAATTCCCCAGGGGGATCGGTAACAGCAGGTATGGCAATTTATGACACAATGCAGCAAATTCGCTGTGATGTTGCTACGATCTGCTTTGGGCTGGCTGCAAGTATGGGTGCTTTCCTCTTAGCAGCAGGAGCACACGGCAAGCGGATGTCACTACCCAATTCGCGGATCATGATTCACCAACCATTAGGTGGCGCTCAAGGGCAAGCAGTAGATATTGAAATTCAAGCCAAAGAGATCCTATACCTCAAGCGCAAGCTTAATGAAATCTTGGCTTATCACACCGGTAAACCTCTAGAGCGCATTGAAGCTGATACTGAAAGAGACTTTTTCATGTCCGCTGAAGAGGCTAAGAACTACGGTTTGATCGACCAAGTGATCTCTAAACAAAATCTCCCCAAAGCCAACGAACCAGTAAGCACAGTAAATTAAGAGGCAGGTATGTCAAAGTACGACTCCCATTTAAAATGTTCATTCTGCGGCAAATCACAAGAGCAGGTGCGCAAGCTAATTGCTGGACCGGGAGTCTACATCTGTGACGAATGTGTTGACTTATGTAACGAGATATTAGATGAGGAATTGCTCGACTCGAAGGAAACTGCCCCACAGCCACCAAATCGAGTCGAAGCTCCACCAAAGCGGCGAACTCGTGCGAGTAATTTCTCATTTAGCCAAATGCCCAAGCCACGCGAGATCAAAAAACATCTTGACGATCATGTTATTGGTCAAGATGAGGCAAAAAAAGTGCTGTCGGTTGCTGTTTATAACCACTACAAACGGTTAAGTTTAGTACAAGCCAAAAATAGTGGTAAGGCATCGTCAGAAGAGGCAGTAGAACTTCAAAAATCAAATATTCTCTTAATTGGTCCTACCGGCTGCGGCAAAACGCTTTTAGCACAAACTTTAGCAAAGATATTAGATGTGCCTTTTGCGGTAGCTGATGCGACAACGCTAACCGAAGCAGGATATGTTGGCGAAGACGTTGAAAATATTTTGCTGCGACTATTGCAAGTCGCGGACTTGGATGTAGAAGAAGCGCAGCGCGGCATTATCTACATTGATGAGATTGATAAAATCGCGCGCAAGAGTGAAAATCCTTCGATTACACGCGATGTCTCTGGTGAGGGAGTGCAACAAGCGTTACTGAAAATGCTAGAAGGAACTCTAGCCAATGTACCGCCACAAGGAGGACGCAAGCATCCTTATCAAGACTGTATTCAAATCGATACGAGCAATATTTTATTTATTTGCGGTGGTGCGTTTGTTGGTTTGGAAAAAGTCGTCGAACAGCGGACTGGCAAAAAATCGATGGGCTTCATTCAACCAGGAGAAAGCTCGTCACGCGATCAGCGCACAGCAGACGTCCTCAGGCACTTAGAACCGGATGACCTCGTGAAGTTTGGGATGATTCCTGAGTTTATTGGTAGGGTACCAGTAGTAGCAGTACTTGACCCGCTCGACGAAGAAGCCTTAATGGCGATTTTGACGCAGCCACGCAGTGCATTGGTGAAGCAGTATCAAAAATTACTCAAGATGGACAATGTGCAACTTGAGTTTAAACCCGATGCATTACGGGCGATCGCGCAAGAAGCCTATCGCCGCAAAACGGGTGCAAGAGCATTACGCGGTATCGTTGAAGAATTAATGCTAGATGTGATGTACGAGTTGCCTTCGCGCAAAGATGTCACGCGCTGTACTGTTACACCTGAAATGGTAGAAAAACGCTCGACAGCAGAATTATTAGTGCATCCTTCATCCTTACCTAAGCCAGAATCAGCGTAGCTACCCCATCAGACATTTTGCAAAAGTTGCCAATCAGTCGTAGGTTAAAAGTAAAGGAATATTTCTATACCTTTAGCTGTACTTCAAATACATAACATCTCTTTTTGCCAAAGTCTGAGAAAAATGCCTTACATTGATGTTCGCGGTGTAGAACATTACTATGAGTGGATTCGGACGCCAAGTTTGGAATCCCAAGCTAAACCTGTGATGGTATTTGTCCACGGATGGGCTGGTTCTGCGCGGTATTGGCAAAGTGTAGCTCATGCTCTGGCAGATAGTTTTGACTGTTTACTTTACGATTTGCGAGGATTTGGCAGATCTCAAGGTAAATCGCCTTTACTATCGACAAGTATTGCAGTTGCTGACTCAGAAATTCCGCAAGAAGAATCAGCAGCAGTGCAAGAATTAACCTACGAGTTGGCAGAATACGCAGACGACTTGGCAGCACTATTAGATCAATTGCAACTTCAGCAAGTCTACATTAACGCGCATTCGATGGGCGCATCGGTTGCCACTTTATTTCTGAACCGCTACCCACAACGAGTACACCGCGCAATTCTTACGTGTAGTGGAATTTTTGAGTACGATGAAAAAGCTTTTGCTGCCTTTCATAAGTTTGGCGGCTATGTTGTCAAGTTTCGCCCAAAGTGGTTGAGTAAAATCCCTTTTGTAGACCGGATGTTTATTGCGCGGTTTTTACATCGTCCGATCCCAGCGGCGGAACGTAAAGCTTTCTTACAAGATTTTCTTGTTGCTGATTATCAGGCGGCTTTAGGGACAATCTTTACTTCGGTGAGTAAACAAGCGGCTGAAGTTATGCCGCAAGAATTCGCGCGGATTGCAGTACCAACACTGTTAGTCGCTGGAGAATATGACAAAATTATTCCTGCCGAAATGGGACGCCAAGCTGCGGCGTTAAACCCCTTAGTTGAATATGTCATGATTCCTAACACGGCTCATTTCCCCATGCTAGAAGATGCAGAAACTTATCTGCAAAAAGTGCGTGCATTCTTGCAAATCGAGCAGCCAGTCAAGATTGCTGGTTGAAGGAATGAGTAGCGAATGTGGCAACAGTTAACCTCCGTTATTGTGGGAACATTCCTAACTTTGTTTCCAGTGACTAATCCAGTCGGTGCAATCCCGATTTTTTATGGTCTGACAGGCGCAACCACAAAATTTTATCGCCTCCGCCAGGCGCGTCAGACAGCAATTAATGTTGTTTTAGTTTTGGGAGTCTTTTTACTAGCAGGCAGAGAAATACTCAGCTTTTTTGGGATCTCGCTAGGAGTTTTGCGGATTGCTGGTGGTTTACTAATTGCGCATACGGCTTGGGAAATGGTGACAGCGCGTCAAAGACTTACTACTCCAGAAAGCGATGAAGCGCTTGACAAGGACGATATTTCTTTTACACCAATGGCAATTCCGATCATTAGTGGTCCTGGCGCGATCGGTGTCGTGATTGGTTTTGCGGCGAGTAACAGCGGATGGATTGATAATATCGGTTGCTTAGCTGGAATCGTCTTGCTTGGGGTGACGATTTACTTGTGCCTAGCTTTGGGAGAACCTTTAGTTGGTATATTAGGCAAAAATGGTTTGGGAGCGTTAAATCGAGTCCTTGGTTTTTTTATTTTGGCGATCGCTGTACAATTTATCGCCGATGGTACGGTTACGCTCTTAAGAGAAGCAGCACCAAATTTATTGCGGTGAAAAAACCCTTGAATATGACTTCTATACCAACGGTCAATAAACCTGTTTTAACGCTAAAATCCTAGCCTCTGAACCCTGAACGGTAGGTTTGCGCTGCGGCGCGCTCCCCGATTCCTACTATAATCCCAGTTCGCGCTTGAGAAAATCAATTGATTTTTCGCTGATGTAATTCTCGCTGCAAATGAGTTGCGGCGGACGAATAATGTCTTCTCTAGCAGCTTGGACGGCTGCTTTCACCGCAGGAAAACTTGCTTGATCAAAACTGATGATAACTTGCGCACTTTTGACAATCGCGTTGAGTTTATAGTTATCGCCGAGTTGGGCGCTCATCACTAAGAGTTCATCACCTCTAAGACTGTAGGCAATGACTTCTGCGGCGCGAAGAATACCAGAACTCAAGCTGACCATGCCCAGGCTAGTGCCTTTAGGGAGTTTTTTCAAGAGTTGTATTTCTTTGGCATAGTCGTAAATATCAATAGGAATAACGCGGACGGACTTTGGTGCGGCGATCGCTTCGGCGCGAGCAATAAAATACCGAGTTGTCACCACGGTCCCTGCCGGAGTTTGCTCTAGTACTTGCGCTAATTCCTCTAACGGAACTAATTGTACAGGTCGTTGAATTGATTGCTCAAGTTCGTCAACCATTAACCTACCCGCACCAATATCATCGGCTGGAACAGTTACCAATACTCGCGCACTTGATCGCAACCGCCAGTCAATTTCTGCTAAAAATAGGTCTCTTGCTTGATTTAAAGAACAACCTGCTTTAAGTAGCTCATCAAGACTATTCTGTACAATTCTTTCGGCTTGGGGATATTTTTCCAAGATCGGAATTGGTGCTGGGTTACGCATCGATGGCTGGGCGCGGACGTAAATACCAGAACCCGCACGGCTTTCAACAAGTCCGTCTTCCTCTAAATGGCGATAGACTTTGCTGATCGTGTTTCGGTGTAACCCTGTTTGCATCGCGAGGGCGCGTGTACTTGGAAGTCTGTGACCTGGGGGAAATTGTCGCGATGTAATTGCGTACCAAATTTGATTAAGTAACTGAGTTGAAGCTGGAATTTCACTATCTGGTTGGATATGAAACTGAACCATTGTTCCTCCAAAAGACAATCTGCGGCAAAAACCAAAAAAGATGTTTGATCCTGAGATGGTTGCTTACAGATTGACTATGAACAGACGAAAATACAGAAGATATACAAGGTTTGCAGCCACGAGTAAGGCATATTTGTTCGGTTAAAAGTGAACTGTGCTTAAAATCTTTACTTTATTTGTTGGTTTCTCGCCAAATCTGCATAAGTTCTCAACATTTAGCAAAGTTTCTTTAATATTTAAGTGGCTGTGCTACGCTCCGATAAATAGATGGACATAATTAAATATCTCGCGTATTGATATTGGGTCATAGATAATGGGGAGCCAGTACGCCCTTGGAGGTGTTCGCGCGTGAGAGCAGCTGATGTTAATAGAAAAGCCTTTAGCACTTGGCGATAAGCATTTAGCTATTTAAACAACTGCTAATAGCTAATCGCTATTTAATGATCCGTTACCAGTGACCAACTCCCATACGATAGTAAACACATTCGTCATGACTAGCATAGAAATTCGTTCTTCTCATGTAAAAGTTCCTAACGGCGACCTTCAAGTTCCAGCTTATCTGACGATGCCTGTCGGTGAAGGTTCTTATCCAGGTATTATTGTCATTCAGGAGGTTTTTGGTGTTAATGAACACATTCGCGACGTAACAGAAAGAATCGCCAAAGAAGGATATGTTGCGATCGCCCCCGCAATTTTTCACCGTGTCGCGCCAAATTTTGAAGTCGGTTACTCGCCACAAGATCTTGAACTGGGAAGAAAATACAAGCAACAAACCAAAGCAGCCGAACTTTTGAGTGATATCCAAGCGGCAATTGACTACCTCAAAGATCTACCACAAGTCAGAAAAGACGGTTTTGGGTGTATTGGCTTTTGCTTCGGCGGTCATGTTGCTTATTTAGCGGCTACACTCCAAGATATTCAAGCAACCGCGTCTTTCTACGGGGCAGGGCTAACAAGTCAAACGCCTGGAGGTGGTGCGCCCACAATTACGCGGACTCCAGAAATCAGCGGCACGATTTATGCTTTCTTTGGGATGCAAGATGCGAGTATTCCAGCAGCGGATGTCGATCAGATTGAGGCAGAGTTAAAGAAATATCAAGTTTCCCACAAGATCTTTCGCTATGCGCAAGCGGATCATGGTTTTTTCTGCGATCGCCGCGCTAGCTATAATCCCGAAGCTGCGGCTGATGCTTGGGAACACGTCAAAAGACTATTTCAGCAGCATCTCAAGGAAGCGTAAAGCACCTGCTCTAGATTTAGAGAACATACAATTAATAGTTGAGTGCGTAAATAAGTTGGGTAATAGGTAATAGGGAAGCATTGAGAATTTAGCAATTAAACAGAAGCTAATAGCCAATTGTAATTTGTTAGTAACCAATTACCAGTTACCAATGACTAGCCTGCCTTTAAGTTACATTAATTTCATTTTGTTTTGATACCTCATGACATCTCAATCTCAGCCTTCTTCTACTAGTTCATCCTTTTCTATGGATGATTTTGCCAAAGCCTTAGACCAACAAGATTTTCAATTTAGCAAAGGACAAATAGTGCGTGGGAAGGTATTTCAATACGAAAGCGATGGTGCTTATGTAGATATTGGCGGAAAATCCGCAGCTTTCATCCCTTTAACTGAAGTTGGTTTGCACTCCGTGAGCGATCTATCTACCGTTTTACCGTTGCAGGAAGAACAAGAATTTTTGATTATCCGTGAGCAAAATGCGGATGGACAAGTCACGCTATCACGCCGCCAACTGCAAATCAAACAACTGTGGCAACAGCTAGGAGAAATGCAAGAAGACGGCAAAAGCTTGGAAGTACGTGTTAAGGGAGTCAATAAAGGTGGCGTTACCGTTGATGTGCAAGGATTACGTGGGTTTATTCCGCGATCGCACTTACTCGAACGTGAAAATTTGGAAAATCTCGTCGGGCAAAATCTCAACGCGAGTTTGCTAGAGGTCAATCGCGACAATAATAAACTTGTTCTATCGCAACGTCTTGCTACGCGATCACAAGCGATGACTCAGTTTGAGCCTGGGCAAGTTGTAACCGGCAAAATTAGCGCAATTAAGCCGTTTGGCGTCTTTGTTGAATTAGATGGAATTAACGGTTTACTGCACATCAAGCAAATTAGTCAAAACTATGTCGAATCTTTGCCTTCACTTTTCCAAACAGGGCAGGAAATTTCGGCAGTTGTCGTGGATGTTGATGAAAGCCAAAGTCGAATTTCCCTTTCCACAAGGGTTCTAGAAAATTATCCTGGCGAAATGCTGGAAAAAAGAGACGAGGTAATGGCAAGTGTAGAAGCGAGGGCAAATCGCGCCCGCAAAAAATTACTCGAATAGTTGTTTTTTATAAAGTCAGCGGTAAAATTGAGCGCAATCTTTGCCAAGATAAGATTGTTTGCCAGCAATCTAATTTGCAAAAATGGGCATGACAGTAAAATCATCCGACAGCGCTGATAGCTTTCTCATTCTCATCTTGCCAGTCGCGCTAGCGATTACTTTTCTCTTTTCCACCTGGCGATTGCTCCTAGCAATTGCTGGTTTTGTTGCGCTTTTGAATATTTTCCAACGCTATCGATGGCAAAAGTGGAGCAAAACCCTCAACCCGACTTTCCACAAATTGATTCAAGAAAATCAAGGACGAATTACAACGCTTGATTTGGCAATGCGCGCTAATCTTTCAGCCGCAAAGGCAAAACGTTACCTCGATTACAAAGCAGCAGAATTTGGCGCGCGGGTACTTGAACCAGAAAATGGCAGTAGTGGCTATTTCTTTGTCACGGCTAGAACTCTTGGTAGTATTTTCGATGACAGCGAACCGCCTTTGTCTTTGCCCGAACCTGAATTTGAGCAAAAGACGCTTGTAGAAGACTTGCCTGCATTAGAAGAAAACCAAGTCCAAGAACCAGAGGAAAACGAAGTAGCAACTCCAGAACAGACAACTATTGCGGAGGCTGAGACTTCTAGCCCTGACACGCCTACTCACGTTCAAGTAGCACCAGAATCACTTCTGCAATCTGAACTTGCGAAGCGATTAGACGTAAATTCGAGTACAGTTTACAAACATCGCTCTAATCCAGATTTTGCGGAATGGAGTCGCAGCCGCGATCCAGAGGGAATTGCTTGGGAGTACTCGTCAGAGGAAAAGCGTTTTTTTCCGATCGCAGTTGAACAATAGTCATTGAGCTATTAGACAGTAACATTATCCCCCTGACTTTGAGTTTAAGGAAAACAAGCAACGCGTTTGTAATTTAATCCTCTGACTTTTAGTCGTGGGGTACAGCTAAGAGCTAACCACTTTTTTAACAGAATGTATGACCTATTCACCATCAATAGCAACCGCCACTTCAGAGCGCACTCCAGGTTGGGATAGTGAGCTACTACAACAACTATTAGACCGCGCCTCACTATCGCGCGAACAAGCTGCACAACTGATGCAAGCATGGCTCGATGAAACAATTCCACCAGTTTTGTCGGGAGCCATTCTAGCCGCAATTCAAGCCAAAGGCGTATCCGCAACAGAACTTACGGGAATGGCTGAGGTTTTGCTCGCTCAATCGCAATGTCAAGAAACAATCCTGCACCACGAGCCAGTCATTGATACTTGTGGTACGGGTGGTGATGGTGCTGCTACTTTCAATATTTCGACTGCTGTTGCTTTTGTGGCAGCTGCGGCGGGGATACGTGTTGCAAAACATGGCAATCGTTCGGCTTCGAGTCGTGTGGGTTCGGCCGATGTTCTAGAAGCAGTGGGTGTCGATTTAAATGCACCTCCCCAACAAGTTCAAGCTGCGCTTGAGGAAGTCGGGATTACATTCTTGTTTGCACGGGGTTGGCATCCAGCAATGAAGGTTGTCGCACCGCTACGACAAACGCTGAAGGTACGCACGGTTTTTAATTTATTAGGACCATTAATCAACCCATTGCGCCCTACTGGACAGGTGATTGGGGTATTTGATGCGGCAATCTTGGAAACTGTTGCTCAAGCTTTGTGTCAATTAGGCACACAACGCGCGATCGCCCTCCATGGACGGGAAAGACTCGATGAAGCAGGCTTGGCTGATGTGACAGATTTAGCCGTGCTAAGTCAAGGTGAAGTTCGTTTAACAACGCTCGATCCTCAACAGCTAGGTTTAACTCCTGCTTCCACCGCAGCCATTCGTGGTGGTGATGTTCAAGAAAATGCGGCAATTCTCCAAGCAGTCTTGCAAGGTAAAGGCACTCAAGCGCAGCAAGATATTGTGGCACTCAATGCCTCGCTTGCTTTACAAGTAGGAGAACTTGTTCCGGCTGAAGATCATACGGCAGGTATCGCACTCTCAAAGGAAATTTTACGTAGTGGTGCGGCTTGGGCAAAGCTTGAGCAATTAGTCGAGTTTCTTCAACGCAAGTGAAACTCGACCACATCTTGCTTAATTGTCAAGTCGTAACGGCTAAAAAAGTTTTGCCCTAATAATGGTAACGGGGCAACTAATACTTTAGTATCGCGGAGGATGGCACCACCAACTTCGATTGATTCTACGCGTCCTATCGGCAAGCTAACAGCCTCTCCACTGGCAACTTGGACTCTTTGGCTATCTACTGGAATTAATCCAAGTTGATTTGCCTTAGCAGATGTAATTGTCGTTTGTGTTGCGCCTGTATCCAAAATCATTTCAAATTTTTGCTGATTATTAAATGTGACATCGATTACTGGTGTCCCACCATAACGGCGTTTAATTTTGGCAGTAAATACTTGTCGCGTTGTTAATGGCGATCGCTGGTAATTTGTACAAAGTTGGCTCAAGTTGACTACCGTGCCTGTAGCATTAATCATGTAACACCTTTCGGCTTCTTGCGCATTCGCTTGCGGCACAATAAAGTTGATTCCCACAAGAGTCACTGTAATTTTAATCAGAAGTAAAATAGGTAGCTGCATTATCTTTTTTTACGAGGTTATTGATGAGTAAAAACTAGGCGTGTTTTTACATTCAAAACTTTGAAATCTAAAATATTCCCTAACCTCCGATTCCTCAGCCCTGACCTCTCCTATAAATCTAACGCGGGCGAAATTCAATAACATCCCGCTTGAATGTGAGATCGTAATTTTGAAAGAAGTCGTGTCCTAGTAATCCAGTTTCTAGTTGCGCAGACGGCGCGATCGCTACGGGTAAATTGTTAACAATGACTCCTCCAACCTCGATAGTATCAACATAGCCAATCAGAAATTCCACACCTCTATCACTAGCAGTATTTGCTTTTGCGGTTGTTGTGGGTTTAATTCCTAGTGCAGTTGCGATCGCTTGCGTAATCACCGTGTTGCTAGCCCCAGTATCGACAATCATTTCAAACTTTTGTGTTCCGTTAAACGTCACATTGATAACGGGTGTGCCACTTTCGCGGCGTTTTACCGGAATGCGAATAACTGTTTGATTTTGTTCTACGGGTGGTAAAACTTCAAGCACCTCGGGTTCTACCGCGTTTAAAGGTAAGCCTTCTAGTTGCGGTGTAGTAGTCGAGTTCAGATTGACTTGTTGCTGAGCATACTCAATATTTTGTTGGTATTCAGTTATCTTTTTTTGCGCGATCACACGCTGCTGACTGTCTGTAGGTACTGCTTTCATCAAAGCCAGCGCTTCTTGCCATTTACTTACAACTAAGCGCCAATCGTCGGCTGACCGCGCTGATTGACTAATAGTATACGCCGCTGTTGCTTTGTCTAATGCTAATTCAAACTGACTTGGCTGCACGTTTGGCGTTACGGATGGTAACTTTGTGGCAACGGCAGATTTTTTGACTGATGCTGTATCTGATGGGCTTTTATGAGTAACTGAGGCTGTATGACTTAACCGATGAGTATACGGTTTGCTATTGCAACCAACACCAGCGATCGCGATTGTACTTGAAAGAAAAATGATTGCTGCTGGCGCTGGATAAATTTTAAGCATAATGACATACAATATACTTTAACCAACCGAAGTTACTGAGTGTCTTTTTTTTCACCCATTTCAATTTAAACACAGCAAACTTATCGTTCGGTAAACAGCGCGAATGTTTGATCGAGTTTAGCGATCGCACAAAATTGACTTCATTAAAAATAAGAAAGATTTAACGTAAGTCCGCTGAAAACGGATTTTGTTTTCCAAATTTTTGAGTATTGAGTTAACCTGAGCTCAAGTAAAGTATTCAAAAAGTATTCAAATTGTTTCACGCTCAAATTTGATTATTTAGACCATTTCACTATATAAAAACGACAAATCATTTCTCCTCTGCTTCCTCTGCTTTTGAAGTTGCCTATTTGTAGTAACTTCAAAGTGAAATGATATTAGACCTCAACGCAAATACATTTCAGCGATTGATTTTGATGTATCTGAGAATTCATTTTTGCCTAAAGTAAATAAGTGTTTTTACTTAAGCTTGCCTCTACTGTATGTGTTGTAAAAAAGCCAACAAACTTTTTTTGTCAGTAGGTGGGAACTTAGTCAGCTTCATTCTGAGGAAAAAACACAACATATCTGATACTTAGAAAAGCCGACCATTAAAAGAATCCTTTAGAATTGAAGAAGGAGAGTAAGTAGATCTACTAAGGATAAATTGCGAGTATGGCTGGTGGCGAGTCTCAAACCCCTGTTTCCCTGTCTGATCGAGAATTACAAATTATTGAACTAGTAGCTGCTGGCTTAACAAACCAAGAGATAGCAGAAAAATTAGATATTAGTAAACGTACTGTCGATAATCACATTAGCAACATTCTGACTAAAACCGCGACTGAAAATCGAGTGGCGTTAGTTCGATGGGCGCTACAGTGGGGTAAAGTTTGCTTGAATGATGTGAACTGCTGTACTTTGCCCAACCATAACGATGGTACGGTTTCGTAATCAGTTTATGCGTATCGCAAACAACTTCCTCGCGATTGACAGTGAATTTCAACGATTCAAAGGCAAACTATATTAAATTTGAACATACCTCTTTCTCAATGCAGTAACTATTAACACTTAACAATATAAAACGCTACGCTCATTCCTCATCTAGCAGCTTCTGGAGAAACGCTGCCATGTCTACGCCCATTTTAGATTTTTTTGGTTTTGATAACCTGACCCGACCTACGCAAGCTCAAGATACGGAACTTATTCAACAGCTAGCTTTTATTCCAGGAATAAGAGACATTTTAATGCTGCGGCAGGTTCATGCGCTAGAACACGCGACAGTATGGGTACTCAGCGAACAAAGTAGCTATCAATCTACTGACAGCCAATTGTTGGCAGGTTTCTCTACTGAACAAGGATTCTACCTTTACGGTCATTTGAATCAAGCTACCTTACGTAGCGCAGTGAATATTGCCTTGCAGCGACTTACAGGTGGAGAATGGAATCTAGCAGTACATCCCCGCTGTGGGACAAACGTATCAACAGGAATTCTACTTGCAGCAGGACTTGCGGTAGGCTTTCATCTACTTTTACCACGCGGGCCAGTTGAGCAAATGTTAGGGTTAGGTTTAGCAGCAACGATGGCTACCCATTTAGCGCCCGATGTGGGTACACTAGCGCAACGTTATCTTACTACCGCAATTCCGTTTAACTTAGCAGTGGGAAACATCAAGCTGACTCAGGATGCGTGGGGAAAAGCTGCCTATTTTGTGGAAGTCAGTTGGATAGATCGAGCGACAATTAATTGACAGCAAATTCATAAAACTTAAAGACTCGATAGTAGAGTAAGTTGCTGCTGAGTAGTACGCTGAAAAGTAGTTAGTAGCTCAAGTCAGATAAATAACTTAATACTCGACTTTATTGCTGGCATCAGGTTGTAGAGTGAAATCTATTAGCCGTATCTCTGTGGCAATCGATAACTAAAAGGAAAAGTACAAATGGTTGAACGTGGTTCAAAAGTGCGAATCCTCCGCAAAGAATCCTACTGGTTTCAAGATGTAGGAGTTGTTGCTTCAGTTGACAAAAGTGGCATTCGCTATCCGGTGATTGTCCGCTTTGATAAAGTCAACTACGCGGGCGTTAATACGAATAACTTTGCAGAAACAGAACTAGTAGAGATTGAAAAACCAGCGCCAAAGGCGAAAAAAGCAACTCCTGCTACTACTGGTGGCAAGCAAACAACTATCGACGAACGTACCCGCACGACAGGTCAGGGAACGCCGTTGAAGCCTGAAGGCAAGACGACTGCTGCGCCAGAATCGGGCGAAGGTAGCTCAACAGTAGTTGGTGATGCTAACCAAGGAACCGAATCACGTTAAATTGTGCCGGAACTACCTGAAGTAGAGACTGTACGACGGGGACTCAATCAAGTTACCCTAAGTCAGCAAATTATGGGTGGAGATGTGTTACTAGAACGCACGATCGCCCACCCACTTTCTATTGCAGAATTCTTAACAGGAATTCGAGGATGTACGATCACGCAGTGGCATCGCTATGGTAAATACTTATTAGCCGAACTCACGCAACATTCTTCTCTAACCGCATCCGGTTGGTTGGGCGTACATTTGCGGATGACTGGTCAGCTATTATGGTTAAACCAGGATGAAGAATTACATAAACATACCCGCGTTAGGCTGTTTTTTGATAAGGGGTTAGAGTTACGCTTTGTCGATCAACGCACGTTTGGTCAAATGTGGTGGGTACCGCCAGAAAATCCCGTAGAAAGAGTCATCACAGGTTTAGCTAAATTAGGATTAGATCCTTTCTCTCCAGCGTTTTCGGTCGATTACTTAACTCAAAAATTCAAAAATCGCCAACGGGCAATCAAAACCGCGCTTTTAGATCAAGCGATGGTTGCCGGATTAGGTAATATTTATGCTGATGAAGCATTGTTTCTCAGCCAGCTACGACCAACAACCCTTTGTAGCGAGTTGCGCTTACCACAGATCGAAAAACTGCGCCGTAGCATCATTCAAGTTCTCGAAACAAGTATTGCCGCAGGTGGCACAACGTTTAGTACTTTTTTAAACATACAAGGTGTTAACGGTAAATATAGTGGTATTGCTTGGGTTTACAACCGTACTGGTCAACCCTGTCGCATCTGCCAGACGCCAATTCAGCGAATTCGACTAGCGGGACGATCTTCTCACTTTTGTCCTAACTGTCAGCGATAAAGCTTTTTCCCGATTTGGCTAGTTGATTTTTCAGCAAGTTGTTTAGCTTTTAATTTCTACAAAAATCCAAATAGGCCAAAAGGTAATTATTAAAGGACATTGCCAGCTTGGAGGTGGAAAGCGCCGATTGCAATTTTTGAGGATCGCTAGCCAGCAAATAAATCCTGAAAAAATATAAGCCGTGATGAGATAAAGTAAAAAAATAATATTCATAGAAAGTATTTTTCAATACAAGATAGTTGCTAGTAATTAGAGAATGCCTGATTTTGAGTAAAGAAATGGATGTGTAAACCGCGATCAGCAATGAAAATTCAGTAAAGATTTTGCTATATACGAGCAGATTACTACTGAGACTTGCGATCACCAAATATAGAAAAGCCCAGATAATAGCTAAGTAGTATGACTCAAAAGTGCTGCTTTATACGTAAAGTTACGCACGACTCGTGCTGAACTTGTGATACATAGTAGCGATACCAACAAAACTACTATATTTTCTACTATATTAATGGTGTCAAAGCTTCTCCACCGTAATCATACGCACTGTTTTATTTACTAGATGCAACAGCTTAAGTAAATTTAAGGATATATGACGTTTTGAGCGTTAAAATTCGTTAATTTAATTTGCAAGAAGCGATCGCGCCTGCTCTATATTTTGTTTAACTTGTTGTGCTGCAAGATGTAACGCAGAGATTTCTGCATTTGTCAGTTTTAATTCTAAGATTTGCTCAACTCCACTCGCCCCAATCAGCGTAGGAACACCAATAAAAATATCATGTAAACCATACTCGCCTTGAAGATAGGCTGCTACTGGAACTAAGCGCGATTGGTTGAGTAAAATTGCTTCCACCATTAAATATGTGGAAGCCGCAGGTGCAAAGTAGGCGCTACCTGTTTGCATCAACTCAACGATTTCTGCACCTCCCTTACGGGTTCTTTCTACTAAGCGGTCTATTGTTGCGGCGTCGATTAATTCTGTAATGGGAATACCATTGACTGTCGAATAGCGCGGTAAAGGTACCATCAAATCGCCATGACTGCCTAAGACGATCGCGCGCACATCTGCAATACTGACACCTAATTCCATTGCCACAAAAGCTTGAAACCTTGCTGAGTCTAAAACTCCAGCCATACCGATGACGCGTTGAGTAGGCAATTGCGTCGCTTGCCAAGCAAGATAAGTCATGACATCCAACGGATTAGTCACTACTATCAAAATCGCATTCGGAGAATAGGCGATCGCATTTTTTGCTGTTTCTACAACTATTTTGGCGTTCGTTTTCAGCAACTCGTCGCGACTCATTCCTGGTTTACGCGGTTGCCCTGCGGTAATCACAACAATATCTGAACCAGCGGTATCAGCGTAATTTGTTGTGCCAATAAACTGGCGACTATGCAGTGATATTCCTTTAGCTTCCATCAAATCAAGCGCTAAACCCTGAGGTAATCCCTCTACTTCGTCTAATAGAACCACATCGGCTAGGTTTTTCTCACCAATTTGTTGCGCTAATGTACTGCCAACTTTACCAACGCCAATGATCGTGACGCGGGGAGAGTAACCCAATAACTGCGAAGTAGAGGCAATGGGCATAACTTAGAAATGCGTTCTCCTAGTTATATTTACACCGTTAGCGCATAACCCACTTTGGAATATTAGTCTTATAAGTCACTGTAGTTCGTCGTGTATTACAGCTATTGTTGCTTACAGTAGCTGATTGTTACTGAGTATCATGACACAAAACTAATTCCTGAGAACTACTTGACAACAAGTTACTGCGCTGATTCTAGCTGATCGACCCGTAACCAAATATTCGGAGTGGGAACTTGTCCAAACACAACAAGCGCATAGTCTCCTTTAATATCTAAGACCTCTCCCTTTGTTTCAAATATATATGACGGAAAACGCGTGTCACTTGCTTGAGATTCTAAGGAATTTTCCAACTTTTCGCGAACCGCACGGACTAAATCACCCTTTTTAACAGCCATACTTCTACTATGCTACTCAACTGTAATTCTTCCTATATTTTGCACCCTTTAGGCTCGTTTATAAACTCTGTAAATCTAACTTGGCTTCGTCAAGTATGCTTTTTATCCTCTAATCTCAGACTGAGATTCGCGCCAATTGGTGTTGTTTCCTAAAATTTGCGTTCCGTTTTTACGATCAACCGAATTGAACTGCGACGAAGAAAACTGAAGATAAAGCTGTATTTCTTTACCTAGATTTTACAAAAATCTCAGTAATTTAACAGTGATAATAAACTTACAATCAAGCTGTTTTGATGTATTTAATAACTAAATTAATATCAGCAAAATTACAGGGTAAAGTGTTTCTCAAAATGGGCAAAAATAAATTAAACAATAAAACGTAAGTCGCTTAAAAACTAATTGGCTACTTACATTATAGCAATGTAGTCATTCACAAAAAATGCCTAGTTATGATAGCTACATCTGATGCACATATAATTATTCTTTCGATAATTTTTGTTGTAGTTGTTAGTTGTGCAGCAACCGTGTTAATTTGTGGGGCGCTCGCCTCAAAAACTATTCTAAAGCTAATTGACAGCCAATTTCTGCAAACGTACTTTACTTGGATTACTTTTTGTTTCATCTCTGTAGCAGTTATAAATTTTGTTTGGCTTTTAAATCGTTGGCAATTTGACAAAAGAATTTTTTTAGTCAGTGGTACGCTAGTCACAAGTTTGGCTGGAATGCATGACATGAAGATGGCAATGTTACCGATGTTAGTAGGAAGCGTGACGTTTTGCTGCTTAACGTTCTGGCTAAGACTACATTTTGCCAAAAAAACAGCCTTTTGGTGGCATTTTGGTGTTGTAATCGCAATCCTTACAGCCAACACAGGAATACGCTATGCCTATCCTACCGCTCAGCTAGCGATCAAAATAGCTGACATTACCACAATAGTTGTTTTAGTTTTAGTTCTACAGCAAGCTTTGAGTTCGCGCCGTTTGCATACCGAAGTAGCACTTGCAGAAAGCCAACGTCGATTAGCGACTTTGATCGACTCGTTACCAGGAATCGCTTTTGCGTGTAGTAACGATCCTAACTGGTCAATGACTTATGTTAGTGAAGGCTGCTTAGAACTCACAGGTTACTGTAGCGAAGAATTAATCGGTACGACAGGATTATACAACGCTATTACTCACCCAGAAGATTTACCAAGAGTTTTACAGAGTATTACAAAAGCTATAGAAGCACAAAAGCCTTATGTCATAGAATACCGGATTTGTACAAAATCTGGCGAGCAAAAATGGTTATGGGAAAAAGGTAATGGAGTTTTTGATAGTCATGGTAAAGTTCTGGGCTTAGAAGGATTTATTACAGATATTTCCGAACTGAAACGTTCCGAAGCTGCACTTAAAGAAAGCGAACAAAGATATCGCGAATTATTTGAAAGTCATCCTTGTCCGATGTGGGTGTACGACGTGGAGACACTCGCTTTTTTAGCTGTTAATAATGCCGCGATCGCGCATTATGGTTATGATCGCGATGAATTTTTAGCAATGACGATTAAAGATATTCGTCCATTAGAAGATGTCGCGAGTTTGCTGCAACAGCTAAAACACCTCAAGTCTGAACTTAGTCCCCACGGGATTTGGAGACACCGAAAAAAAGATGGAACCATCATCAAGGTAGAAGTTTCGTGTCATTCACTTACTTTCTTAGGCAAGCGCGCTGTCGTTGTCTCGGCGCATGATGTGACTAAAAGAATTCAAACTGAAGAAGCACTACGACAAGCCGAAGCAAAATATCGCAGTATTTTTGAAAACGCCAGCGAAGGAATTTTTCAAACGACACCCGCAGGACAATATCTCAGCGCCAATCCAGCCCTCGCCCGCATCTATGGCTATGATTCACCCGAAGAACTTGTAGCATCTCTAACTAATGTCGAAAAGCAACTTTATGTCGATCCGCAGCGCCGTGCTGAGTGTATTCGTTTAATGCAGCAGCACAATTGCGTATCAGGATTTGAATCGCAAGTTTACCGCAAAGATGGCAGTACGATTTGGATCTCAGAAAACGCCAGAATTGTCCGTAATACTCATGGTGATGTCGTATGCTATGAGGGTACGGTCGAAGATATCACGACGCGCAAGCAAACCGAAGCGGCGCAAGCCCGCTTTACAGCGATTTTAGAAGCAACAACAGACTTTGTAGGAATTGCCGATAGTCAAGGAAAACCTTTATTTCTCAATCAAGCTGGCTACAAAATCTTAGGGTTAGATCCACAACAAGACATTTCACAACTCAACATTTTTGATTGTCATCCTGATTGGGCAAATGAAATTTTTCTGGAAAAAGTTGTTCCTACGCTGCTTTCCCGTGGAGTTTGGAATGGAGAGATGGCGCTACTCAACCGTCAGAAAGAAGAAATTCCGGTTTCACAAGTGATTGTAGCCAAAAGTTCAGCGGCTGGAGAGCTTGATTTTGTTGCGACTATTGCACGCGATATTAGCGAACGCAAGCGCCTAGAAGCGCAACTTTCGTACTTAGCCAACCACGATTCTTTGACTGGCTTATTCAATCGTCGTTACTTTCAAGCGCAATTAGAGCATTATTTAGAACTGTTACAACGCGATCGCCAGTCTGGGGCTTTGGTTTTAATCGATATCGATGACTTTAAAGATATTAACGATACGCTAGGACACAAAGCCGGAGACGATCTCCTCAAAAATCTCGCCGCTTTACTACAAGAACAAATCGCGGAAAAAGATGTTTTAGCACGTTTAGGTGGCGATGAATTTGCGATACTCATTCCCCAAACTTCTTTGCATGACATTGATTCAATTAAACAAAAAATTGTAGGCGCGCTCAAAAATCATGTCGTCGTAGCTGATGGGCAGCCTGTGCGAATGACAGTAAGTATCGGTGCTACTGTATTTCCGGATCACGGAACTATAGCAGATGAGCTTTTTGCTCACGCCGATCTCGCGATGTACAAATCAAAAAAACTGGGGAGCAATTGTTTTAGTCTCTACACTCCCGATCCACAATGGCAAGTGCAAATACAATCGCGCAATTTCTGGAAAAATCAAATCCGCGAAGCGCTTGAGCAAAATTTATTTGTACTGTACTGTCAACCAATTTTAGATTTACAAAATGGTGTTTCTTGTTACGAAATTCTCATTCGGATGTCAGGAAAAGATGGAGAAATTATTAGTCCTAATACTTTCCTCCCAATCGCTGAAGAATGTGGGTTAATCTCTCATATTGATCGTTGGGTAGTTTGTCAAGCGATTCATTTGATTGCTGCTCAAGCAAAAGTAGGTAACTATCTGCGCTTAGAAGTTAATATTTCTGGTAAATCTTTATCTGACAGCGAACTTTTGCCAATGATTCAGCACGAGCTTGCAACAACAGGTATTAATCCTGCATCTTTAGTTTTAGAGATTACAGAAACAGCAGCGATCGCCGATTTTTCTCAAGCGCGTAAATTTATTAATACGCTCAAACAAATTGGCTGTCAATTTGCGATCGATGATTTTGGCATGGGTTATTCTTCGTTTGCACAACTCAAGCACTTACCAGTAGACTATCTCAAGATTGACGGTAGTTTTATCAAGAATTTAGCGAAAGACGTTCTTGATCGACACTTGGTTAGGGCGATCGTGGAAGTTGCGCGAGGGTTATCTATTGCTACGATTGCTGAGTTTGTTGCATCGCCAGAGACATTGCAGTTAGTTCATGAGTTAGGTGTCAATTATGCTCAAGGTTATTATATTGGTGAACCAGTGCCAGTGGCAGAATTATTAAACCAGTGGTGTAGCATCGCAAGCGATGAAGCGCGACGTTCTCATTGGCATTTAAATAGTACACAAATTGTCAAACAAGCGTTTACACTAATTTCTTAAGCTAGATTGGCAAAACGGTTTTACACTACTGAAATTTCTCAAATAGAGTTTTGATTTATTATCCGATTACGCAGAGCGCAATAATATCAATGCTGTTTTGCAAATATTAAGTTTTGTTAAAGTTGACGTTATCACTAAAAAACAGTAAAATTAGATACAGAAAATTCAACGTTCATCTCTACTCTTTTGATAAGAATCCGCCTTAAGTTAGATGCTTTGTAGAGACGGAAGTAGGGAAACTTCCCGAAGGAACGCACTTTACACAACCTAAAACCTATCAAGGAATCTAGTGAAAAGGCTACAAAAATGAAACTTACTTATCGAGGGGTCAACTACGAATCAAGCGTACCTAACATGGAAATGACGGAGGGGGGTATTGGCGGTCAATACCGAGGTGTGAATTGGAAACAGCGTTATCCTCGGCATATTCCTGTACCTCAGCCAGTTGTTGGTTTAAAATATCGTGGTGCTAGTTACAGCCTAGGTCATCCAATCGATGTAGAAGCTAGTCTTGTTCGCAGACAGTATACAGAGACAGCTAAAACTCAGCTAAGAGCAAATCAGGTATCAACCGCCAGCAGTCGTCAAAGAGTATTAGAAGAGTTAAATCATACTCATATCGCTAATATTCGCCAAAACTTAGAACATCGACTACAAGTCGCACGTGCGAGAGGCGACAAAAAGTTGATCCAGATGCTGGAAGTCGAAGCCGAACAGCTTGTTACAAATAAATAAGTTAGGCTCCTTAATAGGATGCTGGTTCGCTCAATGGAAAGATCCCTTGCGCGATACTAGCTCCTCTAATTCTTATTTAGTTAAGGAAAACTATTTAACAACAGTATTATCAGCAATTTTCATCTTAATTCTAAATAGAATTGACGATTTCTACATGTAAATCCGATAGTGTTACTCCGCTGCTAAGAATATTTGTATTAATTGCCTTAATAAAGGACATTTGTTCTCCTGGGGCAATGCCATTACTGCTATCTAACGCAATAGCTTCACTCGCAAGTATGCGATTGTTACGCTGGTCGATTACATTGAATTGAATTATTGGTACTTCACCTAATTGATTTGATTCATTCGTCAGAGTTCCTTTAACTTCTGGAAGTCCGTTTTCTGCAAGCTCAATCCTCAGGTCAGAGACGCGCACGTTATTCAGCGGAATCATTTGTCGTTTAGTTGCTGTCAGTTCCCTGAAAGAAGATTGAGGCTTGTTGTCACAAAGATTATGAGATAAGTCAATAAATTGTCCGCGCCATTCTATATAGCATAGCGAGTCTTGAGCAACTATTACAGTAGGAAATAGGCTGAATACTGTACTGAGAATAAATATTTTATACATCGAATACTTTTAATAATAAAGTTATATTGAATTACGACATGAAGCCTAGATATATTATGTATAAGTCATATCTAATATACAAAGAATTCCTCTTGATATAAATTTAATTTTGATTATAGATAACTTATAACTCTTTACTTCGGGCGTCAAGAGGAGAAAAGTTAAGATAATATTTTGGCAACAATGTCACATAAAAAAAATCAGGCTTTGCCACTGCACAAAACCTGACAAATAGTATTATAAAAATGAGTTGTACTCTAACAGTTTCCAGGCTTTCTTTTACAGAGGGTGTTGAGCATATTGACAAAGCGGGAGTCTAGAATAGAACTACCTTGATACAACGGATCAGTCGCTACAGGACCGTATGACGTCACACCGATAATTTGATTCAAACCTGGATTTCTGCCTCCATTTTGCCCTACAGCGGCTACACCAAAATTCTGTACCCAAGGTCCACCACTCGAACCGCCGCGCATATCAGAACCATACTCTACTGAATTGGGGTTGCGGGTACGAAAACTTTGGGCAGTAACTTGATGCATTTTGTTGCCATTATCAAGATTACCTGGATAGCCTAGTAATGTTGCATGATTGGGGAAAAGGCTAAGCGTTTTAAAACCCAACACACCAGTAACTTGACCGATCTTACGATAGACGCCATTGAAGGGTAAGTCGTTAATTTCAAGCATCGCGTAATCAGCAGCGTTGGGAACTACACCATTACCTTTTGACCAAGCATCTGTAGTAATGACATAACTCCAACTCCAAGATTTAAACGGCGCAGCACCATCGCGATAAGCAGGAATAAATAAGAAATTTGTGAAAAAGCCACTTTGATCACCGCTACCGCTATGAACGCAGTGACCTGCTGTGAGGACAATTCTGGGCTTGATAACTGCGCCAGAGCAAACAAAGTCGCCTTGACCTGGTTGAGTAAAGAAGAGTTTTCCGACTGTCCTGTATGGATAAACAGTATCTGCTGAAAGGGGAATCAGTCGAGAACTTGTAAAATACGCACCTACTGAACCCGCGTTATTAGGTTGAACTGCTTCGTCTGCAACAGAATTAAAGTTAACTTGGTTCGGTTGAAAGAGTTTGTTTTGGAAGTTAGGCGGGATATTGACGGTTGGTGCTTGACCACTTGCACTAATTGGGGTTCCTACTAAAGGTGTCACTTGTGTTGTTATCTGATTGTGAGTTGGTTTAGGTAAGTTTAATGGTTTTGCATTTTGCAGTCGTTGTGGTGTCCAGTAGCTACTGGTACTGTTCGCGCTCACGCTATCGTTAGTTTTAAAGATAAAGCCAGGAGCCGCGATCGCCGCAGTCGGTAACACACTCGCGATCGCCACAAATGACAATACACACGAGCAGGTCAGTTTTTGCATCATGTTTCTCCTCTTTACACCACTAATTCAAGTTCAGTTACTATGAAAATTGAAGGCTTTGAATACAATCACTTAAGTTGCTTTTAGCTATTCAGGTCAGATTTGCTAAATTTCATAAGTATTTCATAAATCTTTAATTTGTCAAATTTGATTTAGATAAAATTTGTTTCGAGCAAGTTCATGTATATGAGCTTGAGTTTGAGCAAACTATCTATTTTGTCAATCTTTTAATTATAGAATTCAAGTATTATTTAATACTGAGTACTTCAGTGGTATTGCTTAATTTGCTGAAAGCTGATATTATATAATTAAATTAGTCAAGACTTAAACAGCGAATTTATAGAGTTTCTCGATATCTTTATCCATGAAGCCCCTCGTGGTTCATGAGGTTGACTTAAAGCTTTAGAGCTTTGCTACTCAGATTGCTAACCTTGAGGGTCGAATGAAAAGCGATTATTGAAGAGGTGATTGTGGCTATCTCGCTTTATTTCTTGCGACATGGACAAACTGAATGCAGTAGAAATAATGCTTTTTGCGGTGCTATTGATCCAGATTTGACACCAGAAGGACTGGAAATGGCACAAGCATTTGCTACGGCTTACTGTCATACTTCCTGGGATGCTGTTTTTTCTAGCCCTATGCAACGCACGATCGCAACGGCTAAACCCTTATGCGAAGTGATCGGAATCGATCCACAACTGCGCGATGGTTTAAGAGAAATTAACTTTGGCAAATGGGAAGGCTTATCAGTTGATACCGTAGCCCGCGATTATCATGATGATTATATTCGCTGGTCAGCAGATCCAGCGTGGTATCCGCCGACGGGTGGTGAGTTAGCTGTGGCGATCGCTTCGCGCGCGATGCAAGTTATCGAGGAAATCAAAAATCGCTATCACAGTGGCAATATTCTCGTCGTTTCGCATAAAGCAACGATTCGCATCATGTTATGTAGCTTACTCGGAATCGATGTTGGGCGCTTTCGTTATCGCTTGGGATGTCCTGTGGGTTCTCTTAGTATTGTAGAATTTGGAACGCATGGTCCACTGCTTCATGCTTTAGCTGATCGAACTCACCTTGATGAGCATTTGCGATCGCTACCTGGAACTTAATTAAAAAGCTGGGGTTTAATTTTTCCCAGCTTCTCGCTACAAATTCGTGTCAACCTAAAGAAACATCATTAGTAGTCGATTTCGTGATTATGTTGTACGTCATCACCAATCTCGAAAAATTTACCTGTTTGACCATGCACTCTAGTAGATAAAGAGTAAATGTTGCTGCGATCATAAGGTAGTTCTACCTTGAGGACATAATGAATATCTCGTAATCCTTTAAACCAAAATTGACCTTGGTCATCGGTACGAGTTGTTTGTGGTGGAATCGAGTTAATTGTGACCTTGGCATTTGCCACTACGCCATGACCACCATGTACAGCACGAGAGTCGGCTAATTTACCATAGAGTAAACTGTCTCCTTGCGGCTGCGCCCGAAACGCTAGGGTAGGTTGTAGAGTCAGTACGGCAAAAACTGTTACTGCAATGACTACACCCAATACTAACCGCATTTGCTTGGAACGCAGTAATTTTTTGAGTTTGAACATAGTTGAGCTTGGTTTACTTGATGTCATGATTCAGTCTCCGTCGCAGTAATTGATGGTCTACCAGTAGCTAAGTCTTGACGGTTTCTCACGCCAGAGATAATAGCAGCCATGCGTTGGAAGACTTCGATGTTATCCATGACACCAGTGAATAATCCGGCTCCAGGTCCTTGGACAGCGATCGGAACATCATCTCCAGTATGATTGGCAACAGTTGTACCGCGTTCTAGGTCATTGGTTAGCAGTAAACCGTTTGGATCGCGCTCAGGATTAGGTTCAGTACCATCCTCACCAGAGGGAGGTAAATTTAAGTCGTCGGTGAGAAAGTCAGTACGGAATGTCGGTCTTGCAGAAATTCCGATTGCTAACTTAGTGTCAGGATTAGCTTCATTAGGATAGCCGTCGCCATCTGTGTCTTGATAAGTTGTAAACCCTGCGTCTCCAAATGACTGCATGGCATCATTTAAATCGATTCTGTTTTCGCGGATTGCGCGTGAATCTACTGTACCACCGACAGTTTGACCTTGAGCATGATCCGCCGTGACAATAACGAGTGCATTCGGATTTTGGGCAACAAATTGTCGTGCTACTTCAACAGATTTATCCAAAGTCAGAACTTCGTAAAGCGTCCGGTCAGGATCAAGAGGATGAGCGAGTTTATCAGATTGCGAGGACTCAACTTGCAACATCCAACCTTGGGGCGATACTGCTTCGAGAACAGCGATCGCTTTTCTGGTCATTTCTTCAAGTTTAGGAATCGTTGCAAATTCTGGGGGTACAGGGGGATTGAGTTGACTTGCACCTCTACCATCAATTGTTGCTCTACCACGCGCAATTAATAAATCTAGTACTGATGGAATATTCTGTGGACCCAAAGCCGCACCTTCACGAAAATCTCCTAAAAATAAACCCAAAATTTTACGATCATTAGGAGCTTGATTCATGCTGTTTACATCGGTAACAATGGTGTAACCTTGTTGTTGAGCAACAGCAACTAAATCTTGATTATCGCGGCGGAATACTGTATCTCTAAATTCAGCAGCACGCTCTTCATTTGGCACAAAATGACGCGCTCCTGGACCAAGGATAACATCAACAGGTTGTGATAATTCTTTTAGGCTACGATATCCGGTTTCTGGTAAAGCCCAACCGTCTCTCACAAAATCAAAATATTGTTGTGCAATTTGTTCATATGAGAAGCGCAGACGTTGGTTTGCGGCGAAGGCTGCGGGTGTAGCGTCAGTTAAAAACGCTGTTGTTGCCAATCCAATGCCCCAGTTGTATCTTCGCTTCATGTACTGGGGCAGAGTTTCAATTCGAGGATTATCAAGCGGATTTTCTGGTGTATTGTCAGGAAAGGCATTCAGGGCATTATTAATCGTTTTTGCTCCAGAAACCCAAGCAGCAGCAGTGTTCGCAGAATCTGGAATAATACTATCGAGTGAGTGCGTAGCCACTAAGCCTGTGACTGGCATTTGCTCCATCTGTAGATAACCGCCTGGTTGCCCATCTTTGACACCATATTTCATAATCCGTGCCCCTGTGCGTAATGGTGTTCCCATTCCATCGCCAACAAAAAAGATCACTTTGTTGAGTTGACCTCGTTTTTGAAATGGTTGAACGCGGTAAGTATTACGCGCAGAAACTTGGCGTCCGTCGATGTTCAGAGTCGCTACAATTTCGTAACGTCCTGGAGTGGGCAAACTCCAGTTGCGTAGCGTTTGACCAAAAAGGTTTGAGCCTTCGGGCGGTTGTCCTATTTCGATAGAACCACCAGGGAGTTGTAGCTGTTCGTTGATTCGCTGTCTAAAAGTTCCAGTAAAGTTATTGCCGTTGATTGTGATTGATTCTAATTTCGGTGTTGACTGCGCAGGAATTAAGCTTTCTACACGCAAATCAAAACGTTGCCCAACCAGTATAGTTGTATTATTTGTAGGCCAGATGCGAACGAGTTCTTCGTCTGCTCCTTGCGCCTGGACAGGTAGTATAGTAGCTAGCCAAGTCATTGCTATGATCGCAAAAGTGCTAACTACTTTCCATCGCTTCTGCACAAACTGAATTGAGCATAAACTGCTCATCGCAAAATCTCCTCTAATGATGGAAATAATAGTTTTTCCATGTCACGTTTTTCACAGTCGCAAGCATTAGTAGTAGGGGAGGTGCCAAATAGCATCCAAAGGCTTTGTAGCAGTAATGCAGTAGCCGAGATGGCAACAAGTCCTGATACTAAAAGACTAATTGCACTATCAGCCCACATCCAACCAAGCCAGGAAATGGCGATCGCAGCTAAAATTACACCAAACGAGCTAAATAAATCTGACAGGACGTGCAAGAAGGCTGCTTTAAAATTAAGATCGCAGTGACAGCACTCGTGCAACCAAAAAGCATTACAACCATTAATTCCTAACCCGACTACTGCTGTCAGTAACATTGGCAGGCTAAGAATATCTGATGAAGTTGGAGATTGCATCCTTGCAATTGCTTCTGTCGCTACCCAACTTGCCAAAATAATTAAGCTCAGACTATTTAACAATGCGGCATACAATTCAATGCGACCATTGCCATACTTGGCATGACGTCTAGCGCTTTGCGCCATCCAGCTTGCTATCAGTGTTACCCCTAAGGCTGCGACATCTGAAAGTAGATGACCTGCATCTGCTAACAGAGACAAACTGTGGACCCATAACCCAACACCAAGTTCAACAGCAAAAAAACTGATTTCCAGCCCAATTGCTAGTTGTAGTATTTGGATTTTCCGTGTATTCGAGTGCAATTTTGGCATTATTCACAAAGTAAAAATGGCAACCTCATGTAGTATCAGTTGCTCTGAAGAAGCATAATGTTTCTCAACTGGCAACTCAATTCCTACTGCCCTGATCCGGAATAAATTAAATGAATCCTTGTGCAGATTAGCAACTATTAGATTAATGAATCAGTAAGCGAACTTTAACTTTTGGTAAAGTAAAATACTTTTTTCACAAAAATTAGTAGTAAATGTTGTTACTAATGACTGATTTTTAAGTTACATATTATTTTTTACTTACTTGACTTCATTCTGATATACTCCATTAACTCGTTATGTTTTCTAACACTTACACAATTCCTCTCATTCAGTTAGCTTCTGGCGATCGCATGTCGTTGCAAGTCTATCGATTCGTTGGTGCTAAATCTGGGAAAAAGGCATATATTCAAGCAAATTTACACGGTGCAGAAATTGCAGGTAATGCCGTGATACATCAGCTTATTGAGTTTTTTCAAACTTTACAAAATACTGAATTAATTGGTGAAGTTTGGCTAGTCCCTGTATGTAATCCCTTAGGAGTTAATCAGCGATCGCACCGTTTTGCTTCTGGGCGCTATTGTGTTTACGAAGGCAAAGACTGGAATCGTATTTTTTGGGATTATGAAAAAAATCAAGAAGATTTAGAAGAATTTGCTGAAACGCAAATAAATTTAGACAAAGATATTATTAGAATAAACTATTTAAATAAAATTATCAACGCCTTTACAACGCTTGCTGAAAAAATCCATTCGTCAAGCAGCGTACCTTTTACCGAACTTTTTCGTTACCGATTGCAGTCACTGAGTATCGATGCAGATTACGTCATTGATCTCCACACTTCCACGGATCAAGGTTTAAATTATCTTTATTATTTTCCCCGCCGCGAAATCAGTGCGCAATATTTTCTACTTGATTATGGAATTTTACTTGATAACTATGATGGTGATGCTTTTGATGAGGCGTTTATCAAACCGTGGTTAGCATTAGAAAACACTTTTCAACAGCTAGGACGAAAAATTATTTTTGATGTAGAAGCGTGGACATTAGAACTTGGTTCAGGAATGCAAATGCAACCGCAGTCGGTAGAAAAAGGTGTAGAAGGAGTGAAGAATTATTTACTGCACAAAGGCATATTAGTCATTTCTGAGACGAAGGCGATCGCCCGCGAAATGACTTTTACACTCAAAAGCCAAGTAACTAAATATTATGCGCCTGTTGGTGGTATGGTGCAAGCGCGAGTACCACTTGGTAGCACGGTTAAAGCAGGAGAAAGATTATATCAAATTCTGATGTTTAATAAAATGGGGGAGTTGCCCTGTGTCATTGATATTTGCGCAGAAAAGGATGGTTTAGTTTATGATGTTGCTACTAATTATGCAGTGAATGAAGGCGAGTATGTATTAGCAGTGATGTAGTTTAAAGGACAGGCAAAATGCCTATCCCACAGCTTACTTAATCTCCTAAGCAGATATTTAATCCTCTAGCGGTTTTGACAAGGGTACCCTGCGGATCGACAGCGCGATATTGAGCGATCGCATCTGCAATGGAGACGCTAACAACTTGACGATTTTGCCATGTCACCATTTGGTCATACTTTTGTTCGGCGATTAAATCAACTGCGGCGACGCCAAAAGCCGACGCGATAAGTCTTTCTAATGGTGAAGGAGTTCCACCGCGTTGAATATGTCCTAAAACAGTGACGCGAGTTTCAGCACCAATGCGATGGCAAATTTCATCTGCTAAATATTGACCGATTCCACCATATCTGCATTCACCGAAGCGGTCAGTACTCACAACCGAATCGCCAGTTTCGTTGCGTACAGCTTCAGAGACGACAATTAAACAATAGTTTTTGCCTTGTTCTTGGCGTTCTTTAATATTACGGCAAACTTGGTCGAGTGTATAGGGAATTTCAGGAATTAATATTACATCCGCACCGCCTGCAATTCCGGCGCTAATTGCGATGTGTCCCGCATCGCGCCCCATGACTTCCAAAATCATCACGCGGTTGTGACTCGCAGCCGTAAAATGCAATCGATCCAAGGCTTCTGTCGCAATACTCACCGCAGTTTCAAACCCAATCGAAAGTTCAGTGACTCCGACATCGTTATCGATTGTTTTGGGAATGGCAACTAAATTGATTCCTCCTTGTTGAGCCAGACGCCGCAAAATTGCTAAACTACCATCGCCGCCAATCCCGATTAAGGCATCCAAGTTGAGTTGACGATAACCTGCGATAATTTCCTCCGAGCGATCGCATACGCCACCATCTGCCATCGGATAAGCAAACGGATTACCCTTATTAGTTGTGCCTAACACTGTACCACCAGCAGTCAGCAAAGAATTGACCTTCTCAACATCTAAAGCGATATACTTCGGTGGTTGCTGCATTAATCCAAGCGTAGCTTGACGAATTCCCAACACTTCCCAACTGTAAGTCCCTACCGCGCGATTCACCACTGCCCGAATTACAGCATTTAATCCAGCGCAATCACCGCCACTGGTAAGAATACCAATGCGTTTGTGTTCTCCCATGTTGACTTAAGCTAAAAGTCCTCTTTAGAAGATGATTAAACTAGATTAAGTGGACACTTTGTGCAAATGACTACAGGATTTTATTATTTGTGATTTTTGGCAAAGAAACTATATTAAAAATTGCAAACGGGTAAAGAGTAAGAAGTGAGTGGTTAGATTCGAGTTTTGAGTTGAAAATTCTTAAGGAATACAATAAAAGTGAGTGATATTGATAATTTGAATTTTTCTGAAGCGTGGAGTATTCCGCAAGCGCCTACTGGATACAAATCAGGTTTTATTGGTATTATTGGTCGTCCGAATGTTGGTAAATCGACATTGATGAATCAACTTGTAGGACAAAAAATTGCGATTACTTCGCCTGTGGCGCAAACTACGCGAAATCGCTTGCAGGGAATCTTAACAACACCGGAAGCACAACTGATTTTTGTAGATACACCAGGAATTCATAAACCTCACCACCAACTTGGCGAAGTTTTAGTCCGCAACGCACGAATTGCGATTGATGCTGTTGATGTTATATTATTCGTCGTCGATGGAACGCAACCCGCAGGCGGCGGCGATCGCTTTATTATCGATCTTCTCAGTCGTACAGAAAATCCTGTCATTTTAGGTATCAATAAAATCGATCAACAAGCGGATTCACAGCTTGATCGTACTTATGAAGATTTAGCTGCACCCTATCAGTGGCAAATTGTCAAGTTTTCTGCACTAACAGGCAACGGGTTAGACACACTTCAACAATTACTCGTTACGCATTTAGAACCAGGACCATACTACTATCCGCCAGATTTAGTTACCGATCAACCTGAACGATTTATTATGGGTGAATTAATTCGCGAACAAATTTTGCTGTTGACGCGCGAAGAAGTCCCCCACTCGGTAGCTGTGACAATTGATCGCGTTGAAGAAGATACAACAATTACACGCGTTTTAGCAACGATTCACGTTGAACGTGACTCACAAAAAGGTATTTTAATTGGTAAAGGCGGTACGATGCTCAAAGCGATCGGTTCTGCAGCGCGAGAACAAATGCAAAAGTTAATTGCAGGTAAAGTTTACCTTGAGTTATTTGTAAAAGTGCAACCCAAATGGCGACAATCGCGTTTTCGATTATCTGAATTAGGCTATCGCGTGGAAGAATAAATTGAAGTATTGGGTTAAAAGTCACTACTACACAGACAAAAACCACCTGCGTAGGTTAAAAATAATGTATAATCTTTGTATATACATTAAGTTATATTATGGTTGACCAAATTGTTACAAAGTGGGGAAACAGTTTAGGTATTCGCATCCCTAGTGCAATTGCCAAGCAAATTCATATAGAAGAAGGCACAACAGTAACATTTACTGTTGTCGATGGCGGGGTCATGATTCAACCGCAAAGAAAAAAATACACCCTAGAAGAATTGCTTGAGGGAATGACTCCAGATAACTTTCATTCAGAAACCGACGCAGGAACACCCGTAGGCAATGAAGTCTGGTAATTCAATTTATGTGCCAGACCGAGGTCATATTGTATATTTAAATTTCAGCCCACATCGGGGACGCGAACAAGGATATGAACGTCCTGCAATTATCCTGTCTCCAATTCGGTATAATCGCATGGCAAGCTTGGCTTTGATGTGTCCAATTACCAATCAGTCAAAAGGGCTGCGGTTTGAAGTGCAGCTTACCGATGGAATGCAAACTACAGGTGTTATTTTGAGCGATCAGATCAAAAGCTTCGATTGGAAAGCGCGTCAAGCAAGGTTCGTTGAGAAAGCTTCTGCTGAATTAGTTGAGGAGGTCTTAGCGAAAGTAGAAACATTACTGAGTTAGCATACATTTATAATAGTTGATAATCGCTAGATCGCTACAAGATCTAAATTGAAATTTCTGGCGAAACACAGTAGTAAACTCAATTGCTGCAAGTTCTAAGATACACCAATCAGAAGATCGAGAAAGTATTTACTATTATTTTCCAGCCAAGTTTCAAACTTTAATGTCTCAATCACTGCATCAATAACTTTTTGACGATTCGCTTTTCCTTCAATAAACTAACCTGTCCAATAGACTAGTGAACTTGCGCGTTGTAGTCGCCACACTGTAGGTAGGGCTTCTTGTTCTAGTGATGTCAAAGAACTGCGTTTTTGATAACCTGTGCTGAATGCTTTTACAATATCAGCAAAAAGTTCTTCTTTCCAAGGAAACGAGGCAAGTTGATCTAAGCTACTTAAATAATCGAGTAATCTTAAGTCAAAAGTTGCAAACTCAAAATCTAAAACACCAACAACTCGATTGGCTTCAACGAGAATATTCGGTGTGATGTAATCAGCATGAATTGTCTGAAGTGGTAATGTTTTATAGAGATAAGGTACAGATTCTATTACCTCAATTAATATCCGATTGAGAAGCGTTTGTTCTTCAAGACTGAGATTAAGTATTTGTGCGATCGCCAACGGATTGCTAATCAATGGATGAATTTGCGCTAAATTACCCCAGTATGGCAATCTAGCTAGTTGTCTATGTGGATCAAATTCAGTAAGGACGCAATGTAACTCTGCTAGTGTACAGCCTATAGATTGAACTTGTTGAAGGTTACGTCGATTAGCAGGTTGTCCAACTAATCGCGGTAATAAAACGACTTTTAGCGATCGCAGTTCAGTTTCTATAGGAATCAGTGTCTCACCCGATGATGTAGCAATTGGGGCTGGAATGGCAAATGATAAATTCGCCTGTTGCAAAAAGACGAGTAACAAGTGTTCGTATTCAATTTGAGAAGCTGCTGTTGTAGTAGAATAAACCTTCAAAACAAACTGATCAGTCGGGGTGTAAACAAAGTATGTTGTACTGCTTCCTCCCTGAATTGGTTCTAGCACTATCTCAGTCAAAAATGACCAATGATTGCAAATAATTTGCTTTTCTGATTCTGATAACTCCATTTATATATAGCAATTAGCTCTTTTCCAAAAATTGACATTAAAATCGATAGTTACGTTGATTTACCCAAAAACTAATTGGTACTGCACGACCTTGATTGTCTACTTTAACTTCAACGACAAGCTGCTGTTGTTGATCGCGTTGTGCTTGCGCAATGCTTTGATTAATTTCATCGCGCTGGGCTTCAGGCATATAGTATGTTTCTAAGCCGTAAGCAATTGAGTTACCAGTAAACTTACCTTTGATCGCGACTTGATTTGCAGCGAGTTGCGGGCGATCGCGACTGACACGCACAGGTTTCCACGCTGGTGGTGGTGTTGAACTTGATGTAGGCGCTTCCAGGGTGACATAAAGGTTTGTTCCTATGGGTACATCATGAACCAAAGGCGCGGTAGTATGCTGTTGAGTTAACTCTTGCCAACCTGGAAGTTGCTGTAAGTTATTGATTTGGGAAATATCATAACTCAGTGTTTGCGAGTAACCCCGCAATGGATCGTAAGGATCGACAGGGACAGTTTGAAGAATTACGGTTTTTCCGGTAAGTTGTGTATAAAATGGCTGCGCTGGTGCAGCTAAAATAATGCCTGTTTGAAACAGTAGCGGAAGCCATAGTCGCCAAAATGGAATTTGCGGAAGTTTTTGCGGCTTTAATACTTCAGGCGTTGTCTTAACTTTAGATGTCATACTGAATCCTTTTAAAACTATGATTTTGCTGGATAGTTGATGCGGATGTGGCGTTCAAACCATAGCCCTACCGCCATGACACCAATGCCACATAAAATGAAAATGAAGGATTTGAAGAGTAATCCTGTTGCAGATAATAAAAATACGTAGAAAATCCGTAAGCTTAAGAGCAGCATTCCACCCCAAAAGGCGCGTCTTCCTCCTTTGGCTAATCCTGTACGAATTAACCCTGCTGCAAAGAGGAACAACATGACATTAAAGATGAATGTGGCGAATGATGTGATATTCGTTACTTCAATATGCCAAAAAGTAACTATAGCAACAATGCAGATGAACACACCGACAACAATGGTAGTAACATTTTGTTGACGACGGCGACGGTGCGAAGCGATTAAACCGATCCATTGCCAAATTGCAATACCAGTTAAGACGACTGCATCAATGAGCAGTAATTGGTTTTGTCGCGATGGAATATACTCGCTAGATTGCGCCAAAGAGTCCCAAAAAGCGGTTGTGGCTGCGAAAATGAATAAGACTCCCAGGGTAAATAAGGCTAAGTTACGCGCGATCGCTTGAAATGAACCAAATCTGAAATGGCGATCGTGTCTATATAATCTCAGAAAATTACCATGCACTAGAGGTGAGTCATCGTAACTCCACAACAAAGCTGCTGGTAAAGCAAATGCGATACTTGTTACCCAACCTCGTTGAAATGTTCCCCAGATAAAGGGTTGAATGTTTGCTTCTAAAGATGTGATGATGGCGATCGCACCGAGCGCAAATATCCAGCCAGAACGACACCAATAAGCCAATGGAATAAATAATACAACAGATAGTAGTGGCAGATGCTGCCCCATGAGCGATGACCATGTTACTTCTGTCATTGCAGTTGACCAATTTTGGGCGATCGCGCTTCCCCAATATCCCCAATAACCCAGCCACAGCAAAATAATTGACAATACGCCCAACGAAGTTAACCGCAGACTGTACGCCATTGCTAATACACCAATCCCCCAAGCAAACAATAGTTCGTAAAATGGTGCATCAATATGAAAAATTTGCCCCATCAAGCCCATATTTGCACCGAGAACCAGCGCCCCCAAAAGCAGTAAACCGTGTCCTAGGCGTTGTCGCGATTCTTTAGGATGTTTCCATAACCAAAAACCCGCAATGTTGACGCTGATAAACAAACTTAATAGCAGTGTGACTTTACCAAGCCGCGGTAATTCTTGCCAATTTGCAGCAACAAACGTAATAATTCCTAAACCGATAAGAATACTACCTAAACCAACTAAAATTGCGATAAAACTATTACGGGCTGTGCTATCAAGTGTGTTAAATTGATAGCGTTGTGATAGCTGTTCGTATTGCAATTCATCAATGAGTCCCTCAGCTTGCCATATTTGGGCTTCATGGCGCAACTGGTGACGAAACTTATCTGAAGTCACGTCAGCCTCCTAAATTTAGATTGTAAGTTAGTGAAAATAAACGTAAATTAAAGAAAGAAAGATGGTAACGGGTCATTGGTCATTGGTAAATGCCTTGGTTTCTGTATTTATCGCTCATTACCTACTACCTATTACCTAACAAAAAATTATAATTGCCAATTATGCTTATCTAATTACTATTCACTTAATCTTCAGTTTCTAGTTTTCCGTAAGTAATATTTGATGACATCTATTGGGTGATGAGATTGATGCAGGTTAATGTCATAGTTATAGCTATTTCTTAGTATATATTTATTGTGAAGTGAGCATTGTGGGCTGATTGCTTGCAGTGTGACAGTTTTGTCTGTGGTATCTATGGATATGTACGGGCGAGACGCCTGTGCCACAGATGCTATACTTCATTGTAAGTTTTGATGATGGATCAACCTTCAAATTTATTGATAAAGTTAAGTCGTCGTTTGTTTGATGATGCAACAGAACAAGAAAAATTTATTGATGCACTCATTCGTCCTCAACCTTTCCATCCTTGTATTGCTTGGTGTCGCGAAAAGCGATCGCCATTTAAAATAGAACCACCAATATCTTGGCAACCACGTTTTGTTGATCGTTTATCTTTTGGTGAAAAACCAGGACAGCATCCTTTACATAATGAAGGTTATTATTACTGCTTAGACTTTTCTTCAGTGTTTGCAGCAATGAGTTTATATGCAGTGCGATCGCCTATAAACACTATATTTGATATGTGTGCTGCACCAGGAGGTAAAAGTATTTTTGCTTGGCGGGCTTTACAACCTCAACTACTTGTTTGTAATGAAGCAATTAGCAAGCGTATTGGAATGCTAATTTCTAATTTAAAACGCTGTCATATTTCTCCAGCAATTGTATTAAATAAAGATCCAGGTGATTTAAGTCAAATAAATTTTTCTCACCAATTAGTCATAGTTGATGCTCCTTGCAGTGGTCAATCTTTGTTAGCAAAAGGTAGTAAAGTACCAGGATGTTTTCATCCCAATACTATTAATAAAAATGCAAATCGGCAAAAGAGAATTATTGCTAATTCAGCACAATTAGTAGCACCACAAGGCTATTTAGCTTATATGACTTGTACATATTCTGTTGAAGAAAATGAGCAAGTTTGTGAGTGGCTTTTGGAAAAGTTTCCGCAGTTTCAAGCAGTGAATGTTTCTAAATTGGTAGAATATCAATCTCAGCTTACTAATCTTCCTTGTTATCGATTGTTTCCTCAAAGTAAATTAGGGACAGGGGCATTTACGGCGTTATTTCAAAATACTGAGGTGGGGGAAACAAAGCACGTAGATTTTGAGATGTTGCTGCAGGTGGGGATTAGGTATAAGTTGGAGGATACAAACCACAGAGACACAGAGAACGCAGAGAAAGAGGGCGAGGAGGGTTTATTTATGGGGAATGATTTCTAGTTCGTTGTAGCCTGTTTGAGGATCGAGAGTGCGTGTGAAGGAGAAGTCTTTGGTGGCTCCGATAATGATTTCTGCGGTTGTGTAGATGATGCAGCCATTGTCTAAGTGTCCGCCGATGGTTTTACCGTGTTTGTCAGCTATACAGATGTGGAGATGGACGCCGCTTGTGGCTAATGTTCCATTCAGGGAAAGTATTTCAAATTTATTGTCAAGTACAGCACTTATGTCTTGATTAGCAAAGCGAATTGTTGCTTGTTTGAGGCTACCAATTGCACTTAAAATGAAGCCTGCTTCAATATTTCTTTGAACAGTAAAAGTTTTTAAGCTTTGGCGTAAATCTGCATTGGGTTTGAGTCTTAATGCTAATACTTCCATTGATGTTAATTGGTATTTTTACTTAAGTTTATTAGTTTGAATAAAAGCTGTCTCAGTGATTTTACTAACGTGAGATTGAAATGAAATTTATACAATAAATTTAATAAAGTAAATTTTATTCTACTATTTATATGATTTTTCAGTTTCCGCAATGTGAGAATTTATCAGAACAGGTTGAAAGTCTCTTACAATTGTTGCATCAAGAACCTGCGTTACGTACTCAAGATACGTCTTCAGTTCAATCTTCACTGCGAAAAGTTGTTTCACCGACGTTTGAGATTGTGTTTGCTGGGGCGTTTAGCGCTGGTAAATCAATGTTGATTAATGCATTATTAGAACGTGAATTACTTTATAGTGCTGAAGGTCATGCTACGGGAACTGAGTGTTATATAGCTTATGCTGAACCTGAGTCAGAAAAAGTTATTCTCACTTTCTTGAGTGAAGTGGAAATTTGTGAACAAGCTGAGGTGTTGAGTCAGCGGTTGGGTTTAACTACACAGGTGAGAATAAATCAACCGGAAGTGATGCACTTGCTACGTCAAGGAAGTGAATTGATTATTCAACAAGAAGGTGGCGAGAGTAAATCAGAACGCGCCAAGCAAGCAAAGGCGTTGATTCTACTATTAGAAGGTTTTGAAGCAAATCGCGATCGCATCCACAATACTAATAATGCCACGTATTCGATGGAGCAGTTTAACTTTTCTAATTTAAAGGAAGCTGCAAGTTATGCGCGTCGGGGTAGTAATAGTGCAGTTTTGAAACGCGTTGAGTATTACTGTCATCATCCGCTATTACAAGATGGCAATATTTTAATTGATACGCCAGGAATTGATGCGCCAGTACAAAAAGATGCGGAACTTACCTACCGCAAGATTGAACATCCCGATACTTCAGCGGTGGTGTGCGTACTTAAACCTGCTGCTGCTGGGGATATGACGAAGGAAGAAACTGAGTTACTCGAAACGATGCGGGGTAATTCGGGAATCCGCGATCGCGTTTTTTATGTCTTCAACCGCATTGATGAAACTTGGTACAATACACAACTACGGCAACGGTTGGATGATTTAGTTTTCTCGCAGTTTCAAGACAGTAGCCGCGTTTACAAAACGAGTGGATTACTAGGATTTTATGGTAGTCAGATTAAACACACGAGTGGAAGCGATCGCTTTGGGTTAGATTCTGTCTTTGCTGAAAGTGTTAAAGGTATTGATGGTAAAGAAGACAACCCGCAATTTGTTAGTGAATTTAATCGCTACTGTGCTAATTCTGGTAAGCTTTCGCCAAGTAAGTTTCGTATTTCGGTAAATAGCTACGAAACTCCCAATGAAAACTATGTCAGAATTTTAGCTGAACAAGGTACACCCCTAATCGATCAGTTAATTACAGATAGTGGAATTGAAGAATTTCGCAGTGCAATTACGAAGTATTTAACTGCAGAAAAACGCCCGCAGTTGTTTGCAACTTTAGCAAACGACTTACAGCCATTGTGCATCAGTCTGCGGAAACATTATATGGATGCACAGCGCGAATTGGATAGTCAACCGCGTGAAATTGATGCAATGAAAGCGCGGGAACTCGAACTTCTCAGCCAGCAGTTGCAGCAAATTGGTAAAGAGTACGCAACGCATATCGAAGCAGAAGTTAATGCAGTAGTGACTAATGTTTGTACAGCTTTTGAAGACGATTTTCGCAAACTCCAAGCGCGGATGATTCGCCGCTTAGATGAATTACTCGATACATTTTCGGTAAGTGATGCATATAGTCGCGCCACACTCAGTCATCCTCGCAATGCAACTGCACCATTAATTGCTATTTTAGTCGAGGCATTATATTACTTAGCAAATCAACTTGAAGATATTTTAGTTGAGTCATGTCAAGAAGTTATCAGTAGCTTATTTCAACGTTTAATTGAACGAGTTCGCAAGTCAGAATATTATCGTAATTTGTATCGACTTCTCGGTAACGACAGCGGAATTGAACAGCAATTAAAACTATTAGAAAAAGATGTTAAGCAAGCGTTGATTAGTGCTGCAAGAGTTGAATGCGATCGCTTTGTGCGCGAAAGCCCTAGATTTTATGATGAAGGTACTTTTTCAATTTATCAATTCCGTCAAACATTACAGCAAACGTCTCAAGGTTATGATTGCGAAAGCATGGTAGAAGCCGAACCTGCAATTCGCCAATTACTAAAGTTAGATTTTGAACCCAAAGTTTCCGCCACAATTCGGAGAAATTTCCGCCAAACAATCAATCAAACCCTAAAAACGCTGTTATTACCAGTAGCCAATCAACAAGCTAATGACATTCTACAACAATATACTCAAGCCCGTGCTTATTTAGAGCAAACACTAGAGCAAGAAGTAGAAGAGAAAATTAGAAGAAATGAGCGACTTCTAGGAGAACTGCAAGATAAAATTGCAGCTTACAACCAAGTCATTGCTGGAATAAATAGTTGTTTCCAAGCAATGCATCTATCTGATTGTTTGCTACCTGTAGTCGATAGATCAAGCTTTATCTCATCATCTGAGAAGGCAAATGTTTTTAATACTAATACAGATTTTACTAAAACGGCTTATTCAAACAACACGCAGAACTTATTAGAAAGTAGTGTTTAGTAAAAAATATTTTACAATATTTTCGATCTACTTGAGTTGTAATCAAAGACAAACTAAATTAATTAGAGCTAAATACTATGAATAAAGCCTGTCAGCAGATGCAAAAATATGAGGTCATATATAACTCTTTTTCTTTACCAAGTTTATCTATCACCTTTAAAGTAGGAGAAATGCTTCGGGCAATTAAATCATACATTAATCATGACAATATTAATAAACTGCTAGATAAAGGATTAGAAGTAGAAGTGCTTCATTTAGATGCGAAAGGATGGAAAAAAGGAAGAATTAAATTCACACTAGAATTTTGTCCTGACAAATCTGAAGGTGAAGATGTAACCACAAGTAGCCCGTTTGAGAGTAATGAGCAAAAATCATCATTAGATGACATTCGGAAGATGATTAATGAAAAAAGCTGACAAGATATTTTTTGGTACCTATTAAGTTTATGAATAACAAAATAATTTTACACAACTGTGGGCGGGAAGATGTTTTATCATTTAGCTCTGCCATGTTCAAAGTAGGTCAATTATTAGAAGAATTAGAAAAGTTTTTCCATCAATATAAGCTGGGTAAACAAATCAGCGATTCTTGTAATGCAAACAATTTAAATATACCAGTTAGACGTGAAGCTATGAGTAGAAGTTCAAGTATTATTGAACATTATGAAGAATGGTTTGATAACGGAATAGCTTGTGAAACCCTGAAAATTGGTGCTGAGGGCTGGCAAAGAGGAAAAATAAAAATTAATCTTCAAATTTCTTTAGAATTTTATCCAGATTTACCAGAAATTAATAATGAATTAGATGAATTGCAAGATGTTAAATCAGAATCACCACTTGATGATATTCGGCAAAAGATAAAGCAAGCTAATTAAAAAAAATAGTTATTATAGAGAAAATAAAAATGATTTCTGGATTCAATCGCTTAGAACGTGAAGATGTTGTATCTGTATACTCTAGTCAAATTTTTGTAAATAACCGGACTTTTACAATTAATGAGTTTATTTCAGCTATGATGCCGATGATAAAAGACAAATCAGGAACAACTTGGACAGAAGAAAAAGCTAATTGGTTTGGGGAAGGAATAGACTGTAAACTACTAAAGCCAGGTGCTAAAAGTTGGCAGCGCGGAAAAGTAAGAATTACTCTGGAATTTTGTCCAGAAGAACTTGAAGTGAAAGATAATAATGAATCACCACTCAACAGTGACAATTCTCCATTAGATGATATTCGTCAAATGATGCCAAAAAATGGGCAGTAGTTTTTATGAGTAAAACACCACGAATTCACATTCCGCAAGCAGTCAGGAAGTATGTGTTTGAACGCGATCGCCTGCAATGCCAAAGTTGTGGTAAAACTGCAATAGAGACACTCACCATCGATCACATCATTCCGCTTGCTCGTGGTGGTAAAAACGATATTAGTAACTTACAAACTCTCTGTCGTTACTGCAACCAGCGCAAAACTCATCACATTGATCCCCGATATCAGCGCCACTATAATCTCCAATTTCCCCTGTGTTCTCTGCCTTTAAAAGCACTTTAGTAACACAACTATCATTAAAGTAAACCCCAAACCATTTTGACTAGAGGCGAAAGCCATGAAGTTTAATCTACTTCAACCGAAACGTATTTTTTGGGCGAGTATCTTCTCTGTCATTCTCTTTCCTATTGCTGGTTGGGCTGTAACTGTAAAAGAAGTGCCAAATCCCCGCAAAGAATATGGTGGTTGGGTAACTGATATGGCAGGAATTCTTAGCGACGAGACTGAAGCCCAAATTAACCAGATGATTTCTGAATTAGAAGCAGAAAAAGGTACGGAAATGGCAGTAGTGACTGTACCAGAAACAAGCCCTGCTACATCACCGAAAACATTTGCTACAGAATTATTCAATTATTGGGAAATTGGTAAGCAAGGACAAGATAATGGCGTATTATTTTTGATTTCCGTAGGCGATCGCCGTGTAGAAATTGAGACGGGTTATGGTGTAGAAGCAATATTACCCGATGCCAAAGTAGGCAATATCATCGATACTCAAATTATCCCTCGCTTCAAATCAGGAGATTTTGCAGGCGGTACGCTAGCAGGAACTCAAGCATTAATCGTGGTTCTCAAATCCGAACCATCATCAGGAAATCAGGTCATACCTCCAAATACCCAAACAACCCCAAATAATAATAACTGGAGATTATGGGGAGTTTTAACAGGAGGTGGAATATTAACCCTAGCAGCAGGAAGTGCGGTTTACTTCAGTCGTCCTCGTAAAATCTTCATCACACCAGAAGGGTGTACCCGTAAAGGTGAAGGTAATTACACTTTTTTCTGCGCCGATTGCCAACAACCAATGCAACAAGTCGATCATTCCACAATCCAACCCTATTTAAGCAAACCAGAATCGGTAGCACAAAAACTCGGCAGTGTCAAGTTTCAGGGGTGGAAATGTCTTAGTTGCAGTCAGAAGCAAACTGGTGATGGATTCCACCTAATCGCCCAAGAGTCTCGTTCCTCCAAATTTCGGCAATGTCCTCACTGTCAAGAATTAACTATTACTCGTAACGAGAAGACTGTGAGAGCGCCAACTCAATACAGTTCTGGAATGCGACTCATTACTGATGAGTGTCATAGTTGTTCTTACTATCGCCAGCAAGAAGAAATTATTCCTCCTTTACCGCCTCCACCGCCTCCGCCTCCTCCTAGTGGTTCTTGGAGTGATTCTGGTGGTAGTGGTGGTAGCTTTGGTGGTGGTAGTAGTGGTGGTGGTGGCGCTGGTGGGAGTTGGTAAAATCTATGAATAATCCAGATAAAAGAATTCCTGAAAATATTGCTCCAGAAGTGCTAGAGTTAGCCGCACGCAATTATGCTAATCACACTCAAAGTTATTCAGCTTCAGAGTTAGTAGCCGCAGGCGAAGAAGTTGATATTCCTGCCAAATTCATTCAACAAGCTATTCTAGATGTTCAAGCAAAACACAAACAACAACAACAGCAACAACAGCATTTAGCCCGTCTGCGTCAAAAACTACTCATTGCTGGTACTGGAGTAGTAGCTGCTTTGAGTGTCTGGAGTATCTGGACTTACAATTCTATTTCTAGCAGTTACTCTAGAGTAGAAGCAGCTTGGGCACAAGTCGAAAATCAACTCCAACGTCGTGCTGATTTAATTCCTAACCTTGTCAATGTCACTCAAGCTTATGCTAAACAGGAACAAGAACTAGTTAATTTATTAGTGCGATCGCGTCAAACATATTTGCAAGCGACGACTCCTGAAGAAAAAGTTGCAGCCACAGTACAAGTGAATCAAGCCATTGACCGTTTCCGCGATTATGCTACTGTCAATCCTCAACTGCAATCAAGTCAATTATTTACTAACCTGCAATACGAACTCACAGGTACAGAAAATCGGCTAGCTGTAGAAAGAATGCGGTATAACCAAGCAGTACAAGCTTATAATCAACAAATTCAAAGTTTTCCTAATGTCTTAGTTGCCAATACTCTAGGGTTTGAGAAGAAAGCCTTTTTTCAAGCTACAAATACTAATGTTCCCATAGTTCCTTAAAAATAAAAATTATCAGTCCTCCGGCAAAAGCACCAAGGAGTGTATTAATGAGTGTGCGATCGCCATTAAGTACCGAAGCGATCGCGATCGTGCTCTGCTTCAAAATCTATAATGGGTCCTTTGGGCACAATTCGATTAGGATTAATCTCAGTCATACTCACGTAATAGCCGCGCTTGGTATGGTTTAGATTACACGTCGCTTTGAATTCGGGACGTTGATATAAATCCTTGAGATAATTCCAGAGGTTGGAATAGTCGATAATTCGCCATAAATTGCATTTAAAGTGACCGTAATACACTGAGTCAAAACGATACAGCGTTACAAACAGACAAATATCAGCTTCTGTAAGTTGATTTCCACATAAATAACGCTGCTTGCTCAGAGTATTTTCCCATAGACTTAAACTATCAAAAAGTTCACTGACTGCCTCTTCATAAGCAGCTTGCGAAGTTGCAAAACCAGCCCGATAGACTCCTGCATTAATTGGCAGATAAATTGCATCAATTATTTCATCAATTTGCTGCTGTAGATTGCGTGGGTATAAGTCTATTTTCTGTGTTGCGAATTGCGCGAACTCTACATCAAAAATCCGCATGATTTCGCGAGACTCGTTATTCACGATTGTTGAAGATTGCTTGTCCCACAACACCGGAACTGTAACTCTTCCTGTATACTTGGGATCGGCTTTGATATAAATCTCTTGCAAATATTGAGCGTGATTTACCGAGTCAGGAATTGTTCCTGGTGCGTCACTAAACAGCCATCCTTGATCGCTCATAATTGGATCGACAATAGACACTGAGATGGCATCGTTTAAGCCTTTGAGTTCTCGCATAATTAAGGTGCGATGCGCCCACGGACACCCCAAGGCAACATAGAGGTGATAGCGTCCTGCTTCTGCCTTAAACCTACTTTTTCCATCAGCAGTCACGCGATCGCGAAACGTTGTTGGTATTTCACTAAACTTGCCACTGGAATCTGATTTATTTCTGTTAGTTGTCCATTTACCTGCAATCATCATTCCTGACGCCACTGTTTTCTCCTAACCCTAAGGCATCACTAACTACAATATGTTTACTTCTCAGCCTTTGATGATTACTTCAGGATTGCTTCTTCCCTTTCCTGAAAGTTGCATATAGTAAACTTCCCTAGTTTGAAGAGATATGATTTAATATTTTCTTCAGTCTTGATTATCTTCAAGGCGATCGCTGGCTTATTTGTTAAGCATACAAAGAAATGCTTTTTATTTTCTATGAATAATGGATGTCGCCCTCAGTAACCAAATTAAAACTCAACCACTCATGAAAAATCACCTGCAAATGCTCTTACGCATTGCAATTATCATTGTGCTACTCGTTGCAGCCTTTCCACAGTTATATGAGATGAAATCAAAAGCTGGTATTGATATTATTCCCCAAGTTCACTTTGGAACTGTGATAGAGAAATACAGCAAAGGCATCGTTAAATGTGAGTGGCTTTACCCTTATTATTGTCACAGCGATCGCGCCAAAAATGTCTAATCATAAAAAAGCAAAGGGAGACTTATCCAAGCTCATTATCTCCCTTACTTTTTACGACAACCCTAGGCAAGTTGATGCAACCAAGCACTCACATCTACCCCTAACTTTTGTCCTAACTGGAGTAATGGACGCAAGTAACCGAATTGTACTTGATTGCAGTTTTCATCTTCTCCTTGTGCTTGCAGCGCATCTATACACAAAGGCACAATCTGACTATGTAAACAACTAAAGTACAATTCTTGCGCCCGTTCTAACGACCAACCCAGTTGTAATTGATAGGCTGTGTCAATCAAGCGTTCCAAGTATTGGACATCTACTTCAACTGTTGCAGGATTCGTATCGTACAACAATTGCCAAAGCGATCGCACAATCAGTTGCTCTAAAATTTGCTTACCTTCAGGAATATTCAACCGACAGCGCAAATGCTGTGCTTCAGTAGCAATAGCTTGCAGTTCGAGTAAGTAATTACTACTATCTTGTATTCCAACGGTATCAGACAGCGATCGCAATGTATTCAAACAGCGATTTCCCAACGCAATTTCTGCTGCGACTTGCAATTCTTGCGGTACTGCTAATTCGTCGCGATGAAATGCCATCAAGACTCCATAATTATCTCTGTAAACCTGCGTATACAACTGATCCAATCGCGTCAGCGTTTCCTGACTTAACAATCGCATAATTCTGTGACGTTCTTCTGCAAACAGATGTTGTAGAGTGAACGACTGATCCCCGAACATCTGCGTCATTGCTAAAATCGTCTGCGCCGCACTTGCTTGTTGCAACGCTTCAAACAATTTATCTTTCATCTGGCTATAAGCACGACGTCCATTAAAAGGCTGAATGCAACAATGAAAATCCCAGCCTCCTAAATGCAACACCGCAAACACCAAATGTTCGCTTTCCCAAGTAATCTCTGAAGTCAGCCGCAATTGTCCTACAGCGAGTGTCAACGCCCCCATGCGTTGCAGTTGATAATCTAGTTGTTGGGCGGTGTAGCAATAGACGTGCTGCTGTGAAGAATAGCGAATATTGCAAGAAGGGACGAAGCCATTATTTTGGCTGCGTTCTAGTTTATGATTATTGAACAACGAAGTAATTGCGTACTGCGCGGCGACTTGCTGAAAACTAATTTGAGCAGAAACGACTAAGTGTCGATAAACTTCACCACCGTGTTTAAAAAAGTCAACATTACTCGGTGCTTGCGTCAGCCGCTTAATAAACGCTTTTTCTAGTTGTACGCCTGCGACATCTCCAGCTAGTTCCAACGCTCGCGCCGCATAGCGCAAAATTTGCGTTCCTTCTGGGCGCGAAATCTCTTCAAAAAACCAACCGCAACTTGTATACATCAACAACGTATGACGCTGCATTTCTAATAAGCGTAAAGCGTCGATTTGTTCCGCTGCGCTCAGTTTCCGTGTTTGATGGCGACATAGAAAACGATTGATATTTGCCGGAGAGCGATCACGGATCACTTGAATATATTCGTCTCTTGCACCCCAGGGATCGCGGAAGAACTGTCTACCAGCTTCCTCATACACCTTAATTAATTGCTCCCGTAACCAATCTAAGGCTTGACGCAAAGGACGCCGCCATTTTTGATGCCAAACGCCACCTTCACCGCCGCAACCACAATCATCTTGCCAGCGATCAACACCATGCGCGCAACTCCACGCGGTCACAGGTTTAAGTTCAACTTCCCAGGTTGGTGAATTGAGACTCAGATAATGCGCAAAATTCGTCACCGTCCACTCGCGGCGGGGAAACTCCTCTGTGAACGCATACGCTAACGTTTTTTCCGTTCCACCTTTGTGATGACCAAAAGTTTCTCCATCCGTCGCCACCGAAATTAACTGTGCTGGGCGATGATCCCCGCGGACTGCTGAACCAATTCGTCCAGCAAGATGCTGTGAATTAAATAGCACATCACTAAATCCCATATCCCGCGAAATGGGACCATCATAGAAAAAGATATCAATATAAGGAGTATCCGGCTTAATTTCCCTGATCTCCGACCCCTGATCCCCAAACCCTTTCAAGTAACAACGATAAGGACGAGTCGGATCAATTTGACTTCCACCGACTTCGTGCCATTGCGTCACCGGCTGATCCTCTGTGGGGATCGTGCGACAACGTTGTGCCTGCGAAGGTGCAAGAATGATAAACTTAATGCCTTCTGCGACTAATGCTTCTAAGGTTGCGTAGTCTACCGCCGTTTCCGCTAACCACATTCCTTCGGGATCGCGTCCAAACCGCGAACGAAAATCTTCTTTTCCCCACCGAATTTGCGTATATTTATCCCGCGTATTCGCCAGCGGCATAATGATATGGTTGTACACTTGCGCGATCGCATTACCGTGACCATTGAGGCGATCGCAACTTTTACGGTCAGCTTCTAAAATTCGTTGATAAACCTCGACATCATAACGCTCCAACCAAGACATTAACGTTGGTCCAACGTTAAAGCTCATATACTCGTAATTATTAACGATCCCCACAATCTCGCCTCGTTCGTTCAGCACCCTAGCGAAAGCGTTGGGACGATAGCATTCATAGTGAATACGTTCGTTCCAATCGTGGAATGGGGAAGCACTTGGTTGACGTTCAATCGCGTCGAGATAAGGATTTTCCCGTGGCGGTTGATAGAAATGACCGTGGACGGTGACGTAAACGCCTGTAGCTGTCTGAAGAGGATTGTGCGTAGTAGATACTTTAACGCTTTGATCCCCTAAGCTTTGAGAAGAAGCAATCATATAATACTATCCAAACTCAATATGAAGGGATATAAACCTAATGCCAAACTTGGTGTTGCAACAGCAAAATTCGGTACTCAAGTCCGCATTGATGGTAAAAAGATAAATTTAGAGCCTGGGCAATTGTTGCGGTGTTTCACTTTGTCCTTAGCAATCGTTATATTTTATTAACCCAGACGAGAGTACTGCCTCACCCTAGAGGTCTAAATCCGCAACAAACTTCTACAATCACCATTAAACTCTAAAAATCGCCTGAATTTAAGACTGTCTTAATGTTTTGCTAATTAGACTTTGACTTGCTAAACAAAGCTTCATTTTTGGTTACAAAAATCTTAGCTAAAACTTAACAAAGCAACTTCATCTAAAATTCTCAATAATTCTCTAACCTTGGATCTCTGATTTCTGATCTCTCAAAACGAGTATCCTAGAGTCGAGTTACAGCAATTAAGCATTGATTGTAACGATTACCCTTGCTCAAAGTTAGAAATGTCAGTTAAAAATATTCTATTTTCGGTTCTGCTACTATTTGTCCCAATCTCCTTTGCTGCTCATTTTTTAGAGTGGGGTGAGTTAGCAGTTTTTATCACAGCTGGACTCGCGATTTTACCTTTAGCTGCGTGGATGGGGACTGCTACCGAAGAAATTGCTGTCGTGGTAGGACCAATTCTCGGAGGGTTACTCAACGCGACATTTGGGAATGCAACCGAACTTATTATTGCGTTAATTGCGCTGAAATCAGGTCTTGTTGATGTTGTCAAAGCGAGTATTACCGGTTCGATCATCGGTAACTTACTTTTAGTTATGGGGCTTGCAATGCTACTCGGAGGCTTGCGCCACAAAGAACAAGAATTTCAGCCGGTTGTAGCGCGAGTTAACGCAGCCTCAATGAATCTAGCAGTGATTGCGATTTTAGTACCAACTACCGTTGACATTACCTCAAGCGGAATTACCGAAGCTACGATCCAAAACCTTTCGATCGCAGTTGCTGTGGTATTGATGCTAGTCTACGCACTCACACTGCTATTCTCGATGAAAACTCATTCGTATCTTTACGATGTAGGTGTTGCAGAAACCGAAGCCGAAGCACACACCACAAAGCCTAATTTATTGTTGTGGGTTGGTGTTTTATTCGCCGCAACCATATTAGTTGCAGTCGAGTCAGAATTTTTAGTTGATTCCCTCGAAGTCGCCACATCACAACTGGGATTGACAGCACTTTTTACCGGAGTCATTCTTGTTCCGATCATCGGTAACGCCGCCGAACACGCTACCGCTGTTACCGTAGCGATGAAAAACAAAATGGATCTTTCGCTGTCTGTCGCTGTTGGATCAAGCTTACAAATCGCGCTATTTGTCGCTCCAGTTTTAGTATTAGTTGGTTGGTTCTTTGGTCAACCAATGGATTTAGACTTCAATCCTTTTGAACTTGTCGCTGTTGCGGTATCGGTACTCATCGCCAATTCTATCAGTTCAGACGGTCGTTCCAACTGGCTAGAAGGTACATTACTTCTCGCTACTTATACAGTGCTAGGACTTGCTTTCTACTTCCACCCAGTCATCGATAGAATTGGTTAAATAATACAGAGTAATGCGGGGGCAAGAAGGACTATTTCAACAATAACTCGCTCCTCTCCCCTAACTCCTCTTTAACGATACATATGTTGTTCTAGCAACTGTTGCGCTCTCGGCTTGTAAATAAGGTAGAATAGTGCCTCAAGGTAGCGTAACAAATCCTCGCGGTTTTCCTTGGAAGTAAAGTTCCAAAAACCATAGATTCGCGCTAAAGATAGTAGCCTGGTGGTGTGAATTTTCCACGTGTAGGTGCTGTAAACGCGATCCATCGCCCGTGTGGAAATCTCGTACCAATAGTTAGGATTTTGTTCGCATTTAGTGACAAAATCGAGAATTTTCTCGGCGGTTTCTTCTAGATGTGTTGGGTTGATGTAGAAGCCATTTACCTTGTCATTAATAATCTCGAGTGGACCGCCAAACTGCGTTGCAAACGTTGGTAATCCGGAAATCATTGCTTCAAGAATCGTTAAACCAAACGCCTCAAATAACGCTGGTTGCACAAAAATACCTTGACGATCGGCTATGACGCGATAAATTTCGCCAGAATCAGTTTTAGACAGGCGCACTCCTAACCAGCGAAACTTACCATGTAGATTGTATTGATCAATGATGCGGTAAAGCTTCTCTATTTCGTCACGTTCTTCGTTGTCGCCTGACTCTTCAACGCGTAACTTACCTGCAACTAAGATTAAATTACAATGTTCTTGTAATTCCGGACTTTTACCAAAGCATTCGGCTAGACCCGTCAAGTTTTTAATACGGTCAAGACGCGCCATTGAGAAAATTGGGCGCTTAGTCGGATCGTCGAGTTTACCAAAGATTTGGCTGGGGTCTTCTTGGGTAAATAGCAACTCTTCTATACGGGCGCGATCGCTTTCGACACGATCTTCCCACCGCGAATACGGGAAATAGTATGTCTCGTTAACTCCAGGCGGTACGACGTTGAATTTGGGACTAAATAACTCAATACCACTGACAACGTGATACAACTCTGGCATTGTGAAACACTTGTACGATTCGTACTGTCCCACACTATCGGGTGTCCCCACAATTTCTTGATACGTGCTGCTGATGATAAAATTTGCCGCATTCATCGCAATCAAATCAGCAGTGAATTGCAAGGAAAAATGGTATTTATCTTCTAAGTCTTGCCAGTACAAGTTACTAAACAAGTACTTCGACTTTTCTAACGCATGGGCAATATTGCACTGCGTTACCTTCATCCGCCGTGCGAGTAAAAATGCCACCAGATTGCCATCGGTATAATTGCCAATAATCAAATCTGGATTACCGCGTAACTCGGATCGTAGTTCTTTTTCCGAATCAATCGCAAACGTTTCTAGATAAGGCCAAAACTCAAAACGCGAAATCCAGTTTTGCGTCATTTTTGGATTAAATTCCCGCAACGGTACGCGCAAAATCCAAGCATTTTCTGTACCATGGACTTTTTCAAGGCGTTGGTTACACAGCGTTCCATCGCTATTAGGAATCAACCGCGTAAGGATAATGACTTTGGGTTGAACATTGAGGACATCCAATCCCGCAAGTGTTGTATCTTCTTGTAATTGTTTTTCTAAACTTTTTGCTTGGTCAAGGACGTACACAACTTGACCACCCGTGTCCGGTCTTCCTAAAACTCCTTCTTGACCAAACCAACCGTGGGCAGACACCAATACAATTTTAAACACCATTGGAATCCGCGAAATAAACGCTTCCAGTGTTTGGTGATCTGGTGAGTCGATGAGTTCATCAAGAATTTCTAACGTTTCGGCGACTCGACCCGCAGTATTTCCCCAACCAGGTTCAAAGCCCATCGATTGTAGTGCATAGCGAAACTTTTCGTAGGGTTCTTCGCTATCTAATTTACCGACATAGGTTAGCGCTTTTTTGATTTGGTCTGAAAGTCGTTGCTGCGATTGAATTTGTCCGTTAATTAGCAGTTGGCTACCTTCGTATTGATGCAAGCGCAGAAAATCAAACAAACTCTCTAACCATTGCCGTGGATCTTGGAAGAGTTTACTTGATAGGTAGCGGTTAAGATATTGTACGCCTTTACCAATATTTTTGGGATCGCGAATCGCAGGAGAGTAATCGTAAAATGGTTGAAAATCTAGTTCTAAAATATCACCTTCGTTAGGATGATAGCGGTTGACAAAGCGATCGCGTACATCTAAAAGTTCTTGCACGCTCAATTCTTCGGCATTGAGATCTTCAGTTAACCGATAAACTTCTTGACTGGCAATTTTTGGGCGAATAATTAAACACAGGTTGCCATCTTCTTGTAAAATTTCCTGTGTATAATAGATCAGCTTACTTAAATTAGAGGACTGAATAAAATCTTCTGATTTTTGATGCTTATCACAATAATCTGCATAAGCACTCAAAATATCGTTACGCAATAAATAACGCTTTTCTTGATGACGAATTTCACTAACAAACGAGCGTAGATCGCTTTTCTCTTCACTATTAATGACAGCCTGGATTAACTCCGACATGAGCACTCCCTACATTGAAACATTACCTTTATAGCAACTAAACGGCAGAATTTTCAGCCGATGACTCATTTCAAATCAAAAAAAATAATGCGACACCTACTGTCTACAACACCACAATCAGATTGACTTCTTATTAGTACAAATGTTTCGCTAACTTTGATTTCAGCAACTCATCGTTGGATGGAAATAGTTTAACGGCGCTTGCTGTTATCCAGTAAAATAAGTTACCTTTATTTTCAGTATTACCTCAACTAAAAAATAGGCGAAACTTTGCATCATCTCGCCTATGTTCCACTGTAGTGTAATTCGTACGGAAACACTTGTTACAAAGAGTACAATTCACCGAATTTTCGGCGGATGTAAGCAATGAATGGCTCAATACTCAAAGCTTTTCCTGTTGCCAGTTCTACAATTTCAGCAGCAGTATACTTACGTCCATGCTGATAAATATTTGTTTTCAACCAATTATGTAATGTATCAAAATTACCTTGCTCGATTTCCGTAGAGATATGTGGATGCGCTTGTAAGGCGGCTTGGAAAAACTGCGCACTCATCAAGTTCCCTAGCGTATAACCTTGGAACATTCCCCCGATCATGCCACCATACCAATGGACATCTTGTAAAACGCCATGAGCATCATTCGGTGGTACGATACCCAAATCACTACGATAGCGTTCATTCCAAGCTTGCGGCAAATCGCGAACAGCTAAAGTTCCTTCAAGAAGTTGCAATTCCAAGTCAAAGCGAATCATCACGTGCAGGTTGTAGGTGACTTCATCCGCATCGGTGCGAATCAGCGATCGCTCAACTTTATTAATCGCCCGATAAAATGTCTCTAAAGCAACATCACCTAGTTGTTGCGGAAACTGCGCTTGTAATTGTGGATAGAAAAACTTCCAGAAAGGACGACTACGCCCTACCATGTTTTCCCACAACCGCGATTGACTTTCGTGAACGCCTGAAGAAGTTCCACCCGCTAGCGGCGTTGCTTCAAAATCACGATTCACACCTTGCTCGTACAAAGCATGACCTGTTTCATGAATTGTACTAAATAGCCCTTCGTTCAAATCATTTTCGCGAATCCGCGTCGTAATCCGCACATCACCCGTCGAGAACTTCGTCATAAACGGATGCAACGTTTTATCTTGTCGTCCCCGCTGAAAGTCGTAACCAAGTTTTTCAATTACCTTCAAGCTAAACGCGATTTGTTCGGCTTCAGGAAAATGCTGATGCAAACACGAAGCATCAATGACAGGCTGTGCAGAAATCGCTTCCACAATCGGTACAAGTTGCTGGCGTAATTCGGCAAATAGTTCCCTAACGCTGGTGGCTTTCATACCATAATCAGCTTCCGCAATCAATGGATCGGCTATATGCTCGTAACCAGGAAAGAAATTCGCAAGTTCGCGACTGAGTTCGAGTGTTTTTTCGAGATACGGTTGAACCGCAGCAAAATCATTCGCACTCCGCGCTTTTGCCCACACTTCATACGTTTCAGTTGAATGTTGCGAAAATCTCGCAGTAAAGTCAGCAGGAATTTTGACGGCGCGTTCGTAATCGCGGCGTGTCACGCGAATCAAGCTTGCTTCATCCGAATCAGGCGGTAAACTCGTTTCGTACGAACTTAAATCTTCTAAAAGTTGTCCAATGGCTGGATCGGTAAATTTTGTATGCGCGATGTGTCGTAACGTTGCGAGTTGGCGTCCCCGCGCGGCTGCACCGCCTGGGGGCATATACGTTGCTTGATCCCAGTAAAGCAGTGATGCGGCTGACTCGATGTCGTTGATTTCACTCAGACGGGTTTTTAGTTCTTGTAGTTTGGGATGGGTTTTTTCCAGCGTCTGCATAGGTTAGATGGTGATGCTCATTTTCTCTAGTGTGCCGCAGACAGAAACTATGTTGGCAATTGGTAAAAAGAATCTATTACTTATTACCTGTTACCTAACCTACAGATACCCATTTTCTACTAAAAACGCAGGGGTGACACTATCAACCACCGAATCAGCAACTTGATAATGAGTACCCGATTGAATTAGCTTCTCGACGTATTTGCCTAAAATATCTCCTTCCAAATTAACTCCATCGCCAGGGCGGAGATACTGTAAGTTTGTTTCAGCATAAGATAGTGGAATCACCGCAACTTTAAATGAATTCATCGCTGGATGCCAATCGGCAATAGTCAAGCTGACACCGTTAACGGCGATACTCCCTTTCGGAACAATATAACGCGCGATCGCATCGGGTGCACTAAAGGTCATTTCCCACGACGTCGCCGTTTGCTCAGCGCTTTGCAAATAGCCTACACCATCGACGTGACCCATGACAAAATGACCGCCGAGTTTGCTGCCAACTCTTAGCGCGGCTTCGAGATTAACAACGCGATCAGGATGTTGTCCTAAAGTTGTGCGTCGCAGTGTTTCTGGCGATGCGGTGGCGACAAAACCTTGCGGTAATACCTCTGTAACCGTCAAACAAACACCATCAACCGCAACGCTATCACCCGTGGCAAGATCCTGTAGAATAGCGTCACTACTGTGATGACAATTAATTTGCCAGCGATCGCCCCCTAGTGATCGCATCGTTCCCAATGCTTGAATTAACCCTGTAAACATCGCATTTCTGTTGTGAATATCAGTATAAATTAAGTCTAAAAGCTTACAACTTATGAGATAAGTAGAGGAATGACCTGACCGGAGAAGGCGTGTTTTCTTACTTTTATCTAACTTATATGTAGTCAAAGCTAGTTTAATCTATCTACATCAAGATCAGGGCATACTTGGGATAAGTACATTTTAATTTGTCTATGCTGGAATGACTTAGCAGAGTATTGCTACCTAATTTTTGCGTAAGTAGGGCAATTAGTTCTGTGACAGCCAAAAATAGAAGTATATAGAAATTTATGTGTTTCCTTCTGACTGCTATGACAAAGGATTCTAGAGGCTACGCCAATGATTGAAATGAGAGTCGCTGGCATTGCAATAGATGCCGTAAACCGCAGCCCAATAGTGCTTTTGAAAGATGGTCAAGAGCGACGCGCTTTACCCATTTATATCAACCAAGATCAGGCAAAGGCAATTATTGGTGCTTTGGAAAATCAAAAGCCTCCGCGTCCTCTAACGCACGATTTAATTGCCAATATCTTGGAAGCGTGGGGCATGACTTTAGAGCGGATTGTAATTAATGCGATCCAAGACGGTACCTTTTATGCGCTACTCACCGTTAGCCAAGGAGAAGTCAAAAAAGAAATCGACGCCCGTCCAAGTGATGCGATCGCGATCGCGCTGCGTACCAATAGCCCGATTTGGGTGATGGAAGAAGTTGTAGCTGATGCCTCGATTCCGGTCGATCGCGACGCGGATGAAGCCGAACAGCAAGCATTTCGTGAATTTCTTGCCAATCTCCGCCCAGAGGATTTAATCAAGGGAGGAGGCTTTATGGGCGAAAGCTAGAAGAAAGCAGAGGAAGCAGAGGAAGCAGAGGAAGCAGAGGAAGCAGAGGAAAAATACATATGATGTTCTCTCACCCCTCACCCCTCATTCCTCACCCCTTACCTCTCACCCTTCACCTCTCACCCCTATGACAATGCGCTACCGCCGCTTCGGGAAAACTAATCTCCTTTTATCCGTGTTCTCCTTGGGAACGATGCGCTATCTGGCTTCGGAGGAAAATGCACGGCAAACAGTGTACCAAGCTGTCTTACAAGGCGTGAATCATCTAGAAACTGCTAGAGGCTATGGCAAAAGCGAACAGTATCTAGGGGCAGCAATCAAAGCCGGATTACCAAAAACGCGATCGCAACTGCACATTACAACTAAAATCGCCCCTACACTTGATGCGGATAATATGCAGCGATGTATTGATGAATCGCTCACGCGCTTGGGATTAGATTATTTAGATTGTTTGGCCATTCATGGTATCAACACTTGGGAGCATCTTGACCTCATTCAGCAGCCTGGCTATATGCAAGCAGTTCAACAAGCTGTTGCAGATGGCAGAGTCCGTCATCTGGGTTTTTCTACCCATGCGCCACTGGAAATTATCTTAGCAGCGATAAATACAGATTTATTTGAATTTGTCAATCTGCATTATTACTATTTTTTTCAGCGTAATGTCGCAGCGATCGCACTCGCAGCGCAAAAGGATATGGGAGTTTTCATTATCTCACCCGCTGATAAAGGTGGACTTCTTTACACACCACCGCCAAAATTACAAGCGTTGTGTCAACCTTTTTCCCCACTAGAGTTAAACTATCGGTTTTTACTCAGCGATCCGCGCATCACAACGCTGAGTGTTGGAGCCGCAAACGCAACAGAACTTGTAGTACCACTCAGTATAAGCGATCGCACGGAACCTTTAACACCGCAAGAAATTGCTGTAATGCAGTGTTTAGAAACAACTCAAGAAAATACGCTAGGAAGCGATCGCTGTAGCCAATGCAACGCGTGTTTACCTTGTCCTGAGAAGATTAATATTCCCGAAGTTCTGCGATTGCGAAATCTTGCTGTAGCTTACGATATGACTGAATACGGCAAATATCGTTATGGAATGTTTGAAAATGCTGGACACTGGTTTCCTGGAATGAAAGCAAACCGTTGTACCGAATGCGGTGATTGTCTGCCGCGTTGTCCACAACAGCTTGATATTCCGACATTACTCCAAGATACTCATAGTAGACTCAACGGACGCGAAAGACGGCGATTGTGGGGTTAATTAGTAGTCATCACAAATTGGGCGATCGCTTTAACTAACTCGGCTGGGTCGACAGGTTTAGCAAGGTGTTTTTGAAAGCCAGCCGCGAGGATTTGTTGGTGGTTCGTTTCGCCTGCGTAGGCGGTGAGTGCGATCGCGGGAATATCGCCGCTTTGATTTTGAGGAAGCGATCGCAGTGTCCGCATTAATGTATAACCATCCATTTCGGGCATCCCGATATCACTAAGAAGAATATCGGCGCGATCGCCGCGCGTAAACACCTCAATCACTTGTTTTGCAGACGTAACAGCGCGTACGCTAGCGCCATACTCTTCGAGGATAAACACAATCAAATCGCGGGTATCTGCTTCGTCATCTACAACAAGTACCTTAATTCCTTGCAGCGTCGGTACATCGTCAACTACCAAATTTTCTTGGTTCGCTGGTGGTGTTGCAGTGACTAAAGGCAGGAGTACCGTAAAAGTTGCGCCTTGCCCTATTCCAGGGCTTTTGGCTTGAACACTACCACCGTGTAATTCTACCAAGTGACGTACAATTGCGAGTCCCAGCCCTAACCCGCCAAAAGAGCGTGTCGTCGTACTATCAGCTTGCCGAAAATAGTCAAAGACAAAAGGTAAGAATTCAGACTCAATACCTTTACCTGTATCAATGACGCGAATTTGTGCTTGGCGATCACTACTGTTGAGTGCAATCTCAACTTGACCGCCAGCCGCAGTAAACTTAACCGCATTAGAGAGTAGATTCCAAACAACTTGCTGCAAGCGGTTAGCATCTCCTAAGACTTGCCCTACTGGTTCAAAATTGGTGATGAGCTTGATTGCTTTGACCTCCGCTGCTAGGCGCACTGTTTCCATCGCGGCGGTAATCACCGTAGCCAGGTCTACGGGAGCTACATTGAGACTAAGCTTAGCGCGTAGAATTCGTGAGACATCGAGTAAGTCTTCGATCAGTTGCGACTGTAACTTGGCATTGCGTTCAATTGTTTCTAGCGCGTACTGAGTTTTTGTCGCATCAAAATTATGCGTTAAAAGTAGCTTTGACCAACCCAAAATCGGATTAAGTGGCGATCGCAATTCGTGAGAAAGTACGGCAAGAAATTCATCTTTGAGCCGATTCGCGGTTTCTGCTTGCGTACGTGCTTGTTGTTCGGCTGCGTACAATCTAGCATTTTCGACAGCTACCGACGCCATCTGTGCTAATTGCACAATAATCGCTTCGTCTTCTTGCGTAAACTCGCCAACATACTTATCAGATAACTGAATTAACCCAATATTACGTCCATCGCGTCCTGTCATTGGTGCTGCTAGCCAACCCCGCATTGGTGGATGTTCCGCCGCGTGTATCCCAAATCCTCGCCAGCGCCGATGCGCTTCTAGTTCAGCTTGCGTCATTCGCATCGGGCGATTGAGATGACAAACACACGCATAAATTCCTGAACCATCGGGTTTTTGACTGTAGCTTCGCCACTGCGCATACTTGTCAGAAAGGGAGACCGCGTTAATCGCCTGCGCCCAGTTTTGATTAACTGTCATACTCGTAACCGACTGGTGCGCGCCAATAATCGCCCGCGCCTGTTCGGTGATCACTTGTAGTACTTCTTCTACCGAAAGCGCAGAGTTAATCGCAAGTGCTGCCTCGGTTAACCCATGTAACTGTTGCGTGTAATGCCGTTCGCGGTTGAGTAGCTTAAGGCGTTCTTCTTCTGCTTGTTTACGCTCTAATTCTGCGGTTGCACGCGTTGCAAAGACTGTTAAAAGCAGTTCTGCGAGATAAATATTTTCTAGCGGTTTGCAAGCCATAATCGCCAGCAATCCCAGCACCTTACCAGTCGAATTTAACAGTGGAGTTGCTAGATAGCTGTCTACTCCCATCTGTGCGAGTAAATAATTTTCCGGAAACTCTGCTTGAATATTACGCGGATAACAGCAGGGCTTTTTTTGCTGAATAACGTGTTGACAAGGCGTGTTGAGCAAAGAATGCTCGATATTTTCGCTAATTCGTTCTTGAGCATAGAGTGCGATCGTTCTGATGTTCTCTTTTTCTGGCTCGACTAATTCGCCAATAAATGCATATTCTACGCCGAGTGCTTGGGTGAGGTGTGTAACCAGCGACGTAAAAAATGCATCCCCTGTTGCCGCTGATACTGCCTCAGTAATTTTTAATAGTGCAGCGTCCAACTGAGAGATTTTATAGGCAGCAAACCGCAACTCTAATTCATCAACGACGATCGCTGCTAGGTCAGCAAGTGTTGCTCGCTGTTGTAAACTAAAATCTTGATGCGGTCGACTATCTACCAAGCAAATCGTACCTAAATTAAAGCCATCACTCGTGATCAGCGGCGCACCCGCATAAAAACGAATTCCTGGTTCGCGTAATGAAAAGTCCTTACACGCAAATTGCGGATCTTCACGAGTATCTAAAACGACGAAAACATCATCTGACAAAATAGCAATACTACAGATAGTGTCTTGGCGAGGAATCTGCCGCGAATCAAACCCATGCGCAGATTTGAACCAAGCCCGAAATTCATCAACGAAGGAAACTAGCGCAACAGGCACATTAAACAAGCGTGCTGCCAAAGCTGTAATACGGTCAAATGATTCTTCGGGAGGCGTGTCAAGGATGTTGTAGCGACGTAGTGCTTCTAGACGCTCTGATTCATTATGCGGCAAAGGAACAGCAGCCAAAATACCTCCAGAAGACACACCAAATTGTCAAGTAGCTTGCTTACCAAAGACTAGGAATTTTGGATCACTTAATCTTATTACTCTGTTGATGTTAACTTACTGCTACTGTGTTCGTAAAGATGCTATCTGACTTGCTTTCAAGCTCTTTAGCCACTGCTAATATTACTCACTTGACGACTGATTTTGAACCTAAAAAGCCCTGGCTAGACAACTAAGGCTAACGAGGAATAAAGAGTTATGCCATTTCACTTTAGATAAGAAATACAAATAGTTGCTTCTGTATAGCTCCGCTTTGTTTGCGCCTTCTGCTGCCCAAGTGTCGCAACTTTAAAGTGAAACGGTATTATTGGGTTTTGAACAATATTTTCAAAGACAAATTTAGATGTTGACTCCGACGGGGCAAGCGACGTTAGTTCCACCTAAGCCACAATAGCCATTTGGGTTCTTCGCTAAATACTGTTGATGATACCCTTCAGCAAAATAAAACTCTGGAGCTTCCAGAATTTCTGTCGTAATTGCTTTATAGCCCGCAGCACTCAATGCTTGTTGATAAGCTGCTTTAGACGCCTCGGCTAATTTTTTTTGTACTTCAGAGTAGACATAAATCCCAGAACGGTATTGCGTACCGACATCATTTCCTTGACGCATTCCTTGCGTGGGATCGTGGTTTTCCCAAAAGATTTTCAATAGTTGCTCGTAACCAACCACTTTAGGGTCAAATACAACGCGCACGACTTCGTTGTGTCCTGTCATGCCGCTACACACTTCTTGATAAGTAGGATTGGGTGTGATGCCACCCGCATAACCTACTGCTGTGACAAAAACTCCGTGTTGCTGCCAGAATTTGCGCTCTGCACCCCAGAAGCAACCCATACCAAACATTGCAACTTCCATGCCCTCAGGATAGGGAGGCTGCAAAGGATTGCCATTAACATAGTGACGTTCGGGAACGGGCATCTTTTCGGCGCGCCCTGGTAAAGCTTCTTCGGGCTTGGGTATGGTTAATTTCTTGCCTAATCCAAACAGCATAGTAATTTATGAAAACATCTTTATATTACTTAATATAACGCAATTGGATAATCTCTACGCTAGACTTTCTGCATAAATCACAAACGCTCTCTGTTTGAAGTCAGAAGCTACTCAAGCAAAGTGTACCTTCGTACACTTAAGTTATAACTTTTATCAATAAGTTCACAGCGGTAGATTTTCTTTTATTTAGCTGCGAATCTGTTCGTCAAGCACTCATGCAGGAAGTTCATTACATTTAGTGCTATTATCTATTCCTGCTTCTGCGACACCGATTTGTTCTTGCTTAGAACCTCATATGTAACAGAAAATTTGTAGCGGCACACTACTTAGGAACACACTCCTAACTTAGCTCGTGTTATAAAGATAGCACTTCTATTTGATTTGTGAACAATATATTTTAACGAACCACTCCAGACGCAGAGAGCGCAGAAGAAAGAGATAGCGAGAGGTTTTCACAAATGATTTAGGACTGCTACAGATAGTTAGGTTTATAACATTCTCGGCTCAAACAAGTCAGTAGTAAACAGAATTACTCCTAATGTCACTGCGTATCACCACATATGTTTACTCATCAAAGTTTTAGTGTTGTATTGTTATCAATTAATAGTGGTTTGCCTTCAGGAGAAATCGCGCCAAATTCTGCAAAGTAGCGTTGTGCAGTTATAGGAAAATTAGGAAATTCAAATAGCGCATCTCCTGCTGCAATGTCTGCCCAAAAATAGCGGAGATGAGGCGCAAGTTTTTCAGCTTCAACTTGCGGTAAGTTCAAAGGCGGCTGAGTCAATAGCTTGATCATAAAGGGAAAACTGCGATCGCCAATCCATTGACGCGACATTTCTTGCAATTCGGGAACATCGGGTACAGCTTCGACACGATGCGACTCGATTTTTAACCAATTTTGACCCCCATCGTCTTGATGAAACTGCAAAATCCGATAAGGATGAGGATAGCTGACGAGCGAACCTGTGGTAATTTCGTAGATATTCTGCCACTGCGCGACATCCTGAACGTGCAAATGTCCAGTAAAAATTAACTGTACGTTAAATTCTTGGAGTAGCTGCAACAAATCCGGTGCATTTTCTAACATATACCGCCGACCGAGTTGATGGCGTGATTGATGCGGTATGTGTTCGATGACATTATGATGTACCATGACCAACACAACGTCTTCTGTAGTTTGCGCGAGAACTTGCTGTAACCAATTCATTTGCTGATCATCGACGCGCCCGATGAGTTGTCCTTGTGCATTAAAATAGTTGGAATTTAAACTAATGAGTCTTAAACCAGGTAACACTTGACAAGTGTAGTAAAGTTGCTGCGAATTTTCATAGCCAAACTTGCGATAATACTGGGGAAAATCGCTAGCAGCGATCGCTTCTTTGCCTGGAATCGCTGTTTCAAAATCGTGATTGCCTGGAATAACATAAACTGGAAAAGGTAACTGTGCTAAACGCTGTTGCAACCACGCATGATTGTCTGGTTCACCATCCTGGGTTAAGTCGCCAGGTAGTAACATAAAATCGAGTTGTTGTTGTTCTAAATGCGCAAAAACAAGCTCTAATGCAGGAATGCTCACTTCCACCATATGAAATCGACTAGGATGACTCCAGACAGTGTGAGGAAGGGCGATGTGTAAGTCGCTAACTACGGCAAAGCGAAAATTTAAGCTCATGACGCAAGTTTGTTATCGCTGTTAATTATATAAATAAGCCTCATTATGCATCACATCCAGATCGGGTAGGGGTAAAGAGCGAGGTTGTTGACCAAATTCTTTTAACTCAAAATGTGCTAACGCATTGCGGTAGCTAACAAAACTTACAACTCACAACTCAAATTATCTGGAGGGTAAACATTGGCACCAGTCCGCGTACGTCAACACGTCAACCCATTATCGCAGAAGTATCAAACACCCATTCAGCCTTTAAATTGGGAAAAAGTATATGCAAATGCAACTCAACCGTTGCACCTAGATATTGGTTGCGGTAAGGGGCGATTTCTATTAGAAATGGCAACAAGTGAGCCACATTGGAATTTCTTAGGGTTAGAAATTCGCGAACCGCTTGTTGTCGAAGCAAATCATTTGCGCGACGAATTAGGACTATGTAACTTACATTACTTGTTTTGTAATGTCAATAATTCGCTAGCACCGCTTTTGAGTAATTTAGCTCCTAACATACTACAACGAGTCACAATTCAATTTCCTGATCCTTGGTTTAAAAATCGTCATGCTAAACGGCGCGTCGTGCAACCAGAGTTAGTCGCAGAGTTAGCAGAACACCTAGTTGCGGGTGGTATTGTCTTTCTGCAATCGGATATTAAATCAATCGCTGAAGAAATGTGCGATCGCTTTGCGGCACATCCCGCTTTTCATCGCCAGACAAGGCAATGGTTGGCTGAAAATCCTTTACCAATCCAAACAGAAAGAGAAAAATCAACCGTGTCACGCGGAGAACCTGTGTATCGGGCGGTGTTTATTAGGGGTGAGTAACACCATGTCACTTTGAATTTACTACAAATAGGCAGCTTCAAAAGCAGAGGAGAAAGATTTGTTGTTTTTATTTGGTGAAATGGTATAAATCATAGATCTTGACACTTAGATCCATGTAGGTAGCCACATTCGCAATCGATAACTTTCTGGGGTTAAGGGTAAACCAAGATAAATTGGCATCCAAAAGATAAATGCTGCCAAAATCAAGAAAATGATTGTCACCGCGATTCCTCGCAAAAGCAAAGAGTAACTTTGTAGCCAACGAGTCACTAACCAGGCGATCGCCAGTCCCGCAAAGACTGAAGCCCCCATGTAGTGATAAATAAATGTACAGCGGGTGACTCTTACCCAAGGTAATAGATTTGCTAACCAGTTTAGTACCAAGTACAGCGCAATCCAAGTATCTGTAACTGATGCACGATAAGATAAACGTTTTTTGGTGTTAGTGACCCAAGTGATTAAACGCCTTAATAGTCTCCAAAACAAAGTGACAATTCCCACCGTTGACAGCCACCATAAAACGGGATTTCCGATCGCGTGAACGTCATAAATTACACGAGCGTAATTAACAGGCAGCGGTGGTCCTACAATTGATATGGGTGCGGTTGTAGACTGTGCAATGTAGTAAAAGTAGGCTACGGGTCTAATCATGAACAGCCAACTGAACCAAGAAGAACAATAAGGATGGACATCCGCACCGCTACCAATGTTTTGATGATAAGTCAATATTTTTTGCTGTACTTCCCAAAAGTTCGGAGATGGATTTAGTTGCAAGTGAGGAACCCATTGAATGCTATAAAAAGCAACGGGAATAATACCTAGATAGAATACAACTTGCCAAAGATTGACTTGTCTGAGGTTAACTAAAGGCGTTGTTTGGATAAACTCATTGTGATGACTATAATGTTGCGGGAATAGCCGATTTAACCACGCTGCTGCCCAAATAGCATAAGCTCCTAGTAAAAACCATAAACCATTCCACTTGACTGATATGGTTGCGCCGAAAGCAATTCCAGCAAGTGCGAGCCAAATCGCGCGTTGTCTTTTATGCTGTAAGGCGAGTAAGAAACACAACTGTCCTAATAGCCCAAAAATTACTAAATAAACGTTGTTCAACGCATAGCGCGACTCGACTAAAAATAAGCCATCAGCAGCAGCGAACAAAGCCGCAATTAAAGCATAGGTGCGATTGTAGCTTAATTGGTAAGCGATCCCAGCAATGACAAGAGGGATGAAAGAACCTGTAAGCGCGTTTAACCAGCGATAACTCCACGTAGACCGCAACGAACCTGTGAAGCTATTCACCGTATCTTGTCCAATGGGAAGATGACTGCCAATCCACATTCCGATCGCAATAATGTATTTGCTTAAAGGTGGATGTCCATCAAAAAAGGGAGTGCGAGTTAGATAGTTGTTGGCGAAAATAGCGTAGTAAACTTCATCAAAGACTAAGGTGTTAAACCGACTTAGTTGCCAAAACCGTAGCCCAAGCGAAACCAGAAATATTGCTAACATTCCTAGCCAAAACCACGGCGATTGCTGGAGAGATTTTTTTGCAAATGACATAAAACCACGCTCTTTAGCTCACAGCATCTTAATATTTTGCCTGGATGCGTTACTTATGGTACTGAAAATTTGCAAATTTAGTGGAGCCTATCGCAGATGTTATCCGTTGAGTGATCGCCTTGCAGAAAACTTGATAATAACTAGCAATAAGTATAAAGTAATTCTTAGTGGTTATCTTGCATGACAATGGTACAAAAAAACATTAGCGTCTGTATCGTTGAAGTGACCAATATTGTGATTGATTAACTTACGAACTTGATAATTGTTTGTAGTTAGTTATCTGTACTACTACAACGCTTTGTTGGTGCAAAACTGCAAAAAATGACTTCAAAAGCTTCCTCATCAAATCGACTCGCAACCCGCCGCCTCACGCTTGCTTATGACAGAGCAACAATTATTAAAAACTTAGATTTGGCAATCCCTAAGGGAAAAATGACCGCTTTAGTGGGTGCGAATGGTTGTGGTAAATCGACACTCTTACGCGGTTTAGCAAGATTACTCAAACCAAAATCAGGGGCTGTATATCTCGATGCAGCGGATGTGTTTAAGTTATCTACCAAAGAGGTTGCTAAGCAATTAGGTATTCTTTCGCAATCGCCCATTGCGCCAGAAGGCTTAACTGTGAGAGATTTAGTAGCTTGCGGGCGGTATCCTTATCAAAGTTGGTTGCAGCAGTGGTCGCCAGAAGATGAGCGGATGGTAGAGTTGGCGCTAAATATAACAGGAATGACCCAATTTGCTGAACGCGAACTCGATACGTTGTCGGGTGGACAACGACAACGCGCCTGGATTGCGATGGCGCTAGCCCAGGATACGGAAATTTTGCTGTTAGACGAACCGACGACTTTTTTAGATTTGGCGCACCAAATCGAGGTCTTAGATTTGTTACAAGAGTTAAATCATACACAAGGTCGAACTTTGGTGATGGTGTTGCACGATCTCAATCAAGCTTGTCGCTATACAGATTATTTAGTGGCGCTGAAAGAGGGAGGAATTTACGCGCATGGAACTCCTAAAGAGGTGATGACGGAGGAAGTTGTACGTGAGGTGTTTGGATTAGATTCGCGGATTATTGTTGATCCGGTTGCGGGAACGCCGATGTGTATTCCGTTAAGTCGCAAAGTCAGAGGGGCGATCGCTTAGTGTAGAATCTGAAAAGTTAGTCCCAGCTAAAATTCACTGCCATGCTTCGCTTCCAACGAAGGCTGATGGCTCCTACTTTCTATAATGGCGAGCAATGTTTACTCTACTATTTCTTAGGAGTAATGTTCAGAATTACGCTTCGCTCAGTACAGCGATTGCTATCAGTTTAGGAGCAATTCCTGGTGCCTTAAGCCGATATTATCTGATGCTTTACTTGGCGCAACGGTGGGGAACTCATTTCCCCTATGGCACATTGGTGATTAATTTGTCTGGTGCATTGCTGATGGGCTTTTTTACAACATTATTCATCGAGCAAGTCATCACTTCGTCAAAGCTACAACTGCTCATTACCACAGGGTTTCTTGGCTCATATACAACATTTTCTACCTATGCGCTTGATACCTCAATTTTGTGGCACGGCGGCGCTCGCGTCAAAGCATTTTTTTACTGGGCAGGGAGTGTAGTGCTTGGGGGAATTTGTCTGGCAATGGGAATGAGTTTAGCTCACATGGTGAGGTAGCCGAAAGTGAGTGACCGACGACAAGCACGAAAAATTCTCTCCGTCGCGATGGTACGAGTACCTTTAGCGATCAGCTTTGGTGCAATCGCCGGTTCTTTGAGCCGTTATTACATGACATTGAATTTAACTCAATGGTTGGGAACAACTTTTCCCTTTGGTACGTTTTTTGTTAACTTACTGGGTGCTTTGGTAATGGGCTTTTTCACAACTTTGTCTGTGAACCAAACTTTCATCTCACCTGATTTACGGCTCATCGTTACGGTAGGTTTTCTCGGATCGTACACTACGTTTTCGACTTATGAACTAGATACGGAAAAACTCTTGATAGATAGACATTGGAACATGACCGTGGTGTATGGGATCAGTAGTGCGCTTTTAGGAGTATTATGCTTGGAACTAGGTAGTTATTTGGCACGTAGGTTGTCTTAAGAGAGAAACGAACCACACAGGAGGCAAGAGGTGCGAAGGTATCCTCTGTTGAGCGAACTAGCGTGCGCAGAGGACGTAGGCGGAACGCGAATAGTCATGCAGTGTTACTCGCAAATCCGCATTTGTTGTGGTCGGATCGATTTTTTTGGTACGAAGCACAGTTGCAGGCTGGTGGTGTGAATATTTACGGCGCGACACTTGTCGGGTTTCTTGGGCTAGTGATCGCATTTAACGATTGTTTGGGGTGAACGTATACCGTCAATACGCACGATGGTTGAGATGCGTATGAATTGTAACTTCAAAATGATGGGTATCTTTTTGATGGCAAGGTGCAAGCGTTTGAAACGGAAAATTTAACGCTACGGGTAAAGCAGCAAGATGGAAGCGTGCGATCGCAACCCCTCGTAGTACGACGTTCAATTCATAGACCTGTGGTATCATAAAAAGATGGTAAGGCATTGGCGTTACGAGTTGTCGGACTTGACCAACCAGGGGTATTAGAACAATGGTGGGATATGGCGCGAGCTAAAAATCTCGCGCAGTTTGAAGCGGCGTTACAACGTTTGCAGCTACCAATGTTTACGGTGATGTATGCTGATCGTGACGGTCACATTATGCACCTATTTAACGGTCAAGTTCCGATTCGGCGCGAAGGAGATTACGAATTTTGGTCAGGTGTCATTCCTGGCGATACTTCAAAGACGCTATGGACAAAGTATCATGCCTACCAAGATTTACCACGAGTCGTCGATCCTGCAAGTAGTTGGTTACAAAACGCGAACGATCCACCGTGGACGACAACGTTTCCGCAAGCGTTAGATCCGGCAAAATTTCCCGCATATATGGCACCGCAATTTATGCATTTTCGCGCGCAGCGATCCGCACGGATGTTAGATGAAGATCCACAAATTTCGTTTGAGGAGATGGTACAATACAAGCACTCAACACGCATGGAGTTGGGCGATCGCCTTATCGCTGATTTGATTTTGGCAGCGCGTCAGTATGGCAATGAATTAGCACGTCAAGCGGCAGATGTTCTCGAAGCTTGGGCTCGTCAAACGCAAGTTGATAGTAGCGGCGTAGTATTATTCGCAGCATGGACACAAGAAGTTAAATTTCCTGAAGTGTTTGCAACTCCTTGGCAAGTTGATTCTCCTCTCACTACGCCTCATGGACTCGCGCGCAAAGTGCAGTTAAAGCTTTAGAAACGGCGGCTAGCAAGGTAGAACAGGTGTATGGTGCATTAAATGTCCACTGGGGAGATGTTTTTCAATTAGAGTACGGAAATCAAAAGTTACCTGGTAATGGGGGTTTGATGATTTGGGCGTGTTCCGCGCGGTTTGGTTCGCACTCCAAACAGACGGGATCTTTTACAGCGATCGGTGGCGATTCGTATGTCGCGGCGATTGAATTCTCAAATCCCATTCGAGCAATGACACTCAACAGCTACGGTAATTCAACGCAACCCAATTCGCAGCATAACGGCGATCAACTTATCGTTGTTTGCACAAATGCAATTACGTCCAGTGTGGCGATCGCGTCAAGAAATTCAAGCCCATTTAGAGGAACATCAAGTATTTAAGGGTTGGAAAAACTGGTGAATCAGAGCTTTTGCTGTTTATGATGAGTTCTACTCTACCAAGAAAACTGATACTGACGCAACTGCCAATTATTCCCAGCAACGGCGATCGCCCCCACATATCCAACGTCAGGAATAATTTCTTGCAGTATCCAGCGTTGGGCTTCAGATTCATCCCAAGCGGTGTAGAGTAATTTTGCGGGTTCTCCTGGTAGGAAGGAAACATCAAATTGGTATAGTGGCAATGATAAACCTTTGCCTGTTGCTTTGATAAAAGCTTCTTTGCGTGTCCAACAAGTGAAAAACGCGGCTGTTTGCAGATGTGGTGGAAGCGATCGCAGTAAGGCTACTTCGGTTGGAGAAAAGAACCTTGCTGCAATTTCTTGACAGGGAAAGTCATAGCGAATGTATTCTAAGTCAACTCCAACATCACAATTCTGGGTCACTGCAATTAAAGCAAGTTCCTGCGAATGCGATAAATTAAAACGTAACGGTTCTTCATTGGCGATAATCACTCTCGGTTTACCGTAGGTGTTGTAGCTAAAGTTAATTTCGCTAGGGTGAATCTGAAGATAACTAGCAAGTATTTGTCGGAGTACGCCACGACCAACAATAAAGCGATCACGGTGTAATTGTAAATAAAAACGTTCGGCTCGCTGCTGTTCTGTAGCGCACAAAGTACTAAAAAGACTGCAAACAATCGTTGCATCAACATCTAAAGCCACACGCCATGCATGAACTTCGTTACCGGATAAAGTAAGATTTGACGGTGGATTCACCCACAACTCAGCAGTATTCATTCAATATCATGCTTTGCCATTACCGCGTTCCCCATTACCTATCTGCAAAGATTTTTCAATACTATGTAACAGTAGATCTTCAGCAGAGTGCAAAAAGAAATGATCGCCAGGAAACATTTCCACAGAAAAGGCTGCAATTGTTTGTTGTTGCCAAGCTTCTAGTTCAGTAAAATTAACTTCTGGATCTTGTAATCCGCCAAAAGCCGTAATTGAACAATTTAGCGGCGATTCTTCTGTATAGACATAAGTTTCAACTGCTGCAAAGTCTGCACGTAATATTGGTGATAGTAGTTCCATTAATTCAGCATTGGCTAGTATTGCTTCAGGAGTACCATTGAGGTGACGAAGTTTAATGAGAAACTCTGGTTCGGGTAAAGTATGAATAAATGATGCTTCAGAAGAAGTTTGCGGGGCGCGACGACCAGAAACAAATAGATGTAAGGGTTCTATTCCATAATTTTTGCGTAGGATGCGCGTTAGTTCAAAGCTAACGATCGCTCCCATACTATGACCAAAAAACGCAAAAGGCTTATTTAAGTGCGGTAGAATGTTGGTCGCGATCGCTTCAACTAGTGGTTCTAATTGTGTAAACGGCGGTATTGTCATTAGCCTTCCTCGCCCTGGAAGTTCAATCGCACAAACTTCTAGAACAGGTAGGTTTTTTCCCCAGGAACGAAAGCTTAATGTTCCTCCTCCAGCATAAGGAAAGCAAAATAGCCGCACATCAGCTAGGGGATTGGATGAGAGATAGGTAACGAAGTTAGCCATTTATAGAGAATATTGATTCGTAATTATTCATTCTCCTCTGCTTCTGCTACCATTAACATTGTTTTCAAAACCGAATCAGGATTAAGACTAATTGTATCAATACCTTGTTCAACTAAAAACTGAGCAAATTCAGGATAGTCGCTAGGTGCTTGTCCGCAAATACCAATTTTACGATTGTGTTTTTTTGCAGCAGCGATCGCCATTTTTACCATCCGTTTAACTCCTTCGCTGCGTTCGTCAAATAACCTGGCGACAAGTGCAGAATCACGATCAATTCCCAAAGTCAACTGCGTTAAATCGTTAGAACCAATCGAGAATCCATCAAATACTTCGGCAAATTCCTCTGCCATAATCACATTATTAGGCAACTCGCACATCACGTAAACTTGCAAGCCATTTTCACCTTGCTTCAAACCATTTTTTGCCATTTCTGCGAGTACCATTCGTCCCTCATCGGGAGTGCGACAAAAAGGAATCATTGGAATAATATTTGTTAACCCCATCTCTTCGCGTACCCGCAGAATTGCTTGACATTCCAAAGCAAAACCGTCACTATATCCTTCATCATAGTAACGCGCTGCACCTCGCCATCCTAACATGGGGTTTTCTTCATCAGGTTCAAATTGTTTTCCACCTAAAAGATTTGCATATTCATTACTTTTAAAATCTGACATTCGCACAATCACAGGCTTTGGATAAAAAGCCGCAGCAATTCTGCCAACACCTTGTGCTAATTTATCAACAAAATATTGCGGTTTATCGTCGTAAAGTGCAGTTAATTCGGCAATTTTTGCTTTAGTAAATTGGTCTAACTTGCCGTAGTTTAATAAAGCTAGCGGGTGAACTTGGATATGGTTAGCAATAATAAACTCAAATCGCGCTAATCCTACCCCATCATTCGGTATTGCCGCTAAGCGAAATGCTTCTTGCGGATTACCCACATTCATTAAAATTTGCGTGCGGGTACGCGGTAGGTTTTCTAAGGTAATTTCTTTGACTTCAAACGGCAATAATCCGGCATAAACTTTGCCTTCTTCGCCTTCTGCACAAGAAATAGTCACATCTTGGTTTGTTTGCAATACTGTTGTTGCATCACCACAACCCACGATCGCCGGAATTCCCAACTCGCGTGCAATAATTGCTGCATGACACGTCCGCCCACCTTGATTAGTAATCATCGCACTGGCTTTTTTCATGATCGGTTCCCAGTCAGGATCGGTGCGATCGGTAACTAAAACTTCGCCTGGAAGGAATTGATCGATTTTACTCGCATCAGTGATGACATGAGCTTTCCCTTGGGCGATCGCACTTCCCACCGCCCGCCCGATAACTAATGGTTGTGCCTTTACTTCGGTGGTAAACTCATAGTTACGCAGTATATTGGTGCTTTTTTGTGACTGCACTGTTTCAGGACGTGCTTGAACAATAAACAATTCTTGCGTAACACCATCTTTTGCCCATTCAATATCCATCGGTGTGTGTTTACCGTGAATTTGCGAATAATGGTCTTCAATTAAACACGCCCACCGTGCAAGTTGTAAAATTTCTTCGTCATTTAGCGCAAATTGATTTTTTTCTTCAGCAGATACTTTGATATTTTTGGTAAGTTTAGAACCATCGTCATACACCATCTTTAATTCTTTACTTCCCAATCTTTTCTCTAAAATTGGGCGAAATCCGGCTTTTAAAGTTGTTTTAAAAACATAGTACTCATCGGGATTTACCGCGCCTTGAACAACGTTTTCTCCTAATCCATAGGCGGCTGTAATTAATGCAGCATCGGGGAAACCAGTTTCAGTTTCAATTGAGAACATCACACCCGAAGTTGCTAAATCGGAACGCACCATCTTTTGGACGCCGACAGAAAGCGCGACATCGAAGTGATCGAATCCTTTAATTTGTCGATAAGAAATTGCGCGATCAGTAAATAGGGAAGCAAAGCAACGATGGCAGGCTTCTAAAACTCTAGAAATACCGCTTATATTGAGATAAGTTTCCTGTTGTCCCGCAAAACTGGCATCAGGTAAATCTTCAGCAGTCGCACTCGAACGTACTGCAACATCAGTATCAGCGCCGTAGTGATCGCACAGGGTTTGATAAGCATCTGTAATTGCTTGTTGCAAATCTTCAGGAAAGGGCGTATTTAAAATCAGTGATCGCGCTTGTTTACCAACGTGGCGTAAATGGTTAACATCAGCAACATCAAGACCAGAAAATAGCGATCGCAGTTTAGCTTCTAACTCTGCTGCTTGAATAAAGTAGCGATACGCTGTCGCTGTTGTTGCAAACCCATTAGGAACATTGACACCTTGTGATGTTAGCCGTTGAATCATTTCTCCCAACGAGGCATTTTTACCACCTACCAAAGGGATATCCGCAATACCAACTTGATCGAACCAAAGGATTAGCGATCGCGCTTGCGAAGAAGGGAAATGTTCTTCAGCTACTTTTACCATAAATCTTTTTTTTACTAATAAAATCAATAATTTTGTAACTAGTAATAGGTAATTGCTGTTCTCCACCCATTACCCATTACCTATTACCTGCCTTAAATGTAACTTGCTAAGTCTACTAAACGATTTGCATATCCCCACTCGTTATCATAGTAAGCAAGCACCTTAACAAAGTTATCACTAAGAACACTTGTAGAGGAGAGGTTGACAATTGCTGAATGCGGGTCACCAACACAATCGGAAGAAACCAAAGGGACTTCACTGACTTTGAGAATTTCGCGCATTCCGTTAGTTGCATACTTGCGTAAAGCATCATTCACTTCTTCCACAGATACCGATTTTTGCAAAACTGCATTTAGATCTGTCACTGAACCTGTAGGGGTCGGTATGCGCAACGCCATGCCATCAAGTTTTCCTTTGAGTTCGGGTAATACTAAAGCGACTGCGGTTGCTGCACCTGTTGTCGTTGGTACAATATTTTGCGCTGCACCACGCCCTCGCGTCCACTCCGCAGGATGTCCGGTATCGACTAATCGCTGATCCGCAGTATAAGCATGAACCGTCGTCATCAACGCTTTCTCAATACCAAATTCATCATTGAGGATTTTGGCGATCGGTGCAAGACAGTTAGTCGTACAAGAAGCCGCAGAAATCACAGAATCGTGATCGCGATCGTAACTTTCATGATTCACACCATACACAAACGTGGGTACAGCCGAACCCTTCGCTGGCGCGCTGATAATCACTTTTTTACATCCCGCTTCGAGATGTAATCCAGCTTTATCTGCACTGCGAAAAATTCCTGTCGATTCGATAACCACATCGATATCCATCTGTTTCCACGGAAGCGCCGCCGGATCTTTTTCGGCAACGAGTTCAATTTTTTTACCGTCAATTATCAACCCTGTATCGTCATAGCCCACTTCCGCCGGAAACTGCCGATATACTGAGTCGTATTGCAGCAAATACGCCGCTAAGTCGGGTTTCAAGACAATATCATTAATTGCGACAACTTCCAAATCTGGCTTGCCATAAGCAATCCGTAAAAACGCACGTCCAATTCTTCCAAATCCATTAATTGCAACTCGTTTCATGATGCCCTCTTGATTTAAAGCACTTTTTATTAGTTAAGTGGTAACAACTAAATTCAGAAGATACCGTAGCTTAGAACACGGCTAAGAAAGCTTCATCCGTGCTTTGGCAATTAGCATAGAACTGGTTCAATCTAAAATCCGATGAAAGTGGCAATATCAAGAAAGAAGGTATTGTAATAGGAAAAGTGACTTCTGAACCACAAGCGATCGCAAAAACCGAGTACCAAGCGGGACAAGCCGCATTTGAACGCGGAAAGTACCGCGAAGCAGTGCAACATCTCGAAAAAGCCAGCGCTCTGATCGCCCGCAATACACGCGTAGGAGGCGAAATTCAAATTTGGTTAGTAACAGCCTATCAAGCCGCAGGACAGCAGCAAGAAGCCGTAACACTGTGCGAACAACTTAAACGCCATCCGCATCCCGAAACAAGTAAACAAGCGCGCCGATTACTTTATATATTACAAGCACCGCAACTCAAACGGCCTCAAGAATGGTTAACACAAATTCCTGACTTGGGCGCGTTACCCGATAATGAAAGTCAAACACGATTAGGTAGTAGTACGGTGAGGAAAAAACGCCCATCGCCAACATCTGTGATTCCTGAACCGATCGATCCGAGTAAAGTCAATACAAAAGATAATCGGTTTATTTGGGTAGCACTTATTGCGATCGCGTTAACCCTTGCTGGGTTAATTTGGTCGATTTGAATTTATAGGAGGTTGAATGTCTGCGATTTTGACAATGCATAAAACTCGCATTTTGCGTACTATACTTCGATTTCTAGCGCGATGGCGGCTAGTATGGATTATTCTCTTGTCATCGCTGCTACTTTCAGGGTGCGTGCAGTATCAAGCTGGTATAAACTTTGACAACCCCAACCATGGTGAAATTATCCAGCATATTAAGCTCAGCGATCGCCTCATGACTTTTAGCGGCGATTCAGCGACAGAATGGTTAAACAGCATCGAACGTCGCGCGCGCAAGCTCGATGGTAAAGTCAAGCGCATTTCGAGTGAGGAACTCGCCGTCACGATTCCTTTTAATAACGGTGCAGAACTCGCATCTAAATTCAACGAATTCTTTCATCCCACCGTTAAAACAAATACTGCTGTTTCCCAACCGTCCGAATTACCTGTCGTTAAGTCACAACTCAACCTCAATCAAAACAACTTTATATTCTTACTCCGCAATCGCTTAGTTTATGAATTAGATTTGCGATCGCTTTCCTTAATCTCGACAAACGGTAACGTTCTCGTTAACCCCAGCGAAATCCTCGACTTAGAGTTTCGCTTAAATACTCCTTGGGGTGCAAAAAGCGTTGAAACTGACGAAAACGCCGTGCAGCCTGAAATTATCGGAAAACAACTCGTATGGCGACTGCTTCCAGGTGAACTCAATCACCTCGAAGCTATTTTCTGGTTACCCAACCCATTAGGAATTGGCAGCTTCATCATTATCCTATTTGTCGCTTGTGGAATCTACTTACGCTACCGTTTCATGCCCGATCCTACAATTCAATTAGCACAAAATTTAACTCCTGAAACGAAAACAACCTAAAAAGCTGAGCAAGAAAAGCAACATAGTTTAGTAACAGAGAAATTTGTATACAGTATTTCTCTCCTGCTTCCTCACCCCTATTTACGGTGACAAGCGTTCAATCTGCCAATTTCCGTCTTCCAGACGACGATAGTTGAGGCGATCGTGGAGCCGGCTAGGGCGTCCTTGCCAAAATTCAATCACGCTGGGAATGACACGATATCCTCCCCAGTGGGGTGGTCGCGGGACTTCCTCATGTTCATACTTACTTTTGAGTTCCTGCAAGCGCTGTTCTAAAGCTTCGCGATTAACGACAACTTGACTTTGATTTGATGCCCAAGCCCCCAAACGACTGTTCAGTGGGCGACTTTGAAAATATGCTTCAGATTCTGCATCAGATACTTTTTCTACGCGCCCTTCGATGCGTACTTGACGTTCGAGTTCCGCCCACCAAAAGACGAGAGCAGCTTGTGGATTTGCTGCGAGTTCTTGTCCTTTGTGACTATGGTAGTTTGTGAAAAAGACAAAACCGCGTTCGTCAAAATCTTTCAACAGAACCATCCGCGCCGAAGGTCGCCCATCCGGGGTAGCAGTTGCTAAAGTCATTGCGTTGGGTTCAGGTAACTCGGCGGCTAATGCTTGGTCAAACCACCTTTGAAACTGTTTAAACGGATTGGGATCGGCGTCTTTTTCTTGAAAGCCTTGCAAAGTATAGTCTTTACGAAGATCCGCTACGCTGGTATTCATATTGCTCGATCGTTACTTATACCCTCATTTGGATTTTAAAACGGGTTAAGATAATTTACCGAGCCACAACTAGAGAACCCTGATATATTTATCTGTAAATTTCGAGTACTAAGTGCGATCGCGCGGGCATTTTGTATGCTATGGTGTGGCGATCGCATTTCGTTACTTTTGAGTACTTAACCCTTAGTGAACTTTTAGTGAACTTTCAGATTTTTCATGCGTTGTCTAAAACGTTACTCTTCCCTACAATTTTCCTCAACTACGTATTGAGGTCACAACGTCATGCAAGTTGCAAGTACTATGGCACTGAAATTTGAGAATCGCTGTTATCCTCTGATCTCCGATCCCTGATCCCCGACCTCTAACTTATGGACGCTGCGCAACTACTAGCAAAAATTACATACTTAATTGAGCTTGCTGAGAAAGGAGAAATTGATCCCTGGGATGTTCAAGTAATTGACGTCATTGATCGCTACTTGAGTGTAGTTTTTGCAATTGATGAAACAACACAAACCGCCTCTGAAAAAAACTTATCACAATCAGGGCAAGCCTTCTTATCTGCGTCAATGCTTGTGTTATTCAAAGCTAACACCTTAGTTGAGCTAGAATCTCAACAAGCTGAACTACAGCCTGTTGACGATGATTTTCTTGTAGATGCCAACGATACCTACACGCGAGTACGTTTACCCCTAGAACAGCAACTACGTCGCCGTCCAGCAGCTTTACCACCACCAAAGCGCCGAGTGACTTTGCAAGAACTCATCGCTCAGCTGCAATTAATGGCAAATCAATTGCAACTTTCGCAACAAGTATCATCCAATAACAACACGCGCACGCGTAAGTTCTCCCCGCCATCGCGTACACAATTGCGTCAGGCGTTGGAGTTAGCGCATCAGGAAAATCTCACTGAGGTCGCAGGAGAAATCGAACAATTTTTAAATTCTTGCACGTACAATACTCAACTGCAGGAACAGCGATGGCTAAATCTAGATCAATTGGTAGAGTTGTGGACTCAGACGAAGTGTTCCCATACACTTGAAACTTCAAGTCATGCACCCGTCCAAGAACGCGTTAGTGTTTTCTGGGCGTTATTACTTCTATCAGCGCAGTCAAAAGTAGAATTATCCCAAGATGAGTTTTATCAAGAAATCAAAATTCGGACAATTAGTGGTAAGGGGTCAGAGGTCAAGGGTCGGAGGTCAGGGAGTTAAAGAAGCAGAGGAGGCAGAGGAAGCAGGGGAGGAATAGTGTTTTAAATAACTCAAAACTCACGCATTCAAAAATCATCACTACTCACTAACCACTCTTCCCCCCGCCCCTAGTTTCTACTTATAGCTGTCAGTGGTTTCAATGATGACTAAATATTCAAATTTAAGCGATTATTAGGTATCAATCCGTTAACTTAGGTATAAAAATATGAGGTTGAGGAGCAACTATTTATGAAAGCCATGATTTTGGCGGCTGGTAAAGGAACTCGCGTACGTCCAATTACTTACACAATTCCTAAACCAATGATTCCCATCCTGCAAAAACCAGTGATGGAGTTTCTTTTGGAATTGCTACGCCAGCACGGATTTGACCAAATCATGGTCAACGTCAGCCATCTAGCCAGCGAAATTGAAAGTTATTTTCGTGACGGACAGCGTTTTGGCGTCCAGATTGCGTATTCGTTTGAAGGGCGCATTGAAGACGGTGAATTAGTGGGAGAAGCGATCGGATCTGCTGGAGGAATGCGGCGCATCCAAGACTTTTCCCCATTTTTTGATGATACGTTTGTCGTGCTGTGCGGTGATGCATTGATTGACTTGGATCTTACCGCCGCAGTTAAATGGCATAAAGCCAAAGGTGCGATCGCGACGGTGATTATGCGATCGGTTCCTCGCGAGGAAGTTTCCAGTTACGGTATCGTTGTTACCGACGACACAGGGCGCGTCAAAGCTTTCCAAGAAAAGCCTGCGGTTGAAGCAGCGCTGAGTACCAATATCAGTACGGGGATCTACATTTTTGAACCGGAAGTTTTAGACTACATTCCTTCCGGTCAGCAATACGACATTGGTAGTCAATTATTTCCGAAACTTGTAGAAATCGGCGCGCCATTTTATGGATTAGTGATGGACTTTCAATGGGTCGATATCGGTAAAGTCCCTGACTATTGGCACGCGATCCGCGGTGTTCTCTCGCGCGAAATCAAAAATGTGGAAATTCCAGGTCATGAAGTTGCGCCAGGAATTTACACTGGGTTAAATGTAGCGGTGAACTGGGATAAAGTTGATATTACAGGTCCGGTTTATATCGGTGGAATGACGCGCATTGAAGATGGCGCAAAAATTATTGGTCCAGCGATGATTGGTCCAAATTGCTGGATTTGCAGCGGCGCTACGGTCGATAACAGCGTAATTTTTGATTACTCGCGTCTTGGACCTGGAGTCCGCTTGGTTGACAAGTTAGTGTTTGGACGTTATTGCGTCGATAAAAACGGAGCGACGATTGATGTGCAAGCCGCTGCACTCGATTGGCTAATTACTGACGCCCGCCATCCCCAACCCTCACAACCGCCATTAGAACACCGCGCGATCGTTGAATTGCTGGGAAACGGCAACTAGGGGTGAGGTGTAAGAGGCGAGGGGTCAGGGTCTTTAAGGGCAAATAGCTAGTGGATAGAGAACATCATATATATTTCTCCTCTGCCCCCTCTGCTTCAAAACCCCCGACCTCTGACCCCTGTAATTACGGAGACAAGTAAGTATATCGACTCAGGCTCTGCTCATAAGTTTGTAGCAGTCGTTGCGATTCAGCAAGCGTAATCCGCTTCTCTTCGAGTGCTTGTTCAGTCCGCTGGCGGATACTTTCTACTAAATCTTCAGAGTCGTACTGTACATACCCAACAACCTCGGTCATCGTGTCACCTTTGACGACGTGCTCAATTTGGTATCCCTTGGGCGTTAACTGAATATGAACCGCATTTGTGTCACCAAACAAATTGTGGAGGTTGCCCATAATTTCTTGGTAAGCACCGCTGAGGAACATTCCTAAGTAGTAGGGTTCGTTAGGTTTAAACGGGTGGAGTTCTAAAACTGATTTGACATCCCGCAGGTCAATAAACTTATCAATCTTACCGTCACTATCGCACGTTAAATCTGCTAAGATACCGCGCCGTGTTGGTTCTTCATCTAATCGATGAATCGGCATAATTGGGAATAACTGGTCGATCGCCCAGCAATCTGGTGCAGATTGAAATACCGACAGATTGACGTAGTAGATCGAAGCCATAATTTTTTCGAGTTCTTCTAAGTCATCTGGAACGTATTCTTGCTGGCGCGTAATGCTCATAATCTTTTCGCAGCAAGCCCAGTATATCCGCTCGACGCGCGCTCGTTCAGTCAGGCTGAGAATCCCCAAATTAAAGCGGCTGATCGATTCTTCTTTAAATTGAGTAATGTCGTGATAGGCTTCTTGGTAGTTTTCAACGTTGATCGATTGATACGTTTCCCACAGGTTGTGAATCAGCGGCGGTTCTTCAGGGCGCGGTGGTTCGGGTGAACCAGAAGGAACATCACAGGTACTCAGCACATCAAAAATGAGAATCGATTGATGCGATGCGATCGCTCTCCCACTTTCACTAATGAGTGTCGGTACAGGCATTTTCCGTTCTGCACACGCGTCTTTCAGCTCGGCAACGATGTCATTAGCGTAATTTTGCATATTGTAGTTTTTCGAGGCGTAGAAGTTCGTTTGCGAGCCGTCGTAGTCTACGCCTAAGCCACCGCCAACATCGAGATACTTCATATCTGCGCCAAGTTGAGCTAACTCAACATAAATGCGGCTAGCTTCTTGAATCGCATCTTTAATAACGTTAATTGCCGAAATTTGCGAGCCGATGTGGAAGTGAAGCAGTTGCAGCGAATCGAGGAGATTTGCATCGCGTAACTTATCGACTGCTTGAATAATTTCAGGAATTGTTAAACCAAATTTAGCGCGATCGCCGCTTGACGTTCCCCAACGTCCCATTCCTTGGGTACTTAACTTTGCCCGCACGCCTAAAATCGGTCGAATTCCTAACTGGCGACTGGCGTTGATCACAAGATCGACTTCTTCAATCTGCTCTAAAACAATAATCGGAGTTTGCCCTAGGCGTGTCGCTAGCATCGCAATTTCGATGTATTCGCGGTCTTTGTAGCCATTACAGACTAACAGCGCACCAGGGGTATCAAGCATTGCCAAAGCAATCATTAATTCCGGCTTAGAGCCAGCTTCCAAGCCGAACTGATGCGGTTGACCAAATCGCACGAGATCCTCGATTAAGTGCTTTTGTTGATTGCACTTGACCGGATAAACACCACGATAAACACCAGGGTAGTTATAGCGCGCGATCGCTTTGGCAAAACACGCATTTAACCGCTGAATTCGATCTTCCAAAATATCTGAAAAACGAATCAGCAATGGTAATGATAAATTACGCTGCTTGAGCGCGTTGACTAACTCATACAAATCTAAAGAGCCACCGCGATCGCCTTTTGGGGAAACTGTCACATGACCAGCAGCATTAATGGAAAAGTAAGGCTCGCCCCATCCGTCAATTCGATATAGAGCTTCGCTGTCCTCTATTTTCCATTTTCTCTGTGGCAAATCGGTTTTAGGATTTGATAATGACTTCTTATTATTTTGCTCCGCTTTGTATCCATTATCTGCTGCCTTTTTAGCTTCAGAAGCTTGTTCTTGCTTCTGCGGTTGGAGTTCAAGAGGCGGCTGGCTCTCTAATGCTGAATTTGTGCTTAACTCAACACCCATTATGTCTTGACCTCGTATAGTTTCACCCACGAATAGCCAGTTTAACTCATCTATTTCAAAACGAATTCTGAACTAAGAGAGACTTTCTGAGATAATCTGTTTTTTGTTGTTGTATGGCGGTAGTATTCAGCTGTTAGCATTCAAATTTAACCTGTAGTTAACCTTTAGGTTGATTCTGGGATACTTTTGATCTCAGAAGCTAATATGCTAATCGCTTTGTTCATCTTTACAGGAGATAACCTTGGAACGCACGTTTTTAGCAATTAAGCCCGATGGTGTACAACGCGGACTTGTAGGCGAAATTATTAGCCGCTTTGAAGCAAAGGGGTTTACCCTCGTCGGCTTAAAATTCATGCAAGTTAGCCGCGAACTCGCCGAACAGCATTACGGCGTTCATCGGGAAAAGCCCTTTTTTGCAGGATTGGTAGAATTTATTACTTCTGGTCCTGTTGTAGCAATGGTTTGGGAAGGTGATGGTGTAATCGCCGCCGCCCGCAAAATGATTGGCGCAACGAATCCCTTAAATGCTGAACCAGGAACAATTCGCGGTGATTTTGGCGTTGATATTGGACGCAACATCATTCATGGTTCGGATGCGCCAGAAACCGCAACTCAAGAAGTCAGCCTATGGTTTAAAGACGAAGAACTTGTGAGTTGGCAATCGAGTCTAAGTTCCTGGATTCGCGAGTAATTAGTCACTAGGGGTGAGGGGTGAGGGGTGAGGGGTGAGAGAACATCATATGTACTTCTCCTCTGCACCTCTGCTTCCTCTACTCAAGGAAACTTCCTCACCGTTGATTTCCTTCAGATTCTCCTACTTGCACAATTTCTCGCTGACTTTCTGCTGGTTCATCTTTAGCAAGCTTAGTTTCGGTTCGCTGGGAAAAACCCCACACGAAGATCGCAGCGATCGCACTAATCATCAACCATTCGGGTGGCACTAAATCTGCGTTGATGACTCTCAATAGCAATCGTAAGCCGACTAGCGCTACAGTGATGTAACCTGCGTCTTCTAGGTGAACAAATTCGTCCAACCAACGAATAAACAATCCTGCCATAAATCGCAGCGTAATGATGCCAATTGTGGCGCCTGTAATGACTAGCCACTTTTCTTGTGAAACTGCGATCGCCGTTGTTACGCTATCGAGCGAAAAGGCTAAATCGGTAAACGCAATCACAGGAATCGCTTGCCATAAGTTCGCGAAGCGCGGACCATGATGTTCGTGTTCCGGATTGTCATTGGCTGTGAAATACTGAAATACCAGCCAAAGTAAATAAGCAGCGCCTAAAAGTTCAAATTGCCAAAACTTTGTTACCCATGTCGCTGTCATAATTAAGCTAATCCGCAAGACGTAAGCGACAACTAAACCAAAGTTGAGCGCTTGGCGTTCCAGCTTTTTATCTTCTAGTCCTTGGGCGATCGCTGCAAGCGCAATGGCATTGTCTGCGGAAAGTACTGATTCTAAAAAAATCAGGATAATTAAAACTAAAGTGGCTTCAATCCCGATGTTGAAGGGAGAATTAAAAACTTGGTCTATCATTAATAATTTTTCGCACCTGAACTAGCAAACCTAATAGCAACGAATACATCAATCTAAGAATCTTAACAAATCGCCATACTTTAAGGAATTAACCTTTAGACAGGAAATCCGCAGCGAGGCAATTCACAGCAAATGAAGAAGACGACTCATACGCTTCGTTATCCATACATTATGGGGGGTGTGCTGCGATTGGTGAGTTAAGTATTGATAACTGAAGCATAAACGGACTAAATCAAACTGCGATCGCATAGTGCAAGTAAACAATTCTGAAGCTTAAAGAAATTCAAAACACTTTCGAGCAAATCTACGCGCAAAATGGTTTTGAGTAGCAATGCCAATTAGTTAGAAACAGTCATGTCTCTCACAATCGAATCAATTCTGCAAGAAAAACGTTTATTTCATCCTCCAGCTGAATTTTCGCAAAATGCACATATCAAAAGCCTAGAAGATTATCAGCAACTGTACGATAAAGCGTCTTCCGACCCAGAAAAATTTTGGGCAGAACTTGCCGAACAAGAGTTGCACTGGTTCCAAAAGTGGGACAAAGTACTCGATTGGCAACCGCCGTTTGCGAAGTGGTTTGTCAATGGTAAAATTAATATTTCTTACAATTGTCTCGATCGCCATCTCACCACCTGGCGTAAAAATAAAGCGGCGTTGATTTGGGAAGGTGAACCAGGAGACTCGCGCACGCTTACCTACGCGCAGTTGCATCGCGAAGTGTGTCAATTTGCCAATGTTTTAAAGCAGTTGGGCGTGCAAAAAGGCGATCGCGTTGGAATTTATATGCCGATGATTCCCGAAGCGGCGATCGCGATGTTAGCCTGTGCGCGAATCGGTGCGCCGCATACAGTCGTTTTTGGTGGTTTTAGTGCCGAAGCGTTGCGCGATCGCTTAATCGATGGACAAGCTAAAGTTGTTGTCACAGCAGATGGTGGTTATCGGAAAGATGTGGCGGTTCCGCTCAAAGAACAAGTTGATAAAGCTTTAGCGAGTGGGGATGTTACCAGCGTCGAAAATGTATTAGTTGTGCGGCGTACTGGGCAAGAAGTACAGATGGAACCAGGGCGCGATCACTGGTGGCACGATCTGCAACAGGGTGTCTTTGCCGATTGCCCCGCCGAACCGATGGACAGTGAAGATATGCTGTTTATCCTCTACACTTCGGGTAGCACAGGTAAACCTAAAGGAGTAGTACACACTACAGGTGGTTACAACTTATACACCCATATAACTACCAAATGGATTTTTGATTTGCAAGATACCGATGTTTACTGGTGTACGGCTGATATTGGTTGGATTACCGGACACAGCTATATTGTTTACGGTCCGCTTTCCAACGGTGCGACAACGGTAATGTATGAAGGTGCGCCGCGATCGTCAAATCCTGGTTGCTTCTGGGATGTGATCGAAAAGTATGGCGTAACGCTTTTCTACACCGCACCGACAGCGATTCGGGCGTTTATTAAGATGGGCGAACACTTGCCGAAAGCCCGCAATCTATCTTCTTTGCGCTTACTCGGAACCGTCGGCGAACCGATTAACCCCGAAGCTTGGATGTGGTATTACCGCGTCATCGGCGGCGATCGCTGTCCGATTGTCGATACTTGGTGGCAAACGGAAACTGGGGGAATTATGATTACCCCGCTACCTGGTGCGATTCCTACAAAGCCAGGTTCTGCAACACGTCCCTTCCCTGGAATTCTTGCCGATATCGTTGATTTAGAGGGCAATCCTGTAGGCAACAACGAAGGTGGTTATTTAGTCGTCCGTCATCCTTGGCCTGGGATGATGCGTACAGTCTATGGCGATCCTGATCGCTTTCGGCGTACTTACTGGGAACACATTCCGCCGCAAGATGGTAAATACGTCTATTTTGCGGGTGATGGTGCAAGGCGCGATGAAGATGGTTACTTTTGGGTAATGGGGCGTGTTGATGATGTGATCAATGTCTCAGGACACCGTTTAGGAACAATGGAAGTTGAATCGGCATTGGTGTCGCACCCCGCCGTTGCCGAGGCAGCAATTGTCAGTAAACCTGATGAGGTTAAAGGTGAAGATATCGTTGCTTTTGTAACTTTAGAAAGTACGTACCAACCAAGTGAAGCACTTAGTAAAGAACTGAAACAGCACGTTGTGAAAGAAATCGGTGCGATCGCGCGTCCTGGTGAAATTCGTTTTACCGATGCGTTGCCAAAAACTCGTTCGGGTAAAATTATGCGGCGGTTGTTACGCAGTCTTGCGGCTGGGCAAGAAGTCTCTGGAGATACGTCTACATTAGAAGATCGCGGCGTCCTCGATAAATTGCGTGAGGGGACTTAGTTTTTGTGGGGTGATCGCTTTCATTGCCGGGAGCGATCGCTCTCATTCTTGGAACTTATTTAATTCCGCAATCAACGCTTGAACTATTGTATCACTCAAGCTAATTTGTTGAATTTTATTCATTATTGATAATCGTAGTGTACCTTTATCAAGATAATAGCGATGCCTAATTTAATCGCTATCAGTTTTTCATATCCCTTGATGATCTCTGCAAACTGCTATCGAAAAAATATCCAACAACATTTGCTAGTTGGGTGCTAGGTACACCGCAAACTGAATTTAAGTTTTAACAACCGAATTAAGCATTGAACCAATTCGCGCGGATTACGTCACATTTTTGCAGCTACAAGAACGCATTTTACATTGTGGGAGAGTTGGAGCGTGGGAGTGTGGGAAAGTTGTAGAGATTGAGAGATTTAATTGCTATTGTTCCCAACTACCCGCCTACCTATCTTCGTCACGCAAGTCGTCGTTTTGTTAGTTCCACCCGCACCAGACACAATCATTGAAACTTCCTTCAACATGGAAACAACTCGCCATGAATATCGCGTGATTCGACTATGGGAGGAAAATGCTGCACAATTTCTAGTTAATCCAGCGTTGTTACCATTTGCACCATTAACTGCAACGACGCAACCTCAAACCTTATTAAAGCAAGTTGTGAAACGAGTCAATCAACTTGAAGAAGTTGAAAAACGCTCAGAAATCTCAGTTTATACGCAAATCTTAGCGGGGTTAAAACACAACAAGGAGTTGATACAACAAATATTTCGGGAGGGGATGATGCGCGAGTCCGTAATTTACCAATTCTGATGTGGGTGCTGGAGATTGTACGGGTAATTCTGCACTCTGAGAATGCTCAATTTGATCAAGTTGAAGAATATCTTCTTTATCTGCAACTTGTCCCAACTCCGAAGCTTGCACGGGAGAAGCAAGCAGCAAGAATGACGCAATGATTCCACATTTTTAATAGAATGATTTACTATTGCTTCTCCTTCAATGTCTTGTTGCAACCACAAAGCAATTAACTCTAAAATTTTGCTTTCTAAGTAAATACGTTTAACCAAACCTTGAAAAGGACACTGCCAAATCTGCTGTACAGCGACTTGCATTTGTGTTGTAACTGTCCTATTACGAAGGAAGGTAGTACTCTTGATCCGGTTTCCTAAAAAGGTGCTTCATTTGCAATGGAATAGCATCATCCCCAATCCTCATGAAACTATTGAACACTTCTGGCACTATAATGCACTTTAACAGCTTCTCTGATGAAGTAATTGTGGTATTAAACCACTACCGGATAAATGCTGTCACCAGCGTAATTCAAGCCATAGCGTTGACAATGTATACCGCCTGAGAGTTGGAAATAAAACCCCAAAGGATGCTGCGATTCTGGGTAACTGATGATCACATCGTTATGTACTTGGTAATCTTCGATTGTGAGGTAAAATCCGTTGCGTAGCTCAACGTTTAAGATACTGCCTTTACCTAAATCTTGAGGATATTCCGATAACGTTTCTGAGTAATTGTTGTCTGTATCTGTATATTCTTTTACTAAATCAGCTGTCTCGATGAACTCCTCGAAGGCAATTGTCATGGTCACATTACTCAGTTGGGCTACTTACATGATTGATTTACAAGAAGGTTGGGTGTTACTGACACCTAAATTTAAGTTAGACCCAATAATAATTTTTCTTAATAAAAATAGCAATTTAACTGTATTTGTATGTAGTTTAGGCGTTGCGCACTTGAACGCTATTTTATTCTGAGTGCAGCGTTCCCTTCTTCGTAGCTTTGCTGTAGGCTAAGAAAGAATCCCAGAGATGCTTCACGGAGCTTGCGCTTGAGTAATAGCGAAGGGTTCAGCATGACATCAACTACGTAAGTCCTATAGTGATAGAGTTGCTGTTCAGGAATATATATGAGTGAGATGTTCAGGGTTAGCGAAAATCGCGATCGCCCAAAACAGATAGGTTACTAAATACCTAGTAATCTAAATTCCACAGAATTCTTAAAACTTAAATCTTTTAGTACAGGAGTATAATAAATTAGCAGATTTTTTCAGTTGTCAAACCTAATCTGAAGAATCGATAAGTCATCATCAAAACTCTCTTTATGATTGATTTGATTTAGCTGAGCTAAAATGGTGTCTAGATCGCAGTTACCTACTACATGATCCATTTTGAGTAAATCAATAAAAGAATCAAGTTCCCAAATTGAGCCATCTACTAAGTGTAGTTCGTAAACTCCATCGCTAAAAATATAAAGCGTACTCGATTCAGGAATATGACAAAACTTATCTGTATAATTCGTATCAGGAAACATACCAATTGGTATGCTTGGAGTTTCTAGTTTTGTTGCCTGTACACTTGGTTTTTCTGATAACAAAACAGCAGGTGGGTGTCCGGCATTAGAGTAGATTAATTGACGATTGACTCGATTATAAACTCCATACCAAATTGTGAAGTACTTCGAGTTTTGAGAAGTCATTTGAAACGTACTATTTAAAGCTCTGAGTACTTCGGTTGGTTGGTAGTAATTAATTCCATCAAGCGCACGAGAACGTAACATATTGAGGACTGAAATTGAAGGAAGCGTAGCCCCTAGCCCATGTCCCGCCGTATCAAGTAAATAAATAGCCAAATAGTCAGGATCTAGCCAGTAATAATCAAAACAATCTCCACCTAGCCGCAATGAAGGAATAAACCGAGAATTAATTTCGAGCGGTTCTTTTAGCTGTGGTGGAAGTAGCGATCGCACATAGTCAGCAGCTTCGGATAATTCTGCTTCGAGTAATTGCTTTTGTTTTTGTAAATCCCGACTCATTTGATGCAAGCGCAATCCAGCACGCACCCGCGCGGTTAGTTCATTTTGTTCGATTGGCTTAGTAATAAAATCGTCTCCACCTGCATCGAATGCTTGAACGCAATCAGATACCGAGCCTAAACTTGTAAGAAAAATGAAAAATACTGTCGATAATCTTGGATCAGCTTTGATTTGGCGACAAACTTCCAACCCACTCATCGATTGCATTGTCCACTCACAAATCACTAACCCAGGATACAACTGGCGCGCCAGCCTAATTCCTTCTTCACCGTTATGAGTTACAACAACTTGATAACCTTGGCTTTTTAGTACCCTAGAGAGCAGAGTTTGCACTGTAGGGTCATCATCGATTACTAAGATTAGAGACATGAGAAAAAGGATTGAGCCACAAAACAATAGTGCGTTTGAGTTGGTTTAAATCCCGATAGATCTCTTGCTTAAACCACTGTCCCATCGCATCAAACGGTGTAAAATTCATTCCAGTTTGCCAACTAACATCTTGTCCTAAAGGTGTTGTATGACTTCCTGGTAGTGTTTGTAACGTAACCATTTCCGGAAAACGCTGTTGTAACAGTTGATGCAGTGCCGTGGATTGGTCAATTGTGTCATTAGTAAATCGAATCAGCAAATTGCGGCGAACACGATAGCGATCACGGACTAAGTTTGTTGTTTCCACTGGAGAAGGTGTAAACTCGACCGCAAAAGTAGGCGTGAATTGTTGTACTAAAGGAATCGCGTCGCGTGCTGCGTAGTTGTTATAAGAAATGAGAATATTTCCTGCACGTTCGACGTCAAACAGACTACCAATAAGTAAGTGTAGTTTACAGCCCATACTGTGTCCTAACCCGTAGGTCGGTAGATAGCGCCGACGTAATAGCGCGCGATCATGTAATTCGGCGATCGCCTGATCAAAACTATTTAAAACCGTTTGCGCGATCGCTGCATGGTCTAAAGTATTAACAAACGGTGTCGCAACGACAGCATACTCTTTTCCCAATTGTTCTAACAACCAACGGTACGTTAATTGAGGTGCGGTTGCAACAAAAGCGCCTCCTAAAAAATGCACAATCCCCACAGGATGTCGGGGAACTAAAACCCAGTTACCAGCAATTTCCTTCCATTCCATGCAATCAAATTCAGAGATCAAAGGTTAGAGATCAGGGATCATTGCCTATCATTAATGCCTGCTGCAATGGATCGCCCTCCCTATCTATTGTGGCAACTTACGATGAGGTATGCGCGATCGCATTGAGTTAGACTTCCTGAAAAATACCCTGAAATTACATACAGTTGGTAATCAGTAGCATATCTGCTTCCATTACCCATTACCTAGCACAAACATCACCACGTTAAAAGGACGCGATCAAACGCCGGCTCATTTTCGTTCTGGATGCGCTTCTACAGGTGAAGGAGTCCCCATTTCATTGATAGTGGCGATCATTTGATAGAGACGCCCTAAATCGCGCTGATTAAAATACAACACGAGACGGGGTAGTTCAGAGGTTTCGTCTTGCGCTTCTTGTGGTAAAGCTTGGCTTTTTTCGATGCGTCCCTTAACGAGAATATCGTTAAAGTTAGTATTTAACGTCTCGACATCTGCATCCGAGATATCTGTTTTCATCCGAATGACGAGTTTGTCACCTACGTAGCGGCTAGAGTGATAAACCTGGTAAAACCGCGTGATCGCATTGCAAGCCACTTCCAGATTATCTGTAATTGTGTAAAGGCTATCGTCTTCAGGACTAATTAATCCTTGTTGGCGGAGGTGCTTATCGATATACTCACTCCAAGCCCGCCAATAGTCCCCTCCTGGGCGATCAATTAAAACGACAGGTACAGGACCAAATTTACCTGTTTGACTGAGCGTCATGCACTCAAAAGCTTCGTCTTGCGTGCCAAATCCGCCAGGGAATAGCGCGATCGCATCACTTTCACGCAGTAGAAATAGTTTGCGAGTGAAAAAGTACTTAAAGTGAATCAGTTTAGCATCGCCTTCAACAACAGGGTTTGCTTCTTGTTCAAACGGTAGTTGAATGTTTAACCCAAACGAGTTTTCTCGCCCAGCGCCTTCATTTCCTGCTTGCATAATTCCACCGCCACCCCCCGTCATCACCATGAAGCCTAACTGCGTCACACATCGCGCAAAATCAAACGCCATACGATATTCTGGTGCTTCTGGTGATGTCCGCGCTGAGCCAAAAATTGTTACCTTGCGTACGTGTCGATACGGGTAAAAAATGTTAAAGCCTTGCTCCATATCAGCTAATGACGCTGACAATATTTTCCAGTCAAGGCGTTCGATATCGCTATTGGCTAACTTGACAATCGTGGCAAGCGCGTACTGAATCAGTTGCCGGTGTTTGTGATGCGGCAGCTTCTCGATTAAGTCAGTCAGGTCTAATTCAAGAGACTCTAATGATGGAAAATGGGAAGATGAGGTCATGAGTGCTTCCGCACAAGTGGCACTCTATTTTATCGATATTTTGGGGGTTATTTGTCAAGTCGTAGATTAATAATTTTTTAATATTGCTTTTTAGTACTTTTTTGCGATCGCCCAACTTAAACTACAAACTCATATTATTTTATTCGCTCAAATAAAGCTCAATAATACTTCTAAGCATGGTATTTGAGCGAAATATTATCAACTTTACTCTAACAGTCCAACTAAGATGCCGCACTGCTAAACGATAAAGTTATTCGCCTAAGAGCAATTTTACAAATACTTTTCTAACGTGTTAGACAAAGTACTCTTAGGAACTGCACCTACGACCATATCAACTCGTTGCCCACCCTTAAAAATCATTAATGTCGGGATACTGCGAATACCGTATTGACTAGCAACGTTGGGGTTTTCGTCTGTGTTAAGTTTTACAACTTTCACCTGACCGTCGTATTGCTGTGCAATTTCATCCACAACAGGAGCTACCATCCGGCACGGACCACACCAAGGTGCCCAAAAGTCCACTAGAACTGGAACTTCGCTTTCGAGTACTTCCTGTTTAAACGTCGAGTCTGTAACTTGTGCGGCTACTGACATGCCTAGAAATCCTTAAGCTATATCTCTTACTTTGCTGAAATTCTACCATAGCCGCGTGCCGCGTTCTGCTTTCTCAACTGTCTATATTTAGATAGATCTTAGGTTCTTATACCCAGAAGTAGACTTTAGAGCAGAGGAGATAATACCTATAAAGGTCTCTCACCCCTAATAATAAGGAACCGCTCGAACAGAAGTCCGAGCGGAGTGTGGTGTGAGGAGTGAACGGAAACATGCGTCTCCGCTTTTTCTATTGTAGGCGACAGGTTAGCTTTTTTCAGAATTTACTGAACAATTCCTGCAAACTTCATTGGGAGTTTTACCCAAGTAGATTTACTTGCCCATGCCCAACTGTTGTGCTTTTTGATAAACCTTACCTTCGGTTAGCAACGAAGGCGCGATCACAACTTCGACTTGCTGCATTTCTTTAATATCCTTAGCTCCCAACGTACCCATGCTAGTTTTTAAAGCGCCTAAAAAATTATGTGTTCCGTCATCAAGTTGCGCAGGCCCACGCAGAATTTGTTCTAACGTACCCGTCGTACCAACTCGAATACGCGTGCCACGAGGTAATACAGGGCTAGGTGTTGCCATACCCCAGTGAAAACCGCGTCCTGGGGCTTCAGCCGCACGCGCAAAGGGGGAGCCAATCATCACGCCATCAGCACCGCAGGCGATACACTTACAGATGTCACCACCAGTAATCAAACCGCCATCAGCGATGACTGGAACATAATTACCCGTTTCCCGATGATAATCATCACGCGCAGCCGCACAGTCAGCGATCGCGGTTGCTTGTGGTATACCCACACCCAGAACACCCCGCGAAGTACACGCAGCGCCAGGACCAATTCCCACAAGCACAGCCGCTGCACCAGCCTTCATCAGGTTTAGCGTCACTTCATACGTCACGCAATTTCCCAACACGACAGGCATGGGCATCTCGCGGCAGAATTCAGCTAAATCCAAGTTTGCCATCGATTCAGGTGACAAATGCGCTGTAGAAACTACTGTTGCTTGGACAAAAAATAAATCAGCGCCTGCACTCGCGACAATTGAGCCATATTTACTTGCGCCTAGCGGCGTCGCACTGACTGCGGCAATGCCTCCTTGCTGTTTGATTTCTTGGATACGCTGTGTAATGAGTTCGGGCTTGACAGGTTCAGCATAAAGTTCTTGCATCAGCGGTACAAATTCTTGCGGACCTACCGAGGCAATTCTTTCTAAAATAGGATTTGGGTCAGCATAACGCGTTTGAATTCCTTCTAAATTCAAAACACCCAACGCACCCAACTGCGACAAAAGCACTGCCATGCGGACATCAACAACACCATCCATAGCACTGGCAATAATCGGAATTTCCCGCTGGATACTGCCAATTTGCCAATGTGTATCTGCTAAACTTGGGTCTAGCGTGCGCTGTCCAGGAACGAGCGCAATCTCATCAATTCCGTAGGCTCGGCGAGCCATTTTCCCACGCCCAATCTGAATATCCACGCCTGTTTACTTCTTAAGTTCCAATACTGTTTTTGTTAGCGTACCAAATTGCCAGGCTAATCGGGTGTAGTTCAGGCATTCTCATCGCTTAGTATTTTGATGATCTAAAGAGTTCTCATTCGTCAGATGAAATTATGGTTCATGAGATTACTTATGATCAATTTTGGTGCAAATAGCTAGTTTATAATGAAAAAAACTGTCAGATAGCTAAAAGCTTAAAGTATTTATCGCAGCTATTGCCTACGGTGTTGTGTAAAAAAAATTTTGAAAAACCTTTAAAACCAAACTGAAAGCTCCAAAGACAATAAATACGTCAAGAAAAAACACTAGCCAAAGAATCTGCGTTGGATTCTCCCAAACAGAACGAAGACCAGTTTGCCAAGGAAATTGTGGATGATAGTTTTGATTTTGGATGATAAATGGCAGAGGTAAGCCTAGCTTGACTTCAGATAAATTAGCTTGACTGTAAACCGTCACAGGAAGGTAGGCAGAAGCAAGAACAGTAACAACACTAAGTAGTAATACTGCAAGTGTAGCAGAGCGCTTCATAAACAATGATTTTTAATCTTAGATTATTGACGGATATAATTACTCCAGTAATTATCCAATATTAACAGTAACCTCAGAATGAATCGTTATGAAGTTACTGCTATTTGTCTACTTTAATTGTTCTATTCCTAGCTAAATATATAACAGTTACACTTCAACTAAGTTATTATTTTACCCAAGATCTAGTGTTAGGAACATTAACGCTCCACGCTGGTACCAACACTACTGAATATTTTCCAAAACTACACCATGTCCAATCGCGAGGGCAGTTAGTTACGGGTGAACGATAGCCAATTTGTCCACTTAGTCTAAACCTGTCTGAATTTGCATTACCATTAGCAGTGCGGATATATGTTTCATAGGTTATCCCGTTGAAAAGTTGATTAGCAAAGGCTGCTCCTACAGTGTACGCTAATTCATCAACTTCACACTTGCTATTTTGTCCAAACCTTGTATCTAAATATGGTCGCGATGACGCAGGCCACGTTGTAGACCAATAAGTTGCTGCTGGCAAACAATTGGGATACCCTATATTTCTTGGATCTAAGTACGTTGCCCTGTCATAGTTGTATAGAAAAAAGTCATGTTCATAAGTTTCTTCATAACGGAAGCCTGGGAAGTTTCCCCACCGCATTGTTTGACGTGTATAGCGTCCGCCGTTTGCGCTGGGATAAACATATGATGCCCCAACATCAGGCGCTCTTCCTCCGGACGATGTTTGTGCTATGAGTTTGTTGTTTTTGAATGCTGCAGGCAAAAGTCAGCTTGGGTTTAATGCTGCAAATAGATGTTGGAAATTCAAATGTTCATTTACTTGGTTAGGAACATACTCTGGACCGAACCTCCTGGGAAGACTTTCACGTTGAATCCTTTCTTGTATTAGCTTTTGTATGGTCTGTTGGTCGATAACGCTAACTTTAGCCGATATATTAGATTGAGCAATTCCTATAAGATTTGATGTTTCTCCGTAAAAAGATGCCTTAGCTACACGTACTGGTGCAATATTTTGTCGCTTGTTGAGAATTGCTTTCATTGCATTGAGCCTTGGCTGGAGTTCAATACGTTCATAGTTAGCCATATTAGATTCTAAGGCTACTATGTCAGCGAAATAATCCAAGCGTTTTTTTGCATAATTTGCCTCAAGATCTGCTGTGGTTCCAGTTTCAGGATTGACATAACCATCGTAAATTTCTGTAGAGCCAATAACATAGCTACTCTCAAGCTGCGAAATTTTGACTTTATGTTTGTTGGCAAGAGCCACTACGTCTTTAACTGACCAATGCTGATTGAACTCCACATTGGCTCGACTCGGCAATTTTTTACCACTAAAATTGGTTGTTTGTGCAGTTACAGGTAATCCAGTAAGAAGTATCAAAAACAACAGTGAACTAGTTAACTTAGCTTCAGACCTACACATGAAATTTGGTAAGAGAGTACAGGCAATTTATAGAAACTACAGAAATTATCTAAAATAATTCGTAATAAAAAGCAAGATTTACGCAGGTAGCTTATCAGAATAATCAAACTTAAGCTTTATCTCTACTGAGCAACGCTGGAATCTGAATCTTCCCTCGCTACATTACTAGTTGTAAAACTAGCTGAAGGTAACAATACTGAGGCAACACTATTGTGCGCTGTCCAGGAACGAGCGCAATCTCATCAATTCCGTAGGCTCGGCGAGCCATTTTCCCAGGCCCAATCTGAATATCCACGCCTGTTTACTTCTTAAGTTCCAATACTGTTTTTGCTAGCGTACCAAATTGCAGGGAAATTTATTTTACTTCTAGATATCCAAGTACTCATTGCTGCAAAAGAATTGTTGCGAATTCGCTACAATAGAAATAGCAGTTTGCTTAATCATAACAAGCTATTCACCCACTTATCGCACCTGCATAACGGTTAAGCTTTGATTCAATCAGAGACGCTAGAATTACTCGAATGGTCGCGCCTGTGTCAACACTTGTCCACTTTTGCGGCAACGAAATTAGGGGCAACAGCAGCGCGTAATTTGCAAATCCCGCAATCCCAAAAACACAGTGAAGAACTTCTTGCCCAAACGCAGGAAGCATACCAGCTAGAAAACAGCCTCACGGGAGGTTTGTCGTTTGAAGGTATTCAAGATATTGGCGATGCGTTAGCGCGCGTACAACACCAAGGCGTTTTAGCTGGGGAAGAACTTTTAGCGATCGCAACGACGCTTGCAGGAACTCGCCAGCTACGTCGCGCAATTGACAACCATCCTGATGTACCCGTCCTCAGCGCTTTAGTAGAAGACATTCGCACTTATCCCGAAATCGAGCAGGAAATTCATCGTTGTATCGATGAGCGCGGACAAGTCAGCGATCGTGCCAGCACAACACTATCAAATATTCGCAGTTCGCTGCGGCAAATTCGCAGTCAAATCACGCAAAAACTGCAAAATATTCTGCAACGGCAAGCGAGTGCGGTACAAGAGCAACTGATTACTAAACGCGGCGATCGCTTTGTGATTCCCGTCAAAGCACCCCAAAAAGATGCGATTCCAGGAATTGTACATGATACTTCTACAAGTGGCGCAACACTTTACATTGAACCGAATTCAGTCGTTCCTTTAGGTAATCAATTACGACAATTAACCGTCAAAGAGCAAGCTGAAGAAACCGCAATCCGTCGGAAATTATCTGAGCAAATCGCGGCGGTTACACCTGATTTAGAACATTTATTAAGTGTTGCAACAATTCTTGACTTGGCGTGCGCCCGCGCGCGTTATAGCTACTGGCTAAAAGCAAATCCACCACGCTTCATTCAACGCAGTGAAGGCGAAACTATTACCTTACGGCAATTGCACCATCCGTTGCTAATATGGCAGTTTGCTCACGAACAAGGCACGGCAGTCGTTCCAGTTGATTTAGTCATTAAACCACAAATTCGGGTAGTGACGATTACAGGACCAAATACGGGAGGTAAAACAGTCACGCTCAAAACCCTCGGCTTAGCGGCTTTGATGGCAAAGGTGGGTTTATTTGTTCCAGCACGCGAACCTGTAGAAATTCCGTGGTTTGACCAGGTATTAGCTGATATTGGCGACGAACAGTCACTTCAACAGAGCTTATCGACATTCTCCGGTCACATTCGCCGCATCAGTCGAATTATCGATGCCCTATCAAACACTCAAGAACTAACCGCTCACTCCTCGCTCGTGTTACTCGACGAAGTAGGTGCAGGAACTGACCCCGCAGAAGGCAGTGCTTTAGCGATCGCGCTTCTACAATACTTAGCAGACCACACGCAATTAAGTATTGCCACGACTCACTTTGGCGAACTAAAAGCTTTGAAATATCAAGACGAACGCTTTGAGAATGCTTCTGTCGAGTTTGATGAGGAAAGCCTTTCGCCAACTTATCGCCTGTTGTGGGGAATTCCAGGACGTTCTAACGCCTTGACAATTGCCCGCCGCCTAGGGCTAAACGCTGAAGTTGTCGAGCAAGCTAAAACTAAAATAGGCGGTGCAACCGAAGACGTCAACCAGGTAATCGCCGGATTAGAAGCACAACGGCGGCTCCAAGAAACTAAAGCAGCTCAAGCAGAACAATTACTACAACAAGTACAGCGGCTATATACCGAAGTATCGCAAAAAGCCGCACAACTGCAAGAGCGCGAAGCGCAACTGCGACAGCAGCAAGAGCAATCGATTCAACAAGCGCTTGTGCAAGCCAAAGGTGAAATCGCGCAAGTAATACGTCGTCTCCAGCAAGGTTCGACGACAGCCCAAGACGCGCAACAAGCAACAAATGCGCTGACTCAAATTGCCAAAAATCATCTTCCGCCGCCACCCAAACCCAAACCAGGATTTAAACCTCAAGTAGGCGATCGCATTCGCATACCGCGTCTTGAGCAAACGGCTGAAGTGATCAGCGCCCCCGACGAAGATGGCGAATTAAGTGTTCGCTTCGGAATCATGAAAATGAATGTCAAGCTCGAAGATATAGAATCGCTCGACGGACAAAAAGCCGAACCAGTCACAACTAAGAAGCAAGTTAAAGAAACACCGCGCAATAGTACTAAGCAAGATGCCCTGACTACACCGCAATCCGCCCTCGCAATCCGCACCTCACAAAACACTATCGATCTGCGCGGAAGCCGAGTTGCAGATGCTGAGATTGTCTTAGAACGCGCGATCGCTCAAGCCCAAGGACCATTATGGATTATTCACGGTCATGGAACTGGCAAGCTAAGGCAGGGAGTACACACTTTCTTGCAACAAAATCCCCGCGTTAACCGCTTTGAGCCAGCAGCCCCAGAAGATGGTGGAACAGGTGTCACCGTTGCTTATATCGAATAAGTAATAGGGGGCGAGGGAAAGAGTAACTAGTGATGAGTCGCTAGTGGTTAGTGATCGTAACAGAAAAGTTTATTTGTAGTATTTCTTCCCCTGCTTTTTTTACAAGAGCGATTTTACATTTGAACCAAACAGGATAAGCTGGTAGCTAATTAGAAATCAACGTCGATTTAGACAACTTTGGTTTCAAAATGGGTAACAATAAAAGCCCATTTTTGTATTATCTCCTATGCTTAAGGTTATGCACTCCAGCGCACAATCGCCGACACCAACTCCACGATGGGAAGAGCTTACTAATATTCAGCCCAACCCAGCCCAATTAGATAACATCAAGGCTCAGCTGGACTTGGTATTGTTGGCGCTTGAAGCTTTGGCGGGGATTGGCTCAGAGGCAATGCTCCAAGCTGCGGCTCAACTTAATCTAGAGTCCAAAATCCCAGACCGCGTAGCACTATGGCGACTACGCCAATCAAATCCACTTCGTAAAGGCGAAGGAGGAAGAAAAAAGCTCGATGTAGAAGAAGCGCGATCGCTTGTTTTAATCAGCTGCTACCTCGCAAAACAACACCAAGAACGAATTCGCCGCGCGGTTGCTTTGCTTGAACAAGTCACCCAAAACAATGAAGCTCCTCACAAAGCCGCTCTTTTAGGAGATTATCTAGATGCTTTCAGTAACACCTACCAAGAACGCATGGAGGAAGATGAAAACGTCTCCACCGATGTCCTAACTCAGTTGGCGCTCAAACTCTTGATTGACTTGTTATTTTATAGTGCGCCTGGCGGTCATCGTCGCCTTTGGTTAGCACTGCTAGATCGCTCGAAATAGTTAAGGGGCGAGGAGCGAGGAGCAAGGAGCGAGTGATTATTAACTAGTCTTGAATTCTGACATCATTCATAACTCCCAGTTTCCCGCTGATCCCTAACCCCTGACCCCTGACCCCTGCTAAGTTCTCACCTATGGCTTTGTCAAATTCACAGGTTCTCCGTCGGTATACTCCGCCCACTTGTACGTTAGAAATTGTGGCTCCTCAATCACCATTGTCGCGTTGGGCTGGGCGGACAGTAGCCACGCAGTTACGCTTTCATTTGCATTTTGACGATCCGCGATCGCCAGACCAACGAGTTCAGATTACAGGCGATCGCGAACAACTTGAAGCCTTACAGCAAGCCGTTTCAGTGTATGTGCAAGAGTTATTAAGTCAATCGCCAGCCCAATTTACTGCACAGTTGGCGTCGCAAACGACTGCGGCTGAGTCAACCACTTCGGTTGCTAATTCCCAAATCGTGATTTCACCTACCAATTCCTCTGATTCACCTTTTGCGCGGGCGCAACAAATCTTCCTGAAACCTGGTACAGGGTTATCACATACGCTCTTTTTGGGACCTCTAGCAACGCCCACAACCGGACCTGTAGTGCAGTTGAGCGTACTGCAACTTTTTGATTTAGCAACAGCTTTAGATGAATTTGAAGCGGATATTGTAGCCCTACCCAGCCTCAACCAACGTCGAGTAAGTACGACTCCTCCCGCTTGGGCAACGATTGCCGCCGGATTAACACTTGCCGTAGGTATCTTTGCTGTCTTACAACAACTTAATCGCCCTGTTCAACAAACAGCAACCAGTAATCAAATCACGGAAGATCCACAGCAGCTTGCGGCGCAGCCTTCACCACTACCACCTTTATCATCATTAGATACATTACCACCTCCACCACCTGCGGGTTCTCCTGTCCCCGTGCCTAACGCCCCCTTGCCCGCAATTCCTGTCCCAAACGCTAGCCCATCGACTGAATCAACCGCAGCCGCACCGTCGTCTACTCTTCCTGGGGGCACGACACCAGCGCCACAAACAACGGTCATTAGTCCAGGGTCGCCGAATAAAACCGGTACAGCTGCGGCGGGAAATTCTGCGCCCACAATCGCGATACCGAGTCCTTTAGCGCAACTTAACGCTCCTAATCCTGGTTCGCAAGCAGCAATATCTCAAACGCAGCGAACTGCACCAGCACCACAGCGACAGGCGGCAAATAACACGACTGCGGCAGTGCGATCGCCAAACCAACCTCCTCCAGCCCCAAGTCAACCTACATCGTTAGATAATATTAGTCAGGTAGCCGAAGCTCGACAATTCTTTCAGCGCCGCTGGGAACCAACAGAAGCTGTTAAGCAAACCTTGGAGTATAGTTTGCTGTTGGATGTTGATGGCACAATTCAACGTATTGAACCGCTAAATCAAGCTGCTAGAGACCAAATTGACCGCACTGGAATGCCTCTGATTGGCGAGCCTTTTGTATCTCCCATTGCTGATGGTCAAGTAGCTAGAATTCGAGTCGTTTTAACACCCGATGGCAAAGTGCAAACCTTTTTGGAAGATCGCGAAGCGCCACAAGTTTCGCGAGATCCGCGTGAGGCTGCTGAGTAACCAAAAAAAGGCTGTTGTTACAGCCTTTTCAACAAAAATTATATAAATCAAAGTTAATAGCGAGCCTTTTTCTGGGCTTGGCGCTTCTTACGCCGCCGATGAGCAGCAACAACAGCTTCTTCTACAGGGTATCCAACAATAGGGATGACTTGATACTGTCGCTCTTCTTCGAGTTTTTTCAGTTCGGTATAGTCAACCCAATGGATGCAATCAACTGGACACGTGTCAATTGCTTCCTGAATTAACTCTTCTGAGTCTCCGTCTTGACGGACGACGCGCGAACGACCGTAATCTGGTTCAATGTAGAAGGTGTTGCGGGCAACATGGGCGCAGTGCTTGCAACCAATGCAGGTGATTTCGTCAACATAAACACCTTTTTGCCGTAGTTCACCGCCTAACTCAGGTTCTAAGCCTGAACGTTCAGGTGCATCGCGAAAAATTCCACCTAGTTCGGGTTCAAGGTGCGACCGCATTGCTCCAGATTTTGCTCGCTCCAGCGGCATAAAATCAGACATTACGCACTCCAGCGCTGTACTAATAGTCGAATTGAACCGTCTTCGTTTTGTTGCTGTTCTGCTACTTGAAATCCTAAGCGCGAGGTTTCGTTCAATACTGTGTGATAGGCATAACGCTGCGTAATTTTTTTCAAGAAACCTTCGACAGACAAATTTTGCTGCCAATATTGCAAATCAGCAACAAGTTCGTATTCTTTGCCATTCCAACTAAAACCGACATCGTAACCATTCTCCTGCTCAATGGTGATTTCGGCATTACGAGTTTGACCGCGATAGCCTCGAACTGCTCTAGGACCAGATTTCCAATTAATACCTAAATCAGTGAGCGCAGCTTGTAACGATGAAAGATTACGGATTTGTGTTTTGATTTGGCTAAAGTGTGACATTGTAGTAGTTGTGAATTGAATCAAACTGGACTAGTTAGTAAAGTTACCACTCGCTAAAACTAGCTTGGGTTGTTGCAACTGTAGATTGGTGTTGTACTGCATTATAAAATTCTGAGCTTGGCTGGTGACTGACGACGTGTCCCAGTTCTGCTTCGATTGCGGCTGTGACTTCAGTACAAGTTGCTCCGACTATACCGGAAACTTTTTCCTGTACGCGACCATCGGGATAAATCACAAACTCTAGCGTTTCCATACTTCTAGCTAATCACCATAGCTTTATTTATAATTTGCACCGACACTGCATCGGCTGCTCGTTGCTATTTGTAAGCTTTTATGCCTACTGTACGCTCTCCTCACTATCACTATTGCTAAATAATGTTTCATCTATCGAATTATAGAGAATAAAAAATTAACAAAATTTAGCAATAGATGAAGTCTCACATCAATTATTGTCAGTTTCGCTTAACTCACCGCAGCAGTCAAGTAAGAATTAAGTAGCGAATGACTCGCGAACAGCGGGTAAAAGGAATAAATTGAGTCGTATTCTCTGATTTTTCTGGATTATTAACAGCTTTTCTAGTTAAAGAAGTTGATTTTTTTATGAGCAGCACTGAAGAAATTTATGATTCTCCGATTTGGCAACCATTCACCCAAATGAAAACCGCGCCGATACCTTTGAAAGTCGTCAAGGGACAAGGCGTGATGCTCGAACTCGAAGATAAACGCCAAATTATGGATTGTATTTCCAGTTGGTGGGTGACGATTCATGGACACGGCCATCCTATACTTGCTGAGGCGCTTTACAAACAAGCCCAAGCCTTAGAACATGTCATTTTTACAGGTTTTACGCACGAACCAGCTGAACAGCTAGCGAGAAAATTACTTCAGCATCTCCCAAAATCGCTGAGGCGAGTATTTTTTTCGGATAATGGCTCAACAGCGATGGAAGTCGCGCTGAAAATGGCTTATCAATATTGGTTTAATCAAGGAGAAAGCGATCGCACGACGTTTATTAGCTTTGAAGGTGGATATCACGGCGATACGATAGGAGCGATGTCGATCGCAGGTAATTCTCCCTGGGATCAGCCTTTTCACCGCTTAATGTTCTCGACAGAGCTTGTGCCTTTTCCTGCTACGTTTGATAATGATGCTGATGTCGAAGTACGTGAAGCACAAACTCTAGAAATCCTGACGCGGCTTCTCAAACAAAATCCTACGCGATATGCAGGTCTTTTTATCGAGCCACTTGTACAGGGTGCAGGGGGAATGCGAGTATGTCGTCCACAATTTCTACAAGCTTTAGGAAACTTGGCGCACTCGTTTGGTGTACTTGTCATTTACGATGAGGTGATGACAGGCTTCGGGCGCACTGGTGAATTATTTGCTTGCTTAAAAGCAGAAACCGCACCGGATATCATTTGTTTATCAAAAGGTTTATCAGGCGGCTGCTTACCTTTAGCTGTAACCGTTGCGACAGAGGATATTTATCGTGCGTTTTACAGTGATGATGTCAGTAAAACATTTTTTCATGGCCATTCATACACAGGAAATCCCTTAGCGTGTGCTACAGGCGTTGCGTCTTTAGAATTGCTAGAACAAAATCCTAACTTTCGCAATCTAGAACAGCAGCATCGCTGCTATCTAAAAAAATACTTGCCGGATCATCCCAAAATCGATAAAGTGCGCACTTGCGGGACGATTGCCGCGATGGATATCGTCACAGACAGTCAGAGTGGATATTTTAATGCGATCGCACCAATCCTCAAACAAAGGTTTCTAGCGGAAGGATTTCTCTTACGTCCTCTGGGGAATACGCTTTACTTGATGCCACCTTACTGCATTACCTCAGAGCAACTCGAATCAATTTATCAAGCGATCCGCCGCGTACTTGATACTATCATATAGCAATGGTCAATCAGAATTATGGCTTCAGTGATGAGCAAAGCATTGTCCCTGTTTTCATCATCATTTCTGACCTCTAATCCCCGACCTCTGACCTCTTCTTATGTTGAAATCTTCTGCACTTAACTGGAATGAACTTGCCGATCGCGCTTTGGCTGGAGAACTATTGACGCGGGAAGCCGCCCATGCGGTACTCAACGCGCCTGATTGTTTACTGCTTGAGCAACTTGCTGCTGCCTATCGCGTGCGCTACCATTATTGGGAAAATCGCGTCCGGTTGCATTTTCTCCTTAATGCTCAAAGTGGGCTTTGTCCAGAAGATTGTCACTATTGTTCGCAATCGAAGATTTCTACTGCTGAAATTGAGAAGTACCCACTCTTAGCTAAAGAAAAAATTTTAGACGCTGCTGCGCAGGCAAAGAAATTGCAAGCTGGAACTTTTTGTATGGTCATTTCGGGGCGTTCTCCCAGCGAACGAGTATTTACGCAGGTTCTGGACGCTGTACAAGCGGTTAAAGCCAACTATGATTTAAAAATTTGTGCGTGTCTTGGGTTGTTAAGTCAAGAGCAAACGCAGCGTTTAGCAGAAGTCGGGGTAGACCGCGTTAATCACAATTTGAATACTTCGGATGATTACCACTCGCAAATTTGTACGACGCATACGTTTGGCGATCGCATCGCGACAGTAGAAAATGTCAAAGCCGCAGGAATCACAACTTGTTCGGGCGGAATTATTGGGATGGGCGAGTCGGATGATGATGTTATCGACTTAGCATTTTCGCTACGGGAATTAAACGTTACAAGTGTTCCCCTAAATTTCTTGATTCCAATTCCAGGAACGCCGTTTGAGAAGATTCAAGAATTGAACCCGCGTCGTTGTCTGCGAGTGTTATGTTTATTTCGCTTTGTCCTTCCCGCACAGGAAATTAGAATCGCTGGCGGTAGAGAAGTTCATTTGCGATCGCTGCAACCTTTAGGACTTTATCCAGCAAACTCAATCTTTATTGGTGATTATTTAACAACTCCTGGACAAGCAACGCACAGCGATTTGGAAATGATTCGCGATGCTGGGTTTGCGATCGAATCTCCTGACGGTTCTCCGATAGAAACTGACTCGCTCAAAACGATGACTTCCTCAGTGTAAGCGAGTCCCTTATTATTTAAAACTTACTAGTTATAAGTAATTAGGAGCAGTCTATCTACTTTTAATCTGGTTTTTTGTACTATTTAGTAGTACTTATTTGTGTTGCTAATTTCTGAATTCTTGATAATTATAATAAATTAGTTTATTATGCCCTTCGATTTAAAGAAAATAGTTGTTTTGTCAAAAATGTATCCGTTTTTATTTTAAAACAACTAATAATAAGAAAAATCGAGTTATTTGCTGCTTGACGAAATATTAAATTATTTCAAGACCTATGAGAACGTCAGCAACTTAACTTTAATGTTTTGACATTTATGTAAAAAGGTGATGAGAATCATACTTTATGGGCATTACTTCCTGTAGTGTACTATTAATAGCAATTAGCTATTTGAACTAAGGGTAGTGCGTCAGGATAATGTGGGTTTGATAAAGTAGGGCTATCCTTCTCAGTGGCAACAAACAATGGAATGTCGGCTCTGTGGTCATGCGAAGGTCCACAAACACGGCAAAATGCCCAATGGACATCAACGCTATTTCTGCCCCAACTGCAAACAAACCTTCTCTGAAAGCATGGCATCGTCAGGCAGCAGACAGGACGACGGCATCGTCGGCAGAACAAGTTTGGCAAAGTCTGGGAGCAGACGAAAGTGACGACACGGTTAGTGGTAAGTTATTTCAACTGGAGTTGGCAGCATATTCTCCCCTTTCCAACAATAATCTGACGCACTACCGAATCTACTATGTCAGGATTTATGAATTTATTTAGCATAATTGAGCGATCGCGCGGTATTTTTGTCAAATTGAATACAGAAATATTTAATTGGATTCCTCAGTTTGCTGTAGGGAAATTTTCATTAAGTTAATGGATTTGAGACGGAGAACGAGCATGTCGCTTCAATCAAGCAATCAAATTTGTCGTTTAACACCTGCAATAGAAGGCGCAATCACTGCAAGTTGGAATCCAGTTTGCCACATCACTTACACGCGCGATACTTGGGTTAAACTGCTGCAATCACCTGGTGAATATGCATTTGCGGAAGCTAAATTGCTCTGTCAGGAATCCTCAGATACCTGGCTTGCCTGGGTACCGGATCATGGTGAAGTTCTTCTCGACCAAAGCGATTTCTATTGTTGATTGAAGGAATGAAATTGGTCAACAGCAATGAATACCGAGTCAGTTATCGATTGGGATGAAATGTTTGAGTATCTACCAGGAACGATTGTAGAACTTAAAAATAACCCAAGTATTTTGCATCGGATTGATTACTATGAAGCCATGATGGTACCTCCGATCTGGTTAGTCGGCGATCCGCGTCCGCGTTACCCAGGTGAATTGCAGATTATATCGCGTCAAGAAGTACAAAGCTGTGAGTTAGAGCCACAACAATCATTAGTCTAAGGTTTATTTCAGACTAGAGCCTTTTTAGTTCAAGGCTTCGATAGAGTTTGAAACCCTGAACTATAATAAGCACTCCCATTAAAATAATTTTTCTAAGGCACCTCAATCGGAATTAAAGTGTTTTCTGGTAAGTAACTGCGAAAACTGCCTTCATCAGCTAGCACTAAGACTAACCGTAATGGATAATCTGGAGGCATTTGCAAATCAGCCCACGGTACGGCAATTTCCAAGCATTTATTCAGTGCTACGCTAGCGCGACTATAACGCGGATGCCATTGATGATGTTCTCCAGCTTCTTGAAAATGAACTGATTGCGTGAGCAAATTGATTTCTAGCTGGTGATGATACAAATAGTTGAGTGGAGCTTCATTCGGTATATCTTCTAGTGGCACTGGGCTATTGTGCATCGTGCGATCAGGATAAAACCACAGTAAGTGTAACTCTGAAGGCAAATCGCGCCCTGGTTGTACACCCTGTTTTAAATCGACTCGTAGGTAGAAATTCAGGTGATCTACCCCATACCATAGACGCTGGATTGCACTGCTTTTGTGCATTGTTCCCCGCGCCCCACCAACTTCTAAACGCCCAGCACGATCCCAATCTTGCTCATCACCCATACCGTCAATAACAGGATGAATAAAGCCTTGGGGTCGATGATCGCCTAGGGCTTCATGCGATTCTACAGGTTGACGCAAATACGGCGGAATAGGCTCATTTAGTGCTTGATAGATACCGCACAAATGTTCGCGAAATAGTTGGTCAAAAATAGCATCTTGATTCGATGTATGACCTTCACCAAACCACCAAAACCAATCAGAACCTTCAGCAGCATACAAAGCTTCCCACGCTTCGGGATTGTTTTCTTCCGTTGCTTCAGGATGTTTAGCAAGTAAAGATCTAGCTTCCGCTAGCATATCCCAAGCGCGATTCTTTGCAGGATCGCCAATCCACGTTGTAAAACTACCATCTACCCAGGAACCGCTGTGTAATTGTTCTCCTGGAATCGTTGCAGTTGGGGGGAATTTTTCCAGGAATTCTGAAACAGTGACAAGTTTGATCTGTGGATGATCGCTGAGAGTTTGATATAAATTCTCTAAGAAAGGCTTACCATCTTGCGGGTAAAACTCCCAGCAGTTTTCGCCATCAAGCGCGATTGTGACTAACCACGGCTGATCGGGTTGACGGTGTTTATGCGAGTGCGCGATCGCTTCTAAGTGTCCGACTAAATCTGTTGCTGCTTGTTTAGCTGGCATGGAGCCATAAGTAAAACCAATTAAATCAGACAAACGGTGATCGCGAAAGACAATTACTAAATCACCTGCGGCAGTTTCTAAACGATACGGACGATAAAGCAACTCAGGTTCGCATACATTACCCGCGCCATCACGATGGAAAAAGTGGTGCAGTGTCCAACCTAATACAGCTTCATCCGAAACGATCCAGTTGAATCCTTGTTTAACAATGTAAGGTAAAATCTCAGGACTCACCGATTGTTCTGAAGGCCATAAACCACGAGGTTCTCGTCCAAAGCGATCTTGATACAATTCCCACGCTTTATACAAGTGCCGAGGAATATCTTCTGCCCATTGAAATCGGCGTTGGGGCAATGTCATACTGGGTACAGCTACGCGCCCCGAATTGGTATCGGCAAGTAATGGTAAAATTGGGTGCATGTAAGGCGTTGTCGTAACTTCCAACTGTCCTGCATTCTGCATTTCACGATGCTGGGGGATAATTCTACTCAGAATATCGCGTTGCTTAGAATAAATTCGCTGGCGATCGCTTAAAGTAAAATTCCGCCCTTGCTGTAACCACGCAGCGATTTCTGGATCGTCCCAAAAGAGCGGATCGATCCACGCCAGATTGTGCCACGCCAATAAATCGCTATAGTCTTGTAACTGCCAATTTTCTAAACACCACGCTTTCCCCTTGTCTTGTCTTTGGTGGTACAACTCGGCATAACGCGGGTGCGGGTCAATTAACGTGTGGTGATTCGCATCAAAAAAATGCTCGATGATAAATTGTCGTTGTTCCTGAGAAAGTTGTTCGGTTGGCGTCAAGCTGACAGCTAAATACGGGTCAAACGCCGTGCCAGCGATATAGTCTTCGAGTTGCAAAATCAACGAAGGAACCAAGTTAACAGTTTGATGCAACTTTGGATAGCGTGCTAGCAGTAATACTAAATCTAAATAATCTTTTGTACCATGCAGCCGTACCCAAGGCAGTCGGTATTGACTATGTGCAGACAACGAAATGCTGCTATCTCGACCTTTGTACAGTGGCTGATGTTGGTGCCAAATCAATGCAACGTATAGAGGATGCGCCATAAGCTAGGGGCTAGAGGCTAGACTTTACTAGGTTTATCAGGAAGCCAGAAAAATTATTATATTTTCTTAACCACTTTAGCCTAATATGCTTTCCTAGTCCCTAGTCCCTTTTACCTATTGACTACAGCACTTGCTCAACTTCCGCAATTTCTGGAATCATTTCGCGTAGACGGCGCTCGATGCCCATTCTCAACGTCATTGTCGAACTGGGACAAGCACCACACGCGCCTTGAAGCCGTAACTTGACTACAGGACCGTCTAGTTCAACCAACTCGACGTTACCGCCATCAGACATCAGGTAAGGACGCAATTCATCCAGAACTGTTTCTACATTGTTTACTGTCAGTTCCATTGATTTAGACCTCGTTCAGCTTATAAATTGTTAATAACTCGATCCTAGATCTAATTTATAATCGTCCGCAGCCAGTGAATTAATTATGCCTCGACAGTCGCGGGTTCGAGTAACTTGATATTTGAGAAATTAAATTCCGTCGTGGTGCGTTCTCCATTTTCATACGAATGAATAACTTGCTTTGTCATCACATAGTAGTCGCCTACTTTTTCGTAGGTATCTTCAAACTTTAATACTCGGATGACATCGTTCGTTTGGGGATTGCGGAATACAGCATCGTAGCGCGAAGCAACGTAACCATTTCCCGTATCTAAACTTTCATGCGTATCAATAACGAACGCCATACGTCCCATAACGCGGCTAACTTGGCAAATTTCTGTACCGCGAATTTTGTAGTTAGACCCCATTGAATCGCCCTTCACGAGGATCTCAACCGCCCCAGAAGCATCGGTTTCACCTAAGTTGAACTCGTGCTTGCTATGCGATTGCTCGAAACTAGAGCGCTTGCGGTGTGTAACAATATCGCGTAACTGCGTGTAGATACTTTCTTGCACTTCTTCGTTGTCAATACCAGTAACTTCCACACTCCAATCGCGATTGATGCGTATGTGACCTGTATAAACTTCAGAATCTTGCTTTAACTCGACATCAGCACTATAGCCAGGAAAGTTTTCATCCCAGGTGTAGCGATTCTCGTAAGCAGTTTTAAATAGTTCAGTGGCGTTTAATTGTTGTGTCATTTTGATCGTTCTGATTTCAACCTTACTATTATCTCTTGTGGAGGGGTGAGGGGTGAGGAATAGATTACTGATGATTTGGGGAGTGATAAGCAATATTACACTTTTTTATTCGCTAGCTGGAGATTCTGATGTTGCTTGTGATGGACTTGATTGCTGTAGTCTTAGTACATCTTGCGCCGAAACGCCTTCGCTTGCGGTACCAATGTACCAGAGTGCAGCTGCGGCTTCTGCACGAGTGACGGTTTTCTTGGGTTGAAACAGCGTTGTGTAGCCAAAAACACGGCGAATGTTTGCGCGATCGCTATTTTGAAAATCGGCTAAAACGGCTTGTAATGCTCTCGGTTCAATTTTTGCCGCATCTTGAAAACCCCAAGTTTGCTGTACTGCGTCTACGGAAGCATTGGGGAGTGAGGCGCGAGTATCGATAGGGACTTTCCAAAGAATCATTTGTTCGCGCGTCAGCGGTGCATCAGGGCGAAATAGCACGGTTGTTGAACTTCCTGACAGGAAACTAGGAATTAATCCTGCTTCGGCTAAGCCTTGAATTGCTGCAAAATCTGGATCAGAAGCTGATACATCCTGAAACGCTGGTTGCGTCGAGGCGGATGCTTTGCGAATTTGTTTTGCAGGGTTATCCACATAAAATCGATTATTAGCAGCAACTAGCCACCGCGCATACTCGCGCCGCGTGACAGTCTTATTCGGTTCAAATTGACTCGCTGAATTACTTTTAGATGTTGCTTGCAATGGTAATACACCTAATGCGCTCAAGTCTTGAAGATACTGGCGCAGTTCTTGCGGTACTTGGTTGATGTCATTAAAAGATTGTGCTGCTGTTGGTTGTGTAGTATTATTGTTTATCGTCTGTGCAGTGCTATTAGCTTGCTGTAGTGGCACCGGTCCAATAAAATCTGGATCTCCTGGTTGCGGTACACTAGCTTGCTCAGAAGCATCTGGTGATGTACTAGTTGCGACAGTTGTATCGCGCGTATATTGCAGCGTGAATTCAGTATTTCCTGCTGTATTTGGCTGCGCAGTGCTGCTTTGATTAGGTGCAGGAATTGTGACTGTGACGCGTAACTCATCGCGCTGTGCTTCTAAAATGCCTTCTTGTTCACTCGGACGCACCTCCCAGTTGTTTGCTTGAAATTGGTTCTTATAAAAGCTTTGAACGACATTGATCGGATCGGGAGTTATCCAGCGCGTTTGTGAGGCTGTGACTTGCTGCAACTGCGCATTAGGATAGCGCGGAATTTCTGCGGGGAAGTCTGCTGGTAGCTGAATATTGGTATTCGCAGCAGCTTGATTACTGTTATTATTACTATTACCAAAGGCGATCACTGAGTTGTCCTGGAGCCTGGGATCTGCTGCAAGCATTTGCTCTAGGTTTCTGCCAGATTGATTGTTAGCACAGGCACTTACAGATGCCAGTAATACAGCTATACTAGCTATCTTGAAAAAGCATCTTGAGGTCAACACAGTCATTTAGAGAGAATACCATCATTTCCTACGCTAGCGTAATTTGGCAAGAGTCGCTGCGCCTATTGACGGCAGTTGGCTATTCACTAACAATTTTCGCGTATAATTCTTTGCTAGAGATAAAAAAATGTAATGAAAGTGTCGATGCGAGTTGAAATACTTGTGACTAACAATATTGGTATACAAAATGCAAAATAAATATTAAATTTAAGAATAAGACAACTGGCAAGCTTAACCTGTTTCCCGTGCTGCAACAAAATTTCATGCAGGTTTTCCCTCAAAAGCTTAGTGACTCTCACGCACCACTTCAACTATTGCTGTTTGTTGATGAACGTTCCGGTTCTCAGCAACAGATTCAGCAGATTTATCACTATCTCAAAGAGTTACAAGAGGAGTATGCCTTTGAACTCCAGAGTATTGATGTTAGCGAACAGCCATATTTTGCAGAACACTTTAAATTAGTTGCCACTCCAGCACTTATTAAAATTTATCCAGAACCACGGCAAACATTAGCAGGAAGTAATTTAATTGCTCAGTTACAATTATGGTGGCCACGCTGGCAACAAGCGGTAGCAGAAAAACTTCAGTCCCAAAACGCTAAGCCAGAAATTGTAAAATCGCCACAAAACGAAATGCGTTCGATTGCTGATTCGGCTGAAGTCATTTTAATGGCAGACGAAATTTTCAGTCTCAAACGCGAGCAAGAAAAGCTCTTAGAACAGCTACAGTTTAAAGATCAAGTGATTGCCATGTTGGCGCATGATTTGCGCAATCCTTTAACCGCAGTCTCAATCGCGCTAGAAACGCTAGAAGCAAGTTTGACACGCGAAGGGCAAACGCCACTTTCATCAAGCCTTGTCGCACAGTTGTTTAAGCAAGCACGAACGCAAACGCGGTTAATTGATAAGATGATTGCTGGGCTATTACAAGTAGCGCGAGGAACCGCCGCAGAATTAGATATTCAACCACAAAAATTAGAGCTAGAAAAACTGTGTCATGATGTCCTTTCGCAGTTGAACGATCGCGCGAATGCGAAAAGTTTAAAAATCGAAACTGATATTCCCCGCGATTTACCACGAACTTATGCGGATCAAGAAAAAGTCCGCCAGGTGCTGATTAACCTGGTTGACAATGCAATTAAATACACGCCCTCTAATGGCACAATTCGCTTATCTGCGCTACACCGCACGACGCAAAAAATTCAATTAAGTGTTTGCGATACAGGCCCAGGTATTCCTGAAGAAAACCGCGATCGCATTTTTGAAGACCGTTTTCGTCTAGAAAGAGACAAAGCAAAGGATGGTTATGGTATTGGTCTATGTTTATGTCAGCGAATAATTCGCGCACATTATGGGCAAATCTGGGTTGATTGTCCTCCCATAGGCGGTTCTTGTTTTCACTTCACTTTGCCAGTTTATCCGAATTGAGATGCCTTCCGATACATAAACTAAAGTGCGCAAAGGCGTACTCAAGAGTCGGAGTTTTAAGGAATTATGCTATGTTGTACCGTTGTCCACGTAGGTAAACTTTGTTTACCTAGCGGCGAATTCATGCGTCGATTATTTTCTTCTTATTGTGTTTATTGTGTACGACCAACTTAAGAATGACAAACACCTACTTTCTACTTGCAGCGTACTGTTTAATTGCAGCAATAATTTGAGTGTTAGCTGTAGGAAAAGAATATTGCTCGATTTCATCTAAACTCACCCACCGCACTTCATCACATTCAATAGGTTTTGGCTCACCAGCAAGATGGCAGCAGAAATGTACAGTCAATGTGACTTGTAAATGTGGATAAGTGTAGTCAATTGTCATCAAATGTTCGCCAACCGCAATATCAATTCCTAATTCTTCTTTGATTTCTCTTTTAATACACGCTTCTAAGGTTTCTCCTGGCTCAATTTTGCCTCCAGGAAATTCCCACAACCCGCCTAAACTTCCTTCTGGACGACGGCGATCTATCAAGATTTGTTCACGGTCATTCCAAATCACACCGACACCGATAATCTTATGCGGAATCGTCACCCAGAAACCTCACATACACTTGTAGACTAGCTTGTAAATTACAATACCAGAGGTTAGAGATTAGGAAGATACTGCCTCCAAGTTATATAACTCGGTTAAACGATTTCGCTCACCGAGTTCTCTGATTATACAAAGTGCTTAGTTTTTCACTGACATTTTAAGATCTAACGTACATTAAAGACGCTGTAGTTACTCATGTGCAGAGTGACTCGCTTCAGCCGCTTGCAGGGACTTTTCAAAAAGCATTCTTTGTTCGGCGTTGCGTAAGAAATAGCCGCTGATCATTGCCGAGGCTAGCAATCTTCCCAGGTTCTCGCGAGTGGTTGTAATGCTGACGTTAAAGTGTTCTGGAGGCAGGTTACCTAATAACCCAATTATATTACGCTCCATAATTTGAAACACTTCGCCAGATGTGGGCTTAGATAACTGGTTAACGGTTTCTGGACTTAGCTTTTGAACGTATTGCCACAGCAAGTTACCGTTTTCGGACTCGCCATCAAAGAATTCTGAGACTTGGTTAGATACGTCGCTCACTTTGTACCTCCGGTTTAGCAATAGCTTCTTGCTCTTATTCAAGAGCAGTTCACTTTGCTATTAACAATTTGCCTAACTGTTGTCTTCTGCGAACTAATGTAACAAGCTACGTAGATTCTGGTTGTTGGTGAAACCGAACAGGATGTTGACGGATTCTCTCACCCTGAGAAGACAAGGGTAGGTGGGTAGAGGGAAAAGCATTTTCGTCTCTGCCACACTTCTACTGCTTCACTAGCCACTCACCACTCGTTCCTTTCTAACTTGCTAAATATTGATCCATATCAGCTTTGCGCTTACGAAGTTTTGTGAGGGCTTCGCGTTCTATTTGGCGGACACGTTCGCGACTAATGTTAAGGCGATCGCCAATTTTTGCGAGTGTCATCGACTGTCCATCGACTAAACCAAATCGAAGTGATAAAACCTCGCGTTGCTGGGGTGTCAGATCCGCCATCATGCGCTCAATATCAGTAGACATACACGATTGCAGCACAAAATCATCAGGAGAAACACCCGTATCTTCTAAGAGTTCTCCGAGTTCTGTATCGTGGTTATCTCCTACGCGTAGGTCTAGTGATAGTGGTAGGCGCGCGCGTTCTAAATATTCTCTGACTTGCTTGGGAGACAATTCTAACTCGGCTGCTAATTCAGAAACTGTCGCCGCACGTCCTAATTGTTGCGATAGCTGTCGTTGGGCTTTTTTGATTTTATTTAGCTTTTCGGTGATGTGAATAGGCAACCGAATTGTACGACCCTTTTCGGCGATCGCGCGTGTTATCGCTTGGCGAATCCACCAGTATGCATACGTTGAGAAGCGATACCCTTTTGTGGGGTCAAACTTTTCTACCCCACGCTGCATTCCGATCGTGCCTTCTTGAATCAAGTCTAATAAATCTACGTTCCGCTTGATATATTTTTTGGCTACCGACACAACCAATCGGAGATTTGCCTCTACCATTTTACGTTTGGCAATTTCTCCGAGCGCGATCGCTTTACTGAGTTCAGCAGAATCGAGTCCCGCAGATGCCGCCCACTCCTCTAGTGTTGGTTCTCGATTTAACTGCGCACTGAGTGACTCTTTAATTTCTTGTAAGGCAGTTGAGCGCTGCACTTGTTTGCCATACAATATTTCTTGCTCGTGCGTTAAAAGTGGTACACGACCAATTTCTCGCAAATAAGTCCGCACAAGGTCTGTGGCTGTCTGAGCAGTCTTCATGGCACTACGCTGGTAAATTGATAATCAAAAGGTTGGCGAGATGGTGCGAGCATTGGCTGGCAACTTTTATGCAAAGTCACACACAACAAAAACTAGAAGCTTGATTAACTATGAACGATTTTGTGTTTGACTCAGAAATTTAACCTACATTTAAATTTGAAGGCGATAACTTCAGACAAAGTAGTTAAAACCTCTTGTCGCGTCATCACTTCATTAAATCTGAACGCTCCTATGTTAACTATTGTAACCTTTATTAGTCCAGTGCTGCTAATTTCAGTATTTAAACTTTCAGGTTAACTGCGCTTCTCACGCTGCTTTGGGACTCCTCACCGTTCTTGTTGCTGAACCGCTCTATGATAAAGTTGGTCTGATTTTTCACTTCAGCCTAACGAATAACTGATTTGACAATTGCATCTTGGAAAACAAAATGCGGTTAATTTCAAGCTAATTTTTTACAAGTTGTACTTAGAATGTTTATTTTAATGCAGGAATCTGTTTTTCTACCGTAATTTTGTTTTCTACACATTTCTTTACATTTCTCTGATTGAAAATGAGAGCTAAGGTTTTCAGATAAGCTTAATTACTTGATGGTTATCATAGGTAGCTCAACGTTTAAATACTTTTACAAATGTCAACTACCAAGTCACTAAAATACTGGATATTAAATGATACAGCAATATCCCTAGATAAGTTATAGAGTTTCTAAACTTTTTAGATTTTCAGAAGTGGTGTTTTGCTGCGAAACACCACTTTGAGCAATAACTACTACAGATGCTTACTTGTTAGCACCAATGTAGTCTTGGATTGCTTTTACCTCTAACGAAGTTGCTTGTAAAGAACGAATAGCAGCAGCTGTCGCTTTCGCACCAGCGATCGTGGTGATAATTGGAATTTTGTAACCGAGTGCGGTGCGACGAATCAAACGCGCATCCGTCTGGGCTTCTTCACCAGAGGGAGTATTGATAATCAGTTGAATTTGTTGGTTTTTAATTGCGTCCAAAACGTTTGGACGTCCCTCATGAAGTTTGAGAATTAACTCAACATCTAAACCATGTTCTTTAAGAACCCGCCGCGTACCGTCAGTTGCAACAACCTTAAAGCCCAACTCGATAAAATCTTTGACAACTGGAACAACCAGGGACTTATCGCGATCGCTCATCGAAACAAACACCATACCTTGACGCGGTAGTATTTCCCCAGCGCCTAACTCGGCTTTAGCAAATGCTTTACCAAAATCGCTATCAATGCCCATTACTTCACCCGTCGAGCGCATTTCTGGTCCTAGAATTGTGTCTGTACCAGGAAATTTATTAAATGGCAGTACGGCTTCTTTAACGGCAATGTGATTTGGTAAGGGTTCCTGGGTAAAGTTGAGCGATTCTAACGTTTCACCCGACATAATCAATGATGCCATTTTTGCCAGTGGGATACCCGTTGTTTTGGAGACAAAAGGTACTGTCCGCGAAGCACGGGGATTTGCTTCTAAGATGTAAACTTGAGGATTGTAGCTGTGCGCGCCAACAACGGCGAATTGAATGTTCATTAATCCGACGACTTGGAGTCGTTGCGCGAGTTGTACAGTCCAAGTGCGGATTTTGTTTAATACTGACGATGGTAGCGAGATGGCAGGTAAAGAACACGCCGAATCGCCAGAGTGAATTCCGGCTTGTTCGATGTGTTCCATAATTCCGCCGATGACAACTTTACCTGTGCTGTCGGCGATCGCATCGACATCGACTTCAATCGCGTTTTCTAAAAACTTATCGATTAAAATCGGGTGATCTGGCTCGACTTGTACTGCAAATGTCATGTAGCGTTCGAGATCTGCATCCGAGTAAACAATTTCCATCGCCCGTCCGCCTAAGACATAACTCGGACGCACAACAACTGGATACCCAATGCGACTTGCGATTACCAGCGCATCTTGATAACTCCGTGCAATTCCATTCGGCGGTTGCGCAATATCTAACTCGTTTAATATTTTCTCAAATCGTTCGCGGTCTTCAGCCGTATCGATCGAATCTGGAGAAGTTCCCCAAATTTTGGTAATTGGTGATTGGTTGTCTGTTGCTCCTATTACTGATGACCCATTACCAACTTTGCTTAAATACTCTTGCAGGGGTACTGCTAATTTGAGTGGTGTTTGTCCGCCAAATTGAATGATGATTCCTACTGGCTGTTCTGCCTCAATAATGTTTAAAACATCTTCTTTGGTAAGCGGTTCAAAGTAAAGGCGATCGCTCGTATCGTAGTCTGTCGAGACGGTTTCAGGGTTCGAGTTGACCATAATTGTTTCAAACCCTGCGGCTTTAAGCGCATAGCTTGCGTGACAACAGCAATAATCAAACTCAATACCTTGTCCGATCCGGTTAGGACCACCACCGAGAATCATGACTTTTTGTTTATCCGACGGTTGCACTTCGGATTCTTCTTCGTAAGTAGAGTAGTGGTAAGGAGTATACGCCTCAAATTCAGCGGCGCAGGTATCTACTGTTTTGTAAACGGGGATAACACCGAGTTGTTTGCGACACGTGCGTACCGCGTCTTCGGTTGTTTTCGTTGCAAACGCAATTTGGCGATCGCTAAATCCTTGACGTTTTACTTCATAGAATTGCTCTTTTGTCAACTTCTCCAACGGCGTCCGCTTGAGGAATTTCTCAGTTTCGAGCAACTGTTGCATTTTATCTAAGAACCAAGGATCGATACCTGTAAGCTCGTAAATATCCTCAGCACTTAGTCCTAACTGCATTGCGTGACGCACCGCAAAGATTCGTTCAGGATTTGGTGTTCGCAGTTGCGCGCGAATTTGTTCGCCGCTAGGAAGTTTTTCAGCGCGATCGCATCCCCAGCCTGCGCGTCCGGTTTCGAGCGATCGCAGTGCTTTTTGGAACGATTCTTGAAACGTCCGTCCAATTGCCATTGCTTCCCCAACTGACTTCATCTGTGTTGTCAGTACAGGTTCAGAACCAGGGAATTTTTCAAACGCAAACCGAGGAATTTTTGTGACGACATAATCAATTGTTGGTTCAAACGACGCGGGTGTTTTCTTCGTGATGTCGTTTTTGATTTCGTCTAGCGTGTAGCCAACAGCTAGTTTGGCGGCGAATTTGGCGATCGGGAAACCTGTAGCTTTAGACGCTAAAGCTGAACTGCGCGAAACGCGGGGATTCATTTCAATCACGATCACATTGCCATCAACCGGATTCACCGCGAATTGAATATTAGAACCACCCGTTTCTACACCAATTTCGCGAATAATCCGAATCGAAGCATCGCGGAGGCGCTGGTATTCTTTATCTGTCAAGGTTTGGGCAGGCGCAACCGTAATCGAATCGCCGGTGTGAATTCCCATCGGGTCGAGGTTTTCAATCGAGCAGATAATCACGACATTATCTGCCAAGTCGCGCATCACTTCGAGTTCGTATTCTTTCCAGCCAAGGAGTGACTGTTCGATTAAAATTTGGGAAACTGGACTTGCGTCAATTCCCCCTTGTGCCATCGTTTCAAATTCTTCTTGGTTGTAAGCAATACCACCACCAGTACCACCCATCGTAAACGCAGGGCGAATAATCAGGGGGTAGCTACCAATTTGTTTAGCGATCGCTCTTGCTTCATCGACTGTAGAAGCGATACCAGAAGGACACACGCCCACTCCGATTTTCTCCATCGCTTCTTTAAAGAGTTGGCGATCTTCTGCTTTTTCAATTGCAGGTAGCTTCGCGCCAATTAACTCGACACCGTATTTTTCTAAAACTCCATTCTTGGATAAAGCTACAGCAATATTCAGCGCAGTTTGTCCGCCCATTGTTGGTAGCAAAGCTTCAGGGCGTTCTTTAGCAATAATTTTCTCGACTATTTCCGGTGTCAGCGGTTCAATATACGTTCTATCTGCTGTTTCCGGATCGGTCATAATCGTCGCCGGATTCGAGTTTACCAGCACCACCTGATATCCTTCTTCGCGGAGTGCTTTACAGGCTTGCGTACCGGAGTAATCAAACTCGCAAGCTTGTCCAATCACAATTGGACCGGAACCAAGCAATAGAATTTTATGGATATCGTCACGGCGGGGCATAGTCTTTCTACCTAGAGAAGGAAATTTTGAATCCTGATTATTTTAAGCGGCATTGCCCCTATTAATTGTGGTTTATTTAGCAAGTTTTCTAAGATTTGATGACTTAACTAGGGGTCAGGGGTTGGAGGTCAGAGAAGAAATTTATTGCCATGACTTACTCTGCTAACCACTTCTTTCACTCACCCCTCAACGCCACTTGCACTCAACGGAGGAAACCTCCGCAACGCAGTGGCTTTCCCTCGCCCCTCATCCCTAGTTACTATTACCGTTACCCATAAATCCCAATGTAAGACTGTCATGGGCAAGGAAGTGTGCTAAGTGATATGCTCTTTCTTCTGTTTCTAGCAAGATCTTTTCGTATAGATGACGCGTAGCGCGATCGCCTAAACTTTCGGCTTGGGCTGCTTGGCGACGAATCAAGCTGATAATTGCTTGTTCCGCAGCGAGGTCATGTTCGACCATTTGGCGACAGGAAAACACGCCATCGGGTTCTTGTTCAAAGCAGCAGAGTTCCGCCAACTTGCTAAATGTTGCAGCGGGGACACCGCCAATACCATCCAAACGTTCGCCAACGTCATGGACGTGTTCTTGTACTTCGTCGTAGCTTTCGTTGAAGAATTGATGTAGTTGGTAAAATTCTGCGCCTTCAACGACAAAATGATGTTTTTGATATTGAATGTACAAAGCCTGGAAGCTAGCTAAGGCGGCGTTCAAGCCCTCGCAGATTGGCTCTGTTACTGAACGATCTAGCAGGACGGGGTTGTCGTACACCTGCCCGAAGTTACGTAATACAGTTCGAGTTTCAGCCATATATTTCCTCTCTTTTTGAGCATTGTATTGCAGGAACACGCCTGCTCAACGTAGCATCCAGTACCATTCTAGTTTGCTGTAACCCCTGCGAGCGTTGCGATCGCTTTACTTTAGCGTTTACAAAGTCTTCACATACCACCCAATTTGCTTTTTTTTCGCAAATGTTTTGAGAATTATTCGCAGTTAATGTATTCTAGATTTAAAGTTAAATTTTCCTGCGTTTCAGCACAAAGGAAATCGGCTGCAATCGGTTGGGTTTACTTAACGGAGCTTTCATGGAGGAAGTTGTCTTGACATCGGGGGCTAGTTTGAATGTCGGCGAGACAGTGGAAGTAAACGGTATAGATAGATGGCAAATTTACCAACGACTACAAGAGCTTGCAATTCCTTGTTGGTGTGTCACAAATCAACCATTACGAGTTCGCGTTGTTGATGTCACTACCGCAATTCAACTTTGGAGTGTATCAAGACAATTCAAAATGTCCCGTCATGATTTAGTTTGCTGGTTAGAGCGCTGCTGGGAACAGAATTTTTAAGACAATTTAAGTATAAGGTAAATAGAAATGGGTAAATTCAAAAGCAAAAAAGTATCAGATTTTACGTTAGAAGGGCGCTTTTTGAATTTTATTTTAGAAGATGGCTATAAGCTCAAATATCTGCGCATAGCTAGTGCAGATGGTGAATACTGGATTAAACCTTGCAAAGAGCTACGAGAGCAAGAGTTACAATTGATACCAGGCGATTGGATACAAGTATTAGGCGAGCGCAAGCTCGACTTAAAAACGGGCAAACTCAAACTTAAAGCTGCACAAGTTACGCGCACAACGCCTCACGCGCCAGAGGATGTGACTTCAAAAGTAGCACCAAGTAAAAAGAAAGCAAATATCTTGGTTTGTCAAAAGTCTAGCTGTATGAAGCGGGGCGGTACAGCAGTCTGTCAAGCATTACAAGCAACTTTAAGCGATCGCGGTTTAGAAAACGAAGTCGCGATTAAAGGTACAGGCTGTCTCAAGCAATGCAAAGCGGGTCCCAATATTGTGATGCCCGATAAAACCCGTTACAGCCGCATTCAAGCCGCAGAAATTCCCCAAGTTATTGATAAACACTTTGCAACTGTGGGCGATGCTCCAAAAGCAGAGCCAGAAAAAGTTTCAGTGAATGTAACAGAAGTTTTAGTCTCTACCAATTGAGAAAGTATCACAAGTAATTGAGAACAGAATAATTCAAATAAATTTTCAGTTTAATTTCATCATTAATTTTGTGTAGGTGACGCGATCGCTGGTCATCCGCAGTATTAGCATGTTTCATCAGACTTAACTTCTTTCGAGGTAATGCTCAACCATTTTCAGTGCCAAGATATCAGGATAGCTCGCAACTTTAGCTTTCCACTGCTGAATTAGTGTTTCACCATACAACGGAATGCCTACTAATGTTTCAGACATTGCTTTCATCAATGGTGATTGAATGTCAGACCATTCTAGGATAGTTAAAATATCCTTTTTCCATTGTGCGATCGTGACGTGACCAAATTGGCACTCAACTTTGTTCACAATATAACTTTCTGCAAACCGACCCTCGCTGTGATCGCCCAAAATCCAAAGTCTCTCGGAACCTTGATTTTGCTGACGTGCAAGTTGTAATTCTTCTTCAGAAGGTAACTCATCGATTGATTTCTATCGTTCACGGATCTTCGTGTTTTGAATCAGGATATAAATCCATGATGCAGGATTAAATTTTACAAAGTAGTCCACCTGCGTGGACTTTGTTATCAAGCAGTGAATTGATTCGTACTCGCTTACCAACCAACAACAAGTATCCAAATCATTGCGGTTAATGCGATCGCGCCTAAATGTTGCGGCAATAAAAGACGTAACGGCTGACGAGTAATTTTATGCGTCAAGAATATTGTTAACAGTACAGAAAAAATTAAAGTGACAGCTTGTAAAAAAGCCGTGACAGCAGGATGTGCTATTACAATCGGCATTCCTTGACCGCTATAGCCAAAAGTCGCTAACGTTACTGGAACAATTCTGCCAGCCTCTCCCAAACCTAAACGCAAGTAGTGCGCCAAATTTCCGCCTAATACAAGCGGTAAATAACCGTAAGCTATTTCTAGAAACGATTTAGGCTTAGAAATAAAGACTTTAGATTTTGCTTGTTTGACAAAATTGCTGAACAAGTAGAATAACTGCATGACACCGTATACGAACAGCGCAACACTTGCCGGAATTACTAATGCAACTAACGACACTCCCAAATGTGGTAAAAACTGCGTTAAATCTAAATGCCAACCCAGAGTCGCTTGCAACTCTGGTAAACGATGCAGAAATATTCCACCAAATAGCAAAAACAACAACGCCACTTCATAAGAACGGGGTACGTGCGTTGTCCATAATTCAATTCCAGGGGGACGCAAGTTGACTTCAACTGAACGATGCGGACAAGCTTTCAAACACGTCATGCACAAAACACAATCGCGGTTATCTTCAAGCTGTGCAGGGTGCGAGTACAAAGGACATCCATCCGTTTCCAACCCTTCACCCTTTTGCGGACCACCTTTATAACATTGATACGTCGTACATTCCGCCGAACAAGTCCCCTGTTGCGCGCGCAATTCAATCATCGATAATTTCGCAAATAGCCCATTCATCCCACCAATGGGACAGAGGTAGCGGCACCAAAATCGGCGCTCAAAAATTGCCGAGAAAATCATCGCCCCAGCGGTAATTAATAACAGCAAGCAACTAGAAAGATAAGCCGTATCTTCTAAATTCCAAAGTTCTTCCCACAAGAAAATTAAGGTAAATAATCCAAATAAAAACCATCCACCCCATTTTTCAGCTTGATGTCGTGGCCAAGACTTTAATTGTCGCGGAAATAGCCATAGAGAAAGCTTTTGTGTCACTTCTCCGTAAATCATGAACGGACAAAATGCACACCAAATTCGTCCGAGAAACGGAAATCCGAGTAAAATTAAAGGCCACCACCACGCCCAAAACATATTTAAGGCAAAGTTCTCGCCACGATGTTGCGGACCTACAAACAGGACAACAACAACAACAGCAAAAAACCACAAAGTGAAGCCATAATTAATTCGGTCTGGATACCAAGGACTGCGCAAAAATCGCCGCAATCCAGGATACATATTAAGTAGATTGACGCGGAATTGTTTTTTCTTCGTTTGGGCTGACCAAAAGATTTCTTCAGTAAGTTCTAATCCTCCTGCGGATTGAACAATAGCTCTTTCTACAAGGCTTTGCAATTCTCGCAAATTACCAGGAAAATCGTAGGATTGTAGACGACGCAATGCTTCTGGAGTAATTTTTGGTTTGGCAATGCCCTGGCTGCGACTGTAGAGACTAATGTAATACTCAGCTTGGGCTTTAATATCAGCTTTGCGTACGCGTAGTGGGGGAACTTTGATAATTTGACCAGCACAGCGCTCAATTGTGGACTGAGTTCTTTCAGAAATCATCAAAATACGAGCGCGAGAAATTCGAGGTGTAGGAGTTGGTTCTCCTAGACGACTTACTGGAGTGTACGTACCCGTTTTAAGTAACTGTACTAATGCGGGAACTAACTCCGCCGGAAGATCTTGAATATTGTTGAGAACAAGCGTGCCATCTCCTAACCATTCAAGCAATCCGACCTTACCACTCGCGCGACCAAACAAATCTGCACCGCTCGATTGCAGAATACTACAGTTAAGTTTGATAATAGGTTGGCGGCGCTGCGGAGAACCGAAGTGAATCAAAGCCGCAATATTGTCTTTCTCTAATCCTGGTTCGCCAAAAATCAGCACTGAATTGCGCTTCAGACTAGCTTCGCGGATTGCTGCACGCAATCGGACTGCATAACGACTTGTCCCCACAATCCCGCGTTGGGCTTTAGTTACTAAGTAGGGGCGTAGCGCTTGAGAACGTTCTTGTTCGTAAGAGAGTGCTGAGGTAAGTTGTGCGACTTCTTGAATGAGGTGACGCGAGAAGACTTGTGCGATTTCAGGGTGTTGCGCCACAATTTGTTTGAATTGCGCTGCTGGAATCACCCAAAACTGACTTTCACTAAGCGTTTTAATCGTCTGCTGTGCAGGTTGGTCTAACAAAAGTTCCTGGAGATGAACAACCGTTCCAGGAAGAAAACTACACGCTGCTGCTATGCTGTTTTGATGAGTTCGATAACTTTCTAGTTTGCCCTGTTTCAGAATATAAAGTGCTTCTGGAGGCGTATCTTCTGTAACGAGAGGATAATTTTCTGGCAAGGTTTTTTCTTCAAGAACTTGCGCGATCGCTTCTAATACTTCACCCGAAAGAATTCCTAAAGCCGTTCGTTCTTGTAACCATATCACAGTGTTTGGAGATGTCATGAGCGCTTCTCCGATAATGCGGCTTGCCTATGTATTATGAACTAACTACAGGCGATCGCGTTGACAAAGATTGCGTGATCTAAAATACATAGCAATTTAAACTTTTTCATGAGGCTCTCTTTATCTCTTGTCTTTGTGTACTTTGTGGTTCGTTTAAAAAAAGCTGACAACTCAAACTAGAATCCTTACATCCATGACCACAACAGATCTACCAAATCTTTGGGTTCCTTTATTCCTCCTAAGTTTAATCGTCGGTGCAGCAATTTTCTTTAGCCGAGTCAAGTAAAAGACAGAACCACCACAGCCGCATACTCAAGCTAACTGTGGCAGAGTCAAGAATTATGATCGCACCTTAGCCGTCACCTCAGCCACACGGCACCCTAATGCTTTGCAAATTTCCAAGTCTTCTGATGTTGGTTGCAACTCGCCTTGTCCGCCTGCTATTGTTGTCGCACCATAGGGTGTACCGCCACGTGCTTCTGTGTGAATCATTCCAGGTATAGAGTAAGGCACGCCGACAATAAGCATTCCTAAGTGTAATAGCGGAACCATCATTGTTAGTAGCGTTGTTTCTTGTCCGCCGTGAGTCGAAGCTGTAGAAGTAAATACAGCGGCTGGTTTACCTTCCATTTCACCCTTAAGCCATAGCTGTGCGGTTGAATCGATTAGCTGCTTCATTTGCGCACACATATTACCGTATCGAGTCGGAGAACCCAAAATCACAGCGTCAGCTTCGCGCAAATCATCAACAGTGCAAATGGGTATATCTTTTTGCTGTTCGCGTATTTTGCTTGCAAACTCGTTTTGATCGATAATTTTGTCAACTTCAGGAAACTCTTGTACGCGGCGTAGCATCACTTCGGCTTGCGCAATTTGACTTGCACCTTCTGCGACAGCTTTTGCCATCTGCAATGTGTGACCATACATCGAGTAATAGACAACTAAAATTTTCATTCTTACCTCTTGAATAAATACTGCAAAACCGCCTAGCGACTTTAGTCGCGCCTCAAAAACTAAGTCTACCTATTCGGTTTCGTCTGTTTAGTTGCGGTTTCAATCGCTAAGTGCATGCAAAAAATTTCTTGGTTACGCCAAGAAGTCGAATAGCAAAATTTCTGCACCGCTATCTGTGTTGATTTTGAGTAACTCAGCTTCATTGATAGCGACACCATCACCTGCTTGCAAGGCGTGTCCGTTAAGATTAACTGCACCTCTTGCTACTTGTAACCAGCCGTAGCGGTTGGGTTGCAATTGATACGACAGGCGATCGCCTGCTTGCAGTACTAAACATCACTTCCTCCTTAGTTTTAAATTAAATCGTTTAATGTTAAATTAATTGGGCAAAAAAACAGCACCAACAATTATTCTTTTTTACCTAACTGCCGACATAGACGCCCTAGTTCTTCTTGTTCAGGCAAACTCAGTGTAGCCATTTCCGTCACCACAGCCGCGACATGAGTCGGAAAGATGCGACTGATTAACTGTTTTCCCGCTTCGGTCAAGTTGACTCGAATACAACGGCGATCATCAGGTTCGCGTTCGCGTTTCACTAACTCTCGCTTTTCTAAATTATCAATGACTAAAGTAATGTTTCCACCACTTTTAAGAAGTTTTGCGGCTAGGTCGCGTTGATACATCGAACCCAGGTGGTACAGCGCCTCTAAAACACCAAATTGTGTAATCGTCAAGTTTGTTTCATCTAAATGACGATGAATCCGAGATGATATTGAATCTGCTGCACGTACCAACTTAATATACGTGTCTAATGCTCTTACCTCTTCTTCTGTACCATGATGTCGCGTTCCCATTTATTATTTAACACTTAATAATTTAATATTAAATTATCGGATTGATCCTTTTCTTGTCAACTGCTTCAACGTCACCAGCTTGGCGAATTTATTTGTCGCTACACAAGCTAAATCTACTGACTGCCATGGTGTGCGTTTGTCACTTTATTGCGATAGCCCCGAAGAAAGTTGAAAGGCTTGCTGTAGAAGTTCTTCGGTACTTTTTGCCCACTGCGAATTGCCTTGAGATGCATACAAAGTTTTGGCAGATTGCAAGACTATTTGTGCGTTTTGATATTGCCCTAGATGCATATATACTAGACCTGCGGCATAGTAGGCATTTGCATAGTTTCTATTTGCTAAAGCAGACTGACGAAAGGCTTCTAGCGCCGATTGAAAATTGCCTTGCCCAAATAGAATCGCGCCTACATTGTAATAAGCTTCAGCATAGTTTGGTTTAAGTTTGATTGCTTCGCGAAAGGCGGCGATCGCTTGGTCAACTTGACTTTGTTGAAGATAGACAATACCCAAATGATAAGTAATTTCTGGTAAGGTTGGGCTATATTTAAGTGCTGTATTGTACGCTGTGATCGCACCTTGCCAATCTTGTTGTTGCTCTTTGACTAAACCTAGGTTGTAGTGTGCTAGTCCTAAATTTGGTTCCAGTTTTATTGCGTTTTGTAAAAATTCTTGTGCTTGTTGGGGGTTGTTTCCCTCTAAGAGAACTGCTCCTAAGTTAGCATAAGCTAAAGCAAACTTTGGTTCAGCTTGAATTGCGCGATAAAATGCTTCTGCGGCAGGTTGAAGTTGTCCAGTTTCACGCAAAGCAAGTCCTAAATTATAGTGTGCTGGGGCTAATTTGGGATCGAGCTTTGTTGCTGTTTCAAACGCGGCGATCGCATCTTTGAGTTTATTTTGTTGTATCAATTTTAGTCCCTGGTTGACCCAATTTGTAGCAGTTTGGGAACTTGCTTGTGCTAAAGAAGGAGTCGTTAAGCCTACTTTGGCAAAAGCCATTACTGAGAGTATGGATATTAAGAATACGACTAATTTCTTTAAAATGAGTTCAATTAATCTAAATTCTGACATTCCTTTATAAAAATTCAAAATCTTGGATAAAAGTTTGTTTTGTTTAACTATTATTAAGCTAAATCTTACAAGAGACTACGATTTTTGTTGCTCTGATTAAAGATAGGTAATAGTAAGATTAAATGACAGATAATTTCCTACAACATCATTATCGCTTCTCGAATCAGCAGCGCTTTCATGAGCAAAGCTCAGGAGGATTTTATGAACGAAAAAGGGAAAATGGGCTTGCACAATGTCGCCATTGTCGGCCCATATTTAAGTGGTAAAACAACGTTACTAGAAAGTTTGCTTTTTGTAACTGGGGCAATCTCCCGCAAGGGTAGTATCCGCGACGGCAATACGGTAGGAGATAGCGCCACCGAAGCCCGTGATCGCCACATGAGTGTAGAAGTTAATGCTGCCAGTACCGAGTATAACGGAGTCCGCTTTAACTTTATCGACTGTCCTGGCTCAGTAGAATTTGCCCAAGAAACTTATAACGCGCTGATGGGAGTTGATGCAGCGATTGTTGTTTGCGAACCAACAAACGATAATTCCAACGAATCAAAGCAACGCCTGCTGACACTCGCACCAATATTTAAATTTTTAGATGACTGGGAAATTCCTCACCTAATCTTCGTTAATAAAATGGACAAAGGCAGTAGCAACTTTATGGAGATGTTGCACGCCTTAAAATCAATTTCTAGCCGTCCGATTGTTCCGCATCAATACCCAATTACGCAAGGCGAACAAATTACTGGATTTATTGACTTAGTAAGCGAGCAAGCTTATCAGTATCATGCAGGCGCAGCTTGCGATCCGATTCCGTTTCCTGAAGCGTTTAAGGAACAGGAACAAGCAGCACGTACGGAAATGTTGGAAGAACTCGCCAACTTTGACGATCACTTGTTAGAAGAACTGCTAGAAGAAATTAACCCACCGCAAGAAGAAATTGTACAAGATCTGCGACTCGAATTAGGCGCAGATTTAGTTGTTCCCGTATTTTTTGGAGTTGCTGAACAAGATTTTGGCGTGCGATCGCTCCTCAAAGCACTTCTACGCGAAGCACCAACACCAGAAACAACCGCAGAACGTCGCGGCGTTGTTTTACACAGGGATGCACCATTAGCGCAAGTTCTCAAAACTTACTATACTCCCCAAGGTGGGAAACTATCATTAGTACGAGTTTGGCAAGGTAAATTAACCGACGGAATTGTCCTTAACGGAGTACGTGCGGGTGGTATTTATCGCTTGATGGGTCAACAAACAACTTCACTCACTGAGGCGCCAGCAGGCGACATCGTAGCACTCTCGCGCTTAGAAGGAATTCACACGGGAGATACACTATCATCAAATAGCGAACTGGCTTCAGAATTACCTAAAGCTGAACATCTAGACCCAGTCTATGCTTTGGCAATTACGCCTGAAAAACGCAATGATGAGGTCAAACTTAGTGGAGCGCTCAGTAAACTTTTAGAAGAAGATCCTGCACTTTATTGGGAACAACACGGCGACACGCACGAAGTCATTTTGTGGGGTCAAGGTGAAATTCACCTGCAAGTTGCTTTAGATCGATTGCGGCGGAAATATAATTTGCCAATGACAACACATCTGCCACAAGTACCTTACAAAGAAACTATTCGTAAACCAATTTCTTCGGTACACGGGCGTTATAAGCACCAGAGTGGCGGTCACGGTCAGTTTGGCGACGTATATTTAGAGATCAAACCGTTACCACGCGGCGAAGGCTTTGACTTCAAGGAAACGATTGTTGGCGGAGTCGTACCGAAACAGTATATTCCAGGTGTAGAAACAGGAGTTCGCGAATATCTTACACACGGACCTTTAGGCTTCCCGATTGTCGATGTTGCGGTTACACTTACAAATGGTTCATACCACAGTGTAGATAGTTCTGAACAAGCCTTTAAGCAAGCAGCGCGAATTGCGATGCAAACTGGAATGCCGCAAGGTGAGCCTACACTCCTCGAACCGATTGTATCAATTGAAGTAACAACACCAAATGAATTTACGTCTAAGGTGTTGCAACTCGTCAGTGGACGTCGAGGACAAATCTTAGGTTACGAAGGTAGAAGTGATTGGCGAGGCTGGGATAATATAACGGCGTACTTGCCACAAGCTGAAATGCACAACTTTATTATTGAGTTGCGATCGCTAACTTTAGGCGTTGGTTCGTTCCACTGGCAATATCATCATCTTCAAGAGGTTCCTGAGAAGCTAGCTGAGCGAGTTTGCTCGACTACTAACGGTAATGGTAACGGCAATAGCAACGGCAATCATCATCGTTGAAGAAGAGATTAGAGATCAGATTTTGAAACCGTATGATTGGGAAGGCTAATTTACCTTCCCTTTATTCATAAAATTACGTTAATTTAACGTCGGTTCAATTTTATAAAGTCCACGCAGGTGGACTTTGTTTACTAGCTGCGAATTCATTTGCCGCGCTATCAATCATATTTATTTAAGCAAACGACTGAGCCTGAGTATGAGTAACCATCCCCAAGCCTGGTATATCATCAAACGCCCCACAGGTCACTGCGAAGTTGTACCGAGCGATCGCACTGATGACAAACTACACGTATCAGCTAAAGACCGTTGGGGACCTTTTTCTTCGCAAGAAGAAGCCTTCGCACGGCGGATAGGTTTAATTCGAGCTGGTAAATGCCAACCTATGTAAACCAAGTACAGACGATCAACCCTACTGCGGCGTGACTCCTGCTTGATTACCACGCTTCGCCGCAATTTCTTTTTGCAATACATTTAAGGCAGTAGAATATTGCGGATCAGCAGGTGTACCAATTTTTTCGCGGTCTTGAACGAGCGATTCTTTTTGTTGATCGGTAAGTTCGACTACTATATCAGGACTGATTCCTGATTTATTGATATCGCGACCGTTGGGGGTAAAGTATTTAGCAATGGTCACAGCCAAACCTGACCCATCACCTAACCCGCGTACCGACTGTACTAAGCCTTTACCAAAGGTTTTTGTTCCAACAACGACAGCGCGTTTGTTATCCTGTAAAGCACCTGCCAGAATTTCACTCGCACTTGCTGAACCACCATCAACCAAAACCACAACAGGTTTATCTGTCAAGGCTCGGTGGTTAGATTTTTCAATATCTCTTTTTCCTTGGCGATCAACTGTAGAGACAATCGTGCCATCTTGCAACCACATTTGTGCAATTTCTACGCTGGAAAACAGCAAACCACCTGGATTAGAACGTAGATCAAGAATATATCCTTGAACTTGCTTGTTCTCTAAATCTCGAATTGCATTGCGCATTTCTGCGGCGGCATTCGCACTAAACTGAGTTAAGCGAATGTAACCAATATTTCCCATTGGAGACGTTTGCTGACTGTAGCGGACAGGGTGCAATTCAATTCGCGCCCGTGTAATTTGAAACTCGCGCTGCTGGTTTTCCCGCTGAATTGTCAACCGGACTTGAGTCCCTGGTTTGCCTTTGATCATGGATACTGCTTGATTGATATCCATGCCTTCCGTACTTTTACCGTCAATCTGGAGAATAATATCTTTGGCAAGAATGCCCGCCCGGGCGGCTGGAGTGTCTTCAATTGGAGCAATTACGGTCAATTTATTTGTTTTCTCGTCCTGGGCGATTTGAATTCCAATACCCGTCAGTTCTCCAGAAGTTTCAACTTGCATATTTTTGAACTCATCTGGATCCATAAAGCGAGTGTAGGGGTCATCTAGCTTTTTGAGCATCTCGCGAATGGCTTTGTAGGCATCTTCTTTGCTGCTATAAGACCGGTTGAGATACTCGCGGCGCACAGCTTGCCAATTAGCTTGATTAAATGTGCCGTCTACATATTGACGGTCAATAATCTGCCAGACTTCATCTACTAATTCTTTGGGACTTTCTTGAAAAAAAGCCTGACCTCGCGAGTGAATCCCCGCACCAGCGATCGCAACGGTTGTCAGCATTGCTGCTGTTGCACCCAGAACAAGCCCACGTTTTGAAATGACCATAATGACTGCAAAAGTCGGAGGGAAAATGCAATTCAAGTATGCTCAATGTAACACACGATCTCAGTGAATAGGGTTCGGATACTAGGGGTCGGGGGGTGAAATTAAAAAAATTACGAAGGATAAATATTCTTCAACATTCCTTCATCATTCTTAATTTATTCACCAATTTCCCTAACCCCTAATCTTTAACAGTTTATGGTTCTACCCACCGTCCGTCTGCTTTAATTAGATTGATTAACTCTTCAACGCCTTGAGCTTCAGGAACGCGCTTGATTTCATCTCGACCTCGATACAACGAAATGTAACCAGGTTGCTTACCGACATAGCCATAATCTGCGTCTGCCATTTCTCCTGGTCCATTGACAATACAACCCATGACAGCAATATCCAAGCCTGTCAGGTGTTTCGTTGCTTCGCGTACTTTGTGTAACACCTCTTCTAAATTGAACAAAGTACGACCGCAAGAAGGACAAGCGACATACTCTACCATCGTCTTGCGTAAGCCAAGAGCTTGCAAAATGCTGTAGCAAACCGGAATTTCTTTTTCCGGTGCTTCGGTGAGTGATACGCGGATCGTATCGCCAATTCCTTCGGCTAAAAGCGTTCCAATACCTGCGGTGGACTTGATGCGACCGTACTCACCATCACCCGCTTCGGTAACACCGAGATGCAACGGGTAATCCATACCTAATTCATCCATTCTTTGCGCCATCAAGCGATAGGCAGCAAGCATGACAGGAACGCGCGAAGCTTTGAGGGAAACGACTAAGTTACGAAAATTTAATGATTCGCAGATGCGGATGAACTCTAAGGCAGATTCTACCATGCCTTCGGGTGTATCGCCGTAGGTAAAAAGCATTCTTTCAGCAAGCGAACCGTGGTTGACACCAATGCGCATTGCTTTACCTTGGTCGCGGAGGGATATTACTAAAGGTTCTAACGTCTCGCGAATCTTGTCTCCGATTTCATTAAATTCGGCTTGCGTGTATTCGGTGCGGTCGGTTTTTGGTTTTTCAAATACGTACAGCCCTGGGTTGATTCGCACTTTGTCTACGTGCTTGGCAACTTCTAGGGCAATTTTCATACCGTTGTGATGTACGTCGGCAACAAGCGGTACAGGTTGATAAGTTTGATGTAGTTTCTGTTTGATTTCTGCTAAGGCTTTAGCATGAGCCATGCTAGGTACAGTAACTCGGACAATCTCACAGCCAATCTGGTGTAAGCGCCGAATTGCAGCAACAGAGCCATCTACATCAAGCGTGTCTTCGTTAATCATCGATTGCACCACGACGGGATAGCCACCGCCAATAGTGACATTGCCAACTTTCACCGGACGGGTTTTGCGGCGATGAATTGTGGTGTCAGTTAATAGCCCAGAGGTTGGGTTAATCGTAGTTGATGGAGTAGGCAAGGTTTGCATAACGCTGTCCGCTAGTTACTTGCGAAAGATTCAGATATTCCTCTCTGTTTTTCAGAGTGCCACACTTGTGTCAAATTTGGTGGAAACAGCGCTAGTTTAAACTATAAGAATGCACGATTGGCGGATATAACAGGGGTCAGAGGTCGCAGGGCAGATTCTTCAAAAGCTAGACAGGGTAGCGGTTTGTGTTAGAAAGTAGACTTTGCTTGCTACATAACGAAAATGCTCAAATAAAAATAGCCGACTTGCTATGGTATCTTGTTTATGTTCCATAACTTGCCGGAGCAGTTCAATTTATAGATTTGTAACTTCTAGCTAAATTTCAGCCGCTATCGCTTTTTCTAACTAGTGCTAGTAAAAGTTAATCAATATTCGTTTCTGCGCATACCTGTACCATTACGTCGGTTATTTTCTTCGCGGGGTTTAGCTTTGTTAACTCTCAGTTGACGTCCCATCCATTCAGCACCGTCTAACTCGGTGATTGCGGCATCCTCTTGGGCATCTTCTGTCATATCAACAAAGGCGAAGCCGCGCATCCGACCCGTTTCTCGGTCGGTCGGCAAGACAATTCTTTTCACTGTGCCATATTCTGCAAATACTGCTCTCAAGTCGTCTTCTGTGGCGCGGTAGGAGAGGTTTCCAACGTAAATAGTCATATCGATCACGTAAGTCTGAACAGAAGCTAAAGTTCAGTTACTCAAGACGACCTTATCTAGGAGGTTTGCCAAGAGTGCAGTGCGTCTCATTTACCAGTGATAGAATTTCCAGCTTGGCAACCGAGTCGGCAGCGCCTAAAACTCAACCAATGATAGGACTGAACTTACGCATACGGTTTTATCATATCCTATTCACTCAGTTATCAAAGGTTACTTGCATTACAAAGACTATATGTTTTGTATTAGTTTAATTTTTCTAATTACATCTAAATACATATAGCGAAGTAGCAAGTCTTAGGTGTTTTTCAGATATGAGTGATTAGGATATGTTATGTCTACTGATACTTAAACGCGGTCGATGCCTACAAAATTATTGCGCGGCGATCGCCTTAATGTATTTACTCGATTGATATCGACTGAGGACCACCTGTTTTGCCGTTTTGTGGCTGACTTGTTGGCGATACGTAAGTCGTGTAACCTAGTTGTTGATCGAGCCAGCTTTTTACGGGGTCTTCTCCCAAATTTAGCCGCAACAAGCCAGAAAAGAAACCACCTAAAAATGAGCCTGGGTGCTGAGTCAGTTGTTGGAAAATTGGCTTGAGTTCATCTCCAAACATAATAAATATCTTTCCTGTTTCCTTGATTACCTTTTATTCTAGCGCCTGCCAATGTTGACTAACCTACCCAAAGGTGACACAAGCCTTCCTGACTAACAAAGAAGGCTCATATGTGCAGCTAAACAGGTTTTTGCTCGGAGAACAAACATTTATCAGAATCACACCCCGCAGGTCCTACCTCAGATAAGTCTTTCGCATCGTATTGAATGAGTGCTGACTGAAAATCGTTGGTGCGGCGTTGCATTTTTACTTGTTGCATTAATTCATCATATTGCTGTTTAGATATTGGTTCAAAGGGTAAACGCGGAAACGTTTGATGATCGTCAAATCGCGCTAGAAGTGCGGCGGAGATGTAGCCTTCGTTATTTTTGATAGCTTCGTAGATGCGAGTTCCGAGTGCTTCGACTTCGTTTTCTCGCAGTTCGATTGTGGCAGAGGTGTTGTGCGAGACATAATACTTTTGAACTTGCATATAGAAATCCATTTGAGCGATCGCACTAAACTGACTGATATCAATTTCGTCCGCACCTGGTAAATCTGCCCAAGGTACAGCCACGGGAATCTCAACTAACCATTCGCTACAACGCGGATCGAATGGATCGTTAAGTAGATTACCGTTTTCGTCTTTATCCGATTGTGATGGGACAACGTTGTAGCCGTAGTCAATACAAGCTAACGCGACGGGATCGTGACTGCGGAATGTAATGCGGCGAATGAAGCGTTGCGCTTTGGGAGGATGCCAACCTGGAGAAGCACCTGTCAGTAAAGATTTTGTGCCTGATGGTTGCACAGTCGTACAGCGGTTCGGGTGTTTAATGTTGTGGCGATCGCAATATTCCCAAATCACCTGATGAACAATGTCTTTCCACCGACTAAGATATTCTTGCTCTTTTTGTTTATACTCTGACCCTTGCGGTGTTTCTGGTCTTCCTGCTGTCCACCAATGCAGCCAATCGACACCGAAAGCACGAACAAAAAAGTCAAATAACCCTGTAAAAGATACACCAACAATTGGGTCTAATTCGCGCGATTTTTGATAGCGTGGTTCAATGAATTTGTGATTTAATAACGTGGCAACTGAAAGTGCTCCAGCAGTAAATGCTTCTGTTTGTTCTTGATAGTTATTCGGGTCAATTTGATTAAGATGGATCTCAGACAAATTGCAATTTCCAGTTAAAGTGTTGCCAAAAACTCCCTTGTGGAATTCTGGCTCATTGAAGCAATAAGTATCATGACAGCCTGGTAACTCTTCTACGCTTTTGATGACTTGCCATTTTCCTTTTGCTGTAGGCTTGTACCCTTTACTTGTATCCAATCTCTGACAAGGAATTTGATTGCAATCAGTAATCTGCAAATAGTATAGATATTGCGATCTTTTCCCTAAATTTGTTGCAGATGCCTTACGAGCCATCATGTTTACCGATGACTGAAGTCCGCACTTGGATAAAAGTAACTGTAGTCGATACGCTCTTTCGTAGTCAGCAATATAAATTCTAATGCCATTTCCTTGAGTATTAGAACCATCAGTATCAGCTAGCCCAGCTATAAAAGCAAGAATTGCTTGCTTGTTCCATGAACCAATTATATTTAACGCATCAGATTGGGTTTTCAAGCGGTACAAAAGTTCTCTTGAAAACCCTAAATCAGTGATGTCTACAAAAGATGGTAAGTAATCATAGTTTCTTAGAGGAGATTTTTTTCCAGAAACTAAAAGTTCAGATTTCTTGGTGTATAGTCTAATTTTTGCGTTGCCATTTTGATCTAAAGTTTCGTCACCTACAGCTACTCCTAATGTATAAGCATACACAGGATCAATAGCTTCTCCATCTTGATATTCAATTACAAATGGTTCTGTATGAATTGAGTATTTGCTATGCGATAATAAATCTTTTGTCTGGACTTCTTCATAGCTTTTACCAAATCTATCTTTAACAAAGAATCTATGGTATTCTGTAACATCTAAATAAGAGCCATCACCAAATCTAACTCTATATAATTTCTGTCCAGTATTAGTTTGAAATGGAACAACTTTGCTCCAGCGTTTACCATTCCAAATTTCAACTTCTTCACCAACAATATCTTGAATTTTACAAAGACCTTGGCGAGTAATTAGTAAAGTTTTTCCTGATACACAATGGAAATTTGCGCCAGTGATCTCGCCGCAAGGATTCAGAGCATATCTTGATAGTCTGTGTGCGATTTCTTCAGGTGGGAATTCATTAAAGCGATCGCGTAACCATGCTCGTGCTTGTTCTTTACCTTGATTATAAGCTTGCAGAAATTCGGTTTTAAGTTGAGGAGTTGTTAAGATATCTGCATTTGCACGGGCGATCGCTTCGGGTGCGTATTGAATTGCCCCTTCGCCTGAATAATACTGGTTGCGTACAGCATCAACACATTCATTCAATGTTGGTTGACGATGAAACACGCGCGTGTGATTTGCCATTCGTAACGCATCGCGTTCGGGATCGATTCGCCAGTTACCATTCTCATCTTGTTGCCACAAATTACTTTTGGCTTGAGCGAATAATTCATCGTCGCTGTCACCTTGACGCATTCCAGCACTTCGTCTAACATTTCCGGCAACGACAACAACAGCGGCTTCATCGATTAATAAACAACATTCTACAGAATTAAGTTGGCGTCCTACGGCTTTATTAAGAATTGCGGCACAACGTTGATATAATTCGGGTAGCTTGATCGGATTAGCAACACCACCAAAGCCTTTGAGAAGTTCACCAGCAGGGCGTACATTACGCAGATCGACGCGGACATTGACTTCTCCTGCAAATTGTGCATCGCTGGATAGTTCGAGAAGCGTTTGATATGATTTCACCCAACCTTGACGACTATCACCGACGTAGATTGTGATATCGTTGCCTGCAATCTGAATTTCAGTAATTTCTTTCCTACGAATAGCTGGTGTTATCCCAATTTCTCCAGTAATCGTCACGTTTAAGCGATTGCGAATTGGTGGTAACTGATGAATATACTGCGGTTCGAGAACAGCACCGGTACCACAACCCATCATTGCAAGATCCATCATCAAGCCAAACGCCCGCCAGTCGGTAACGTTGGTGCTTGTACAGTTATAGGCTCCAGAAAAATTTTCTTGCTTTTCGATCCATTCTGTGCCACCAACCCATAACCAACGTCCACTTGGTAGCGCTTTCAGTTGGTGCTGCATTTTAGCTAGTACCGCGACTTCAGCGTCGGTGAGTTTACCTAATTTGACTAAACCTTTGAGCGTGCGATCGCATACTTCTTCCCAACTTTCACGTCTACCATTCGGCTGGCGACGGCTATACGTTCTAAAAAACACTGGATTAGCAGCAGGCGCAGTTTCAGGAAACTGGCTAGTTTGGTTAGTACGCTCAAGCTCTCGAACCATAGTTGAGGAAATTTATCGTCGTGTTGGTTTGGGATAGATTAAGACTATACGTCATTTATATATAGTGGTAAAGACGTTGAATTTTTCGGAGATTTGCGCTAGCTGTAGCGGTTGACTCGGTTATATGTGTTGATCGTTGCATAATTCTGAGTCGTTGCTACTCAAGCTAAGATTGTAAACATCGATTCCTTTATACTCGTGTCGAGGCGGTTATGGTATACGACTCATGGCAATGTTTGCCCACATCTGCTGAACTGCCTGATTCTGACGATACGCCGGTGGATAATGAACTGCAAAACCTCATTCCCAATCTTTTAGCAGCGATTTTAGCGCTCGTATGGGCAAATCGCAGCGATTGGTTCTTTGGTGTTGATATGGGAATTTACTACGCCCCAGGAGAATCAGCAATTGTTCCTGATAGTTTTTTAAGTTTGGGAGTTGATCGCTTTGTGGGGGAAGAAGGGCGTTTAAGTTATGTTTTGTGGGAAGAAGATAATAAAGTGCCGATTTTGGCGTTAGAAGTTGTTTCTAAAACCTATAGCGGCGAGTACGAACAGAAAAAGATTGATTATGCTCGCTTAGGGATTTTATACTATGTTATTTATGCTCCAGGTAGAGGTAAAAGCCGTAAAAGGCAAGCGCTAGAAGTTTATCGACTGGTTGATGGACAATACCAGTTACTACAAACCGATGAACCGTATTGGATGCCAGAAATTAACTTAGGGATAGGAAGAGAACGAGGCACGCATCAAGGTTGGACGCGCGAATGGCTTTACTGGTACGATCAGGCAGGAAATCGATTGCCAACTCCTGAAGAAGTAGCAATGCAAGCAAGCGATCGCGCAAATTTAGCTGAACAACGTGCTGAACGTTTAGCCGCCAGACTACGAGATCTGGGCATAAATCCTGATGATCTTTAATTAACCCTAACGCGAAAGCGAATAAAGCCATAAGAATTAGTTGGGTTTCCTGGTGCGATCGCTCTGGGTAAGGTTGCAGGGCTTGTGGCAACGTCAACAATGATCGCGCCGTTGTTATTGCTACCAGAACAAGATAATGGTGGTGTCGTTCCAGCAGCATAAAATCGTCCTTGATCTGCGTCAGCAGCATTTGTTACGTAATTTGTAGGTGCTGTAGGAAGGTTAGTAGCACTCAATCCTAGCGCAATACCATAATCGCTGCTGTTTGCAGGAGCTTGGTTGTTAAATGCATTAGGAATAAACGTTGTATTGGCTGGAATTAAATCACAGACTTGCACATTAGTGCTATTTCTTCCACCATCAGACAGAAAATAAATTGTATATTCAACTTCATCGCCTGGTTTAACAGAAAGGTTATTAAAAGCACCACGTAGATAAGTATCTTTAGGCTGAGGCCAATTAGGAGCATTATCATCTAACGCTCGTGGATCTGACGGATTGATGTAATCGACAAATCCTGTGAAGTTGATTTCATTAAGTGCTGTAATACGCTTGACTAAGCGAAGTTTAGGAGGAGGACTAACAACAGTGAAAAGCGTAGGATCGTCATCGTCGGTACGGGTAGGATCGTTACCTGTATTTATACCATCATCAGCAGTTTGAAAAAAGTAACTACCAGGTGTAGGCGGGTTAGTGGTTGCTCCATTAGAATCAGCATCAGTCAGAACAGTGCCAACTGTTGCGCTAGGATTGTCTGCTGTACTAAAAGTTGCAGTAGCTTGATTGCTGATTGGGTTGCCAGAATTCATACTGTTAATTTCAGCAATGATTCTGATTGTAATTGTGTCACCTACGCGCAAGGTACTGGAATTAGAAGCAGTTGTTCCTGTCACAAGAGTCGTTAACGCACCTGCTCCTGAATAGCTAGAATTGAGTGTAATATTGTTACCTGTAGTTTTAGATACAATAGCTGCATTAATAAATGTTAGCTGTGGTGGTAGAGTATCGTTAATAACGAAATTTATTGCACTAGTATTACCTGGAGAAAGATTGGAATAAGTAATCGTATATTCTACGCGATCGCCTACCGTTACCGTACCACTACCATCAGCATCAGTTAAAAAACGAACTGATTTTCTACCTCTAACATTTGCTTGGTTTGTTGTGGTAATAACTAAGTTCGACAAAACTGCTTGACTAGGAAAAAATGCCCAAGTATCGATACCTTTAAAGTCACCATAGTTACTGCTAAACTGATGTCTTCCTGCCGAACTATCGATTCCTGTTGCCGCGTTTCTAGGATTTGTTGCACCTGTGCCGTCTAGACTGACAAATGTACCATTTTTAGTCGTGTAGTTAGTATCGTTGTAGTAGATAGTATATTTATTCTTACCCGCAGGAAAAGCACCTGGTGCATTTTCCATTTCAATGACAAAGCCATTCGGGTTATTTTCTGCATCTAGCATAGGAAAGTGATATTCCCCAGCACGAAGTGTAATCTGGGCATTATAAGGAGCATTACCAGAACGTGGTGGTAAATTAGTACCAGCAGCATTTTTACCATCCCAAAAAACAACGTTACTGCCTGCATTAGCGACGTTCTGCAAAACGCGATCAACGCTAGGATCATAAACTCCATCAGTATTGGTATCAACAATAATTTGGTAGCTTCCTGAACTACTCACATCAAAGCTAAAATTTCCACCGACTCCTACAGGAGTTTGATTACCACTACCACCGGTACCACCAGTAAATTTAAAGTTAGTAGGAACTGCGGGAATAACTGGCGAAGTTGGAATTCCTAAATGTATTAAAGCTTCGGGATCTGGTCTATTAATAAAAATTAAATGAGTAATATCTGTAACCGTATCTGGTAGATCGGGTCGTTGAACTTCAACATTGCCTTGAAAAGGACTTAAAGCATTATTATCAGCTTTTGCTGTGCGGTAGAGTGTACTGTTATCTGTTTTATCGATATATCCTCGGCTATTAGCAAAAAAGATAAAACCAAAAGGATCGACTCCATTCATGTCGGTTCGATAGCGATATCCATCTTTGGTTTGAATAAAGAAGTCAGAGTTGAGTGGTATACCATTACCGCCCAGGTTCATGGCGACATAATTCGTAAATACGCGTCCATTTTTAGGATTACCTAAAATATCGCGTACAGTAATATCCCATGCAGCGACGCCTGAGCCTTGAGTATTATCAGTAGGAAAAGTTGCAGTTGTTGTTCTTATTGCTGGATTTCCTGTAAGATTCGGTGCATGAAATTCTACTTCATAGATTCCAGTTTCTGTAGCAACAAAACTACAAGGAGTATAACCACCTAAATTTGGTAAAGGTCCTGCTGTTTCCTTAGCTAAGGTGTCAATAAAACCATAGCCAGTGCTTAAAACATCACAAACACCATTTTGTCTCCCAAAAGGACTGCGATAAACAATATCTTGACTATCAAAACTCGTATGAACACTCGAACCAAGATTGACAATTTCGCCTTGTTTTACGTAAACTTTCAACAGAGTTTTACGCACAATATTTGCGGTTGTGCCAGATGCCCATTCTAAATAAGGTCGATTGCCACCTTGAGAAACTAACTGTTTACTACCTTCAGCACGAACAATATTCGTTCCACCCAATGCGGTAAGTAGAATGAAAAAACTTGTTATAGCTTGGGTTTGACGTAGTTTTGAACGAGCGATCGCAGTAAAATAATGAATAAATTGCATAGTTAGTTTAACTACATTTAAAAAAATATTTGTACCTTGACAAAATCTATTGCTGACTCTTGGCAGTGTGATTTGAAATTGGTTTTGGTACTGGTTTTTGCAATCCAAAACCATCAAATAATTCATTCAACTTGAGTGTTAAACCTAAATATGCCCCTCCAGCAGAACGCGAACCACTAAAATCTCTGTCACTGACATCACCAAACGCATAACCAGCACTCAAGCGCAAGTTAGGAGTCAGATAATAACCCGCTTCTACGACAAACCCAGTTTCACTAAATCCTGTTGTGGGTTGATGAATCCACCGCGCCTCACCGACTAAATCAACGCTGTAGCCTAAACGGTAAGTAGCGCGTAATTGTGCCAAATTGATTGTGCTTGTCCCAACTAAGTCTGTGGCTAAGTAAGAGGTACTGTTTCGCAGCGCGTATTTGCCGTAAAACTCCCATTGCCAATTCGGAGCGTAAAGTGCTTCTAAAGCAAAGGTATGATCTTCATAACCTGTGCCAGTGCCTAAAAGTAAAGTGTCAGGAATCGTTGCCGGATTTTTGCGGTATTCGTAACGCAATAAGGCGTTGAATTTATCGCTATGAGGATCGCGATAAGCTAACCCAGCTTTGAAATTTACGGTGTTTCCTAATCCGGCAAGTTTTTGATTAGAAAAGTTAGCTTGTTGATAGCGGACTAAAGCTGTAAGTGCTGGTGATATTTTTCCAGTAACATTTGCCCCAATCACAGTGTTAGAACCACTAGGAGAAGTGCGATGTTCGTAGCGGGCATTAGCTTGAAAATTAGAACTTGGGTTATATTCGACTCCAATACTGTAGCTATTAGCTGCACTAAATCCTAGAGAAGCGGCACTTTGCCCTGGGGCGAAGGGTTGTGCAAATTGTAACCCTGCGGCGGTACGTCCAAAGAAATCGCCAAGAATGCGTTCGTAAGCTAAATTGAGTTTTAAACTTGGCGTAATTTCCCAGCGATGCTTTAACCCGATCGCACCTTGTCCAGAAAAGTCATTCAATCCACCAAACATGGAATAACGTCCAGTGAGTATTGTATTTTGACTAAATTTGTGTTCGCCAACAACTTCTATACTCGTAATCGAATTACCAGCAAATTGCCCGCGCGTGTAAAATTGTTGCGCTAAACGCAGATTAACTCCAGGTAGCAATCCCCAATCTAAGCCAAGAATTGTGCGATCGGGATAAACAGCGTCAGCTTGATCGGAGAAACTCAGTTCATTTTGCGCAAGAAAAGTAAGATTATCAGTCAGTGGTAAGGTGAGGCGCGATCGCACCTGATCGGAAGTTCCACTTAAAGCATTAGGTGCAATGCGATCTTCGCGTTGGCGATGAATCCAATCAACAGTGACGTTAGCTTTCCCGATGCGGTGTTCAACGCCTGCCAAAATGGTTGTGAGTGAGTTATCGACCCGACTTCCTGGGATTGGTTCAATACGAGGTGTAAATAAATCTTCAAACGTCGTCACAGGTTCAGGCGCAATCCCTTGGTTAACTTCGCGATCGTATTGCAGTCTTAAATTTGTTTGCGGTGAAAGTTTACCGACAACTTGCGCGCCATACCGCGTTTGCCCTGGAACAAAACTGATTGTGGCATTATTAGCAAATCCAGTATCAGCAGTGCGAAAATAAGCACTTGCACGAATACCTTGAGCAATTTCTGCGATCGCTTCTAAACGGTAAGCTGAACCACTGATAGTTCCTAAAAATTCAGAATTGTTCGTCGAATGTGCATATTCGGCAATGAACCGTGTTTTGTCACCTAACGAAATCAAGGCATCTGCACCGTATAATTCAAAGCTGCGTACTCCCTGATTTTCTTGCAGATATGTTGCCCCGATCCAATCGGGATGGCGTTGCCGCGAAAGATGGTACTGCAAACGACCGCCATAAATTGTGTTACGATTGTTTTCTTGACTTTCGTATTGATATGTTGCAATAATCTGTCGTCTTAAAACTTGTCCTGTTTGATCGACATCGGTGCGCAAAACGGGTTGGCGAAAGAGTAAAGTCCCGCGATCATAGTCAATGTCGTAGTCTATCCCGCGCGTCAGTTGTTGGCGTGAAACGACAGTACCAGGACGATTTAATTCTTCTAATTCGATAAAAACATTTTCACTACCAGCTAAGAGTAACCGGCGTGACAAAAAGTAATAGCCGCTAGTTCCATCTGGGGCGATCGCATCGCGCTGAAAACCTTGAACGTTATTGCCATAAAAACCCGTAATCTGCAAATTACCCCAGTTGTAGTTTGCTTTAAAGCCATGCAGTTGGCGCGTTGTTGCTGAAAATTGCTGTGAAGTGCGGGCAAACTCTTGGGTATTAAAGTCACCCCACATGGCATAATCAGGTTCTGCATTGAGAATTTGGGGCGATCGCTCAAAGCGCAAATACACACTATCTTGGGAAGGTGTTAGTGCGGTAACTTGAGAATCATCGCCATAGGTAGGATACGCTTGTTCGCACGGTTGAGTATCGCGGAATAGGCGATCGCGTCCGTTGCAATCTCGATTCAAAGTGCGATCGCTATTGTAGGCACCTGTAAATAACCATTCGCCAACTTTTCCAGTAGCAAAAGCCGCGCCATAAATATCAAGTTTAGTTTTGTTGTCATCAGGAGGTAAAAATTCGCGAAAACTTTGATAAAAATCTGTCCCACTGCGCCCTAAACGCACGTCAATTACGCCAGTAGCAATTGATGGACGCAAATCGGTTTCAAATTGCAGTTGTGTAAAAGCTTCAATATCGGCGATCAAGGCGCGAATTGTTACAGTTTTCGCTTCTAATCCCGATCGCAGTGTGGCGCTAAATTGCCCTTGCTTGGCTTGCACTTGAAATCCTGGTGCTTTTGGGTTAGCATCTTTTTCTACAAACTCTCCCGCACTGGCTGCTAAAGTGACTGTGGCATTTTGATTCGTCCGATTACCATTTGCATCAATCAGTTGCCCTTGAATCGTTGTGGTAGAACGTCCATCAGCCGGAATTCGCGCAGCTTCTGATTGCAGTGTGAGTTTTTTGACTCCACCCCGTACTTGAACTTTAATTGTTGATGGTGCTAGTCCTGGTGTTGTTGGCATCGCAGTAATTACATTCTCACCCTGCTCCAGAGAAATGCCGTACCAAGTTTGTGTTATGAGTTGATTAGTCGTATCAGTTTCCGTGCGTCCGATTAAAGAGTTATCGACTGCGACACCATTAACTTGTAGTTCGATTTGGGCATCTATTGGATACTCGGCAGTAATTGACGTAGAAGGAAGATCAATGATTTGATTGGGGGTTGGTGAAATAATTTTGATTGTCGCAATAGGTGTCTGTTGTGTTGGTACATCGGCAGGTAATTGAGCAGCAGATTGTTGTGCAGGAGCAGCGATCGCCGCTTTACTTATTACTTCAACCATGCATATAATCAGGAAGGTACTCAACGTCTTGATCATGGTTGCGTTCCTTCCTTCTCAAGTGGGGTAACGGCAAAATTCATGCGCGCTAAACCCCCTGGGGCTAAATGTACCAACCGAGATTGGCTATTGCGTTCTTTGAATTTGTGATTGGGGGCGAGGCGATAACCTGGAACACTCGTGAAATCTAAAACGCCAGTTCGGTAGCCTGAAATAACATTTGCTACAGAAAATAATCCTTGTTTGTCCGTAACAACACGGTTGCCATCATCAAGAAAAACAACAGCATTGGCAACACCTGGTTCATCAGGTTGTTGTTCGCCATCAAAGTTTTTGTCAACAAATACACGCCCGATCAGCGTACCGCAGTCGGATAAAATACCAGGTTGCAGGCGGAGTCGATGAATTGCAGGACCATCTTTGACGCTTACACTGTTATCAAGGCGTTGGGCAGTGGCGATCGCTGAATTTTCACCTGTACCGCGAATTGCTTCGGGAGTCAGTACAGCGGCGTAGGCGATGTTGAGGATGCCCGACTGTGGTAGGCTAATATTTGAGGCTTGGAACGTGACTAAAGAATTATTTTGAGTAGTATTGACTCGAACTGGATTGCCGTCTAACTCTGCTTGCACTGAAGCAGGAAGAAAGTTAAACCCCAAAGGCAAAGTATCTGCGATCGCCACGTTATGGATTGAGGAACTTGCTAGGTTTTTGACTGCGAGACGATAAATAACTGTGTCTCCTGGTGCAGCCGTCGCGCGATCGCCTGTTTTGATAATTTGCAGGTCTTGAGCTTGACAAATGTTAGTTTTTATGTTCAGGGTGCCAAGGACTAGCCCGACTCTCTCGGCATCGCGGATATTGATAGTGTTAACAAGTGTGGTGCGATCGTCTGTGGTACTGAGCGGTTTACCATCTAAAGATGTTGCTTGATAAACAACAACATCACCCTGACGTTCTTGAATCGTAATTTTGACGCGGCGTTGGTTGTAAATTGTATTAGGTGGCGGATTGACAATCAGAACATAAGTTCTACCGATATCTAACTGACCTCGGTTTGGGTCAAGCAGAAAGTTATAATTGCCCTGTTCTCCATTAGTTAGAAAAAACGGATTACTATTTTCTATATTTGGTGCCAAACCTTTAGTAATCCCGTTATCTGGAACATCAGGTAATTCAGTACGCGTCAGCGAGACAAGAGTTCTCACTTCGGTTCCTGTGGGATCGTTGGGTTCTACTTCATACAAAGCAACACTAAAACCCGTATAGTCTGGCAGAATTTCACCCGCACAACCCGTAACTTGCCCTAAGGGATCGATTAAGCCTTGAACACTGATAGAATTTTGAGTAGTGAATCCGGATATTAACTGCGTGTCGTCTGAGTTGTAACTATAAGAAGCTTGGTTAATAATATTTAGAGAATTTGTCTTAGTTTGAGCTAAAAGTGGTGCGGCTAAAGGTAAACTCACTCCTAGCATTGCTGCGAGTAGTAAGTTATGTTGCCAGCGCTGCGTGTACATGACAAGGCTATTCCTACTGAAAGGCATGAGGAATCTGTACTGCCAGATGCGATATCTGCACCTGACAGCGAGAAGATATTGTTGAGATGTGGTTTAGCGATTAACGCACTTGCACTTGGTAACTAGCATTCACGGTTGATTTGGCATTAATCGCGGTGGTATATTGCCAGCGGATATGCGTGTAACGTTCGGCTGGTGCAGGACGAGTTTCAACCTTACCATCGGGTAACTTGACTTGAATTGTCGGATTTTCGACAAAAGTCTTGCCGTTGTCGATGCTGTAAGTCATTTTGGTACCGCTAGGCGCAGTCGCAGACTTGAGAACGTAAGTTGTTTGTTTCGGAATGGGCTGCGTGACAACAAAGTTTCTCACCACGCGATCGCTAGTATTTTCACTGCTAACGGTGTAGCGCAGTGTATCACCTGGTTGAACGACAACATTGCCTTTGAGTGTTTGCCAGGTAACTTGCGGTTTCCCAGCAGCATCTTTCGTAACAACTTTCTTCGCAGCCCCCAAATTGAGTTGCATTTGGGCTTGACGCTGTACTGTTTGAGCGATCGCAACTGTTGTTTGTTGAATCTCAGGAAGTGCAACTAATGGTAAAGCGGTTGTTAAGGCGATCGCCGCAAATTTTACAAAGGTTAGACTTTTCACTAAAAACTCCTAACTTCTTACTGATTGGGGTGAGTAAGGGCAGTAGCAGACTGCAACTACTGCCGATGGCATTAAGTTTGATTAATTGACTCGGCGTTGGAAGGTAAACGTCCCTGCTGTACTTGGCGCGATGGGACCTGCTACTGTATCTTCATAGCGAGTGACATCCGTTGCCGCAGTTGTTCCTTGGACATCACCTGTTGGAGCAAACGTTACGGTACCGCCAGTAGAATCAACGGCTGTTGCAGGAACATTACTTGTGTCGATAATGCCGTCACTATTGCTATCTAACGCCCAGTTGTTACCACCAGTTGTTCCATCTTCAACAATCCGTAAGTTACTAGCATTCAAAACAACATTACCTGTTCCCCCGCTTGGTGCGGCTTCAGAAATATTCGTGTAGGTAATGCGGTACTCAATAATGTTGCCTGGGGCAGGGCTTTTCGGAGTTTGGCTGAAGACATTTTCCCCAGCGACAACCGCAGGTCCTGTACCTTGCAGAATCCGCGATTCTTTGACAACTCGGACGAAGCCAGTGTAAAGACGATTGATTGTCGTGTTTGGTACTTCGGTTGCCGCATCAATGATGCCATCGTTATTAAGGTCATCAAACACGGTAATTGGTACGGAGAACGCGGTTAATTGTGGTGTATTGTTGGGTAAATCAATAGTGACCTGATAGTTAGCGGTGTTACCTGGTGATGCTGGTGTTAGCAGAATCTTGACAGGGTCAGTTGCGGTGGTTCCGGTACCCGAAACGAATGTAAAGCCTGTGGTAGGGTTATAGCTATAAGTTGCGGTTTCACCCACGTTGTAGGTAATTGTGACTAATGTGCCGTTGGGTAATGCTGCGGGATCAGTAGGAGGCGTTGGTAGCAAGGAAACGATTACTGGATCGGTCGTGGAACCATTGGCAATTGTGTTTGTAAATGTTCGCGGAGCAGGATCTGGTATCAGTGCATTGGGCGCTAACCCTGCGGGAACTGTGATTGATGCGTTGGTAAAGTCGTCGTTATTGTTTGTTGGTCCAACCGCATCGGGTTGATTCAAAGGACCGTTGAGAACTTCGGGTACTGCACCAACGGTAGCGGATTGCGTGGCGCTGGCTTCGCGTTCACCATTGGCAGGTGCACCACCTACGGCTATAGTACGCACCTCGTTGGGATTTGCACCATCACTAGCATCGGGCTGGTTTTGCGTGCCTGCACTATTGTCGTTAGCGCCAGTGTCACCTAAAACAACTGTGACATTTGTACCGGAAGGAGTTATACCAACAACTACCGGAACCCGTACTTTAATGACCTGATCCGCAGCAATATTGCCTGTAGTAAAGCCTGCTGCTGGAATCACTGTTTCAAATGTGCCGTCGTTATTCAAGTCGGCGAGCAGTGGACCAGAAAGCGTACCGTTGGTAATACTCGATGGCGCACCAGGAATGAAGATTGTCGTTGCGTCGTTACCTGTGTTAGTAATGGTAAAATCGAAGTTAAGGATATCACCAGTTTGAATTGTTCCACTGTTGACATCTTGCGCCGGATCGGCTGTTACGGTGACACCAGCAACTTTGGCTACAGTGATTGTCACTTGGTTAGAAGTAGCGTTGATCGAGGTTCCAGGATTGTTCGGATCTTCATAAGTTGCTGTCGCGGTGTTGCTAATCGTGGTACCAGCAGGAGTCCCAGCCGCAAGTACTGGTGCTGCTAGTTGAAACGCACTACCAAGTAGTAAGCTCGTTGCTAGCAGTTGGCGAAAAAGACTTTTATGGGATGTTTTCATAGTAGGAATCCATAAGGTGCGGAAGAAGAAAAGTGTCCATGGCAAATCTGACTGGTAGGTCAAACATGACTCCCAATCAAAAATACTGGTAGGTCAAACTCTCAGAAAGGCTTTAGATCTCCAGCCAAACTGCGGACTTCTTGAAGCTATCCAGTTTTGTTGTAAAATTTACTGTTTTATCTTCCTTTCGATAGGTGACAGATGTCTCCTAGGAAATTACTGAACTTGTCTTAGCAAGAAATTCAAGCAAAATACGGAAATTACTCAGGCGCAATAGCTTTATACAGGTGATATATTACTTGATGATTAACTATTCCCGCTTCTTGTGATTGGTATGACACCTTGGCGATCGCCTCTAGCGCGTGCTTTGCATAAAAATCCGCAACCATCTCGCTATGTACAACTTGCAACGGTGCGCTTGGATAATCGCCCTGCCAATCGAACTGTTGTCTTTCGCGGTTTTCTAGAAAATACCGATCAGTTAAAATTTATTGTCGATGCGCGATCGCAAAAACCCGAACAAATTGCCCATCAACCTTGGGCGGAAGCGTGTTGGTACTTTATTGACACCCGCGAACAATTTCGGATTGGTGGTTACTTAACCTTAGTCGGCGAAGATCACCCTGATGCAACTTTACAACAAGCACGTCACAACACTTGGCGCGAAATTAGTGACGCAGCACGGTTACTTTTTGCTTACCCCCATCCTGGAAAGCCAAGAGATAATACAGGCTTTGACGTTCCACCACCAGATGCAACTCAGCCGTTAGCGCATTTTTGTCTATTGCTACTCGAACCTTTTGAGGTAGATCACTTAAAACTACGGGGTGAACCGCAGAATCGCTATCTCTATACTCGCAAAAGCGATCGCACTTGGTCTACTCAAGAAATTAATCCTTAAAGTTTAAATTCCAGCACCATCGAGAAACTCTTGAATTGCTTTATTTCTTAACTGACAAACCGCACCTTGAGTTACTGGTATTTCTTCCTGAGTTTGTAGTGCGTCACATGCTTCTTCCGCAGCGATCGAAATATGATATACAGGTGCAGGGATTTGCTTGTGCTGTAGCTGTTCTACTTGTTGTTCTAGCGATTCTATGCGATCAACCAAAGCGCGAATAACTTCAGCTTCTGAGTCGGGTAAACTACCATGTTCTAGAGGATCGACACGAACTCCAGAGCGATAGATGACACGCCCTGGTACACCAACAACTGTGCAATGAGAAGGAACATTGCGCAGGACTACTGAGCCTGCACCAATTCGCACATTATTACCAACTTCGATGTTACCTAAGACTTTAGCCCCAGCACCAACGACGACGTTATCGCCCAAGGTAGGGTGGCGTTTGCCGCTTTCTTTACCTGTACCACCAAGGGTAACTCCTTGGTAAAGCAAAACATAATCGCCAATAATTGCTGTTTCTCCAATTACAACCCCCATACCGTGATCGATAAAAAAGCCTTTACCGATCGCTGCGCCAGGGTGAATTTCAATTCCTGTTAAAAAGCGTGCTATAAAAGAGATCAGACGCGGAATAAAGGGAATACCTATCTGGTATAGCTTGTGCGCTATCCGATGCAAAATGATTGCTTGCAAGCCAGGATAGAAAAACAACACCTCCAGCCAGTTACGTGCTGCCGGATCGCGCTCGAAGATAATTTGAAAGTCAGCAAGCAGGGTAGAGAACACCTTAAAATACCCACTGTAGGCAAAACATCTCACAACTTATATTAACGTTTTCTGTGACTTGGCAATGAAAAATTTAAAATAAGTGCATTACTGCATAAATACATCAATTTGTATGCCACCATTTTTATTAATTCTATTTTTGCTTCTCAGTTCCGGTTGGATCACAGAAATCTTCGTGCTAACTCCGTTAACTCTTTTCAGAGAATTTCACATACCCAATATGTTAATTTGGGGTGCAGTTGCGCTGGTTTTGTTTTGGTGCTTCGGGGAATGAATTGCGAAGTGGTAATTGTGCATTGAGATTGACACTTATAAAAAATGATATGATTTTCAACTCGGAACTAAGGAAGTTGTGAACTATGGCGCGTCTAGCACTGCTGAGCGTATCTGATAAAACAGGATTGGTTGATTTTGCTCGAAGTTTAGTTGCAGAATTTGGCTTCGATCTGATCAGCAGTGGTGGTACAGCCCAAGCCCTGAAAGATGCCGGATTACCAGTCACAAAGGTCGCTGATTACACAGGTTCGCCAGAAATTTTAGGCGGAAGAGTCAAAACATTACATCCACGCATTCATGGCGGGATTTTAGCGCGTCGTGATGTTCCGCAAGACGTTGCAGATTTAGAAAATAATCAAATTCGCCCCATTGATTTAGTCGTAGTTAACTTATATCCATTTGAATCGACGATCGCTCAACCTGATGTCACTTTACCCGATGCGATTGAACAAATTGATATCGGCGGTCCTGCTATGCTGAGAGCAGCAGCAAAAAATTACGCTCATTTAACAGTTTTGTGCGATCCTGCGCTATACGAGGCTTATTTAGAAGAATTACGGCAACATGATGGTAATGCATCGCTTGAATTTCGCCAAGAATGCGCAATTAAGGCATTTTCGCATACATCGGGTTATGACCAGGCGATCGCATTTTATTTGAGAGGTCAGGGGTCAGAGGTCAGGGATCAGAGTTTATCACAACAGTATACACTTGAGGGGACGCAGTTGCAGGTTTTGCGGTATGGGGAAAATCCGCATCAGGAAGCAGCTTGGTATCAAAGTGGTGCTGTTGCTAGTGGCTGGGCAGCGGCTAAGAAACTTCAGGGAAAAGAATTGAGTTATAACAACTTAGTTGATTTAGAAGCAGCGCGGCGAATTATTGCTGAATTTACGGATACTCCGGCTGCGACAATTATTAAACACACAAATCCTTGTGGCGTTGCATTAGGAAATTCGCTTGTAGAAGCTTACGCTAAAGCTTTTAATGCAGATTCGACTTCGGCTTTTGGGGGAATTGTCGCACTTAATCAATCGATTGATGCTGCGACTGCTACTGAGTTAACAAAAACATTTTTAGAATGTGTGGTAGCACCTGGATGTGAAGCAGAAGCCCAAGAGATATTGGCAGCTAAATCTAAATTACGTATTCTGATTTTACCACAGTTAAGTGCAGGACCAAAAGAAACAGTAAAGGTTATTGCAGGTGGATTCCTAGTACAAGCAGCAGATGATGTTGTTGCTGATACTAATAAATGGCAAGTTGTGACGCAAAAACAACCTACACCAGAACAATTTGCCGAATTATTGTTTGCGTGGAAAGTTTGTAAGCACGTAAAGTCGAACGCCATTGTTGTGACGCGCGATCGCACGACTGCAGGTGTCGGCGCAGGGCAAATGAATCGTGTCGGTTCAGTGCAAATTGCTTTAGAACAAGCCGGAAAAAAAGCCAATGGTGGATTTTTAGCAAGTGATGGTTTTTTTCCATTTGATGACTCGGTAAAAACTGCTGCTGCTGCGGGAATTTCTGCGATCGTGCAACCTGGTGGTAGTATGCGCGATCAAGATTCGATTAATGCGGCGAATGATTTAGGCTTAGTCATGGTATTTACAGGAATACGCCACTTTTTACATTAAAACTGCGTACGCATTGCCGGAATTCATAATAATCTTGTGTAGTATGTGCTGAATACTACTAAAAGAATTGTCGGCTAAACCATGAATCAACACTACTTTCAACAGTCTTTTTCTTGCGATCCCACTTTATACAAACGATTGTTTACATTGCTAGAAACCGTATTTTCTAGTTTTGGTTTTGATATCAGCAACTTAGTCGAATCTGCAAGAAAACTGGGTGCGCCTTGGGAAGCGGTTTCTACTCCATTTATTCGGTTTCACGATGACATCGCGATTGCGCATGTAGGTGTTTTAGAAATTCCGCTGCTGATTATGGGAGAAAGTGTAACAGTCGGAGGAATTCACGCTGTTGCAACGCATCCTGAATATCGTCGCCGTGGGTACTATCGGGAAATTATGACGGAAGTGGTGGATTATTGCGATCGCCGTTATGAAACATTAGTACTCACAACCTCACAACCTGAATTATATGAACCTTTTGGCTTTCGTGTCGTGGAAGAACATAAGTTTGTGACACAGTGCGATGCAAGTAGTAGCGATCGCTTGCGCTTATTGGATTTTTCCGACTCAAACGATCTCAAGATACTGCATCGACTTTTAGAAACTCGCACACCCGTCTCAAATGTTGTTGGAGTTTTGCCGCAGCAAGAAAAAGCTTTATTTTGTGTCAATGAAGCAACTCGCCCTCTATACTACGCAGAAGATTTAGACGTAATTGTTTGTCTGGAAATTGAAGATACTCAACTCAAGCTTTTTGATGTAGTAGGAACTAACATTCCTACATTAGATGCACTTTTGGCAAGAATTTCCCAGCCTATTAAGGAGATTATAGTATACTTTAGTCCCGATCGCCTAAATGCAAATTTTCAAGGTGTTCCCCACGTACTAGACGAGGCATTCTTAATGGTGCGCGGTGAGTTTGCGGCAGAAGGTAAGGAATTTATGTTACCGCGTTCTGCGCGTTGTTGAAGTGCGATTGCTGCTAATATTGCTCTCGAAGAATGTTTTCAAACTCTCTTAGGGCAACACTAGAGCCTGCATTCCAAGCACGTTCTACATATACAGGAATCAGTTCTTTGACAGGAATTGTTGGGAATAGTGAACTTTTTGAGCTTTCTTGATAATGCTGCCCATCAAAAAGATAAATATTCAGTGTTTGATTGCGATATATCCAAAGTTCCGGAACACCAATAGCCGTGTAATCTTCAGGTTTTGTAGATGATGTCAAATCTATTTCAAGTGCTAAATCAGGAGGCGGATCGCTTTCTAAATCAATGCGTTCTTTTCCTAAGATTGCTTCGCGATTTTGAATGTAAAAGCAAGCATCTGGTTCTAACCCTTTTTGCTCGAACCGCTTTAGGGTGAGTGGATCAAAGCCTTCCCAGTCATGCTTGAGGTGTCGCAGAAGACTTTTGACTAAATCAGAAAGTGTATCAGATTTTTTACTATGTTCGGGCAAAGGTGCCATGATGCGAAGCTCGTGCGTTGTTGCGTCAAAATAAATTTTTATTGCTGCTTTATCTTGACGACTTGCTAATAGTGCTTGGTAATCTGACCAGGTTTGATGACGTAAGATCACTTCAGCACCAGGTGGTAGATCAATACTGTCTTTAGTAACGGTTAGATCCATTGGTCAATTTTAAGTAGCTTAATATTTAAGTATATGCATTAAAAATCAGTTTTATTTCTAAAATCGATCATTGTCTGGAGGTACGCTTCGGGCATTCCGGTATCAAAACAACGCCCTTTAACAAGGTAGCCTGTCATTCCTTCAGCTTCACGCAATCGATCGAGTGCAGATGTTAGCTGAAATTCGCCGCGATCGCGTCTATTCTTCTTAATATTTTCTTCTAAAAAGTCAAACAACTGCGGCGATAGTGCATACAAGCCAAATATACACAAGAATTCATCTTTAGGTATTCCCTGTACACGTAGATGTTGACGTGCATATTCTATTGATGGCTTTTCATAAACTTGTGTAAGATTAAGAATTGATTCTTGTTGCCAAGTACCGGCAATACAACCAGCTTTATGAATCATTTTTGCTGGCATTGTTGTTAATCCAATCGTACTTTGATTCACTTGGTTGAAGATATTCAAGACCTGTGTCGTACAAGATTTTTCAATATTAGAAACATAAACATGATCGCCTAGCATTAACAGAAAAGGTTCATTATTTACCCATTCTTTAGCACAGAATATAGCATGACCATAGCCTTCTTGTATATCTTGTATCAAGATGGTAACTTTACTGCCTAAATCTTGGAGATATTGGCTATATTCTTGATTTTGTGGTGATAATTTTTGAAAGAGTTCTGGTCTAGATAGCGTGTGAAAGAAGTCTGAAAATAAAGTGCGATCGCTTGTTTGTACAATTATCCCTACTTCTTCAATTCCGGCGTTAACGGCTTCTTCTACAATAATTTGAATAACAGGCTTTGCTCTTCTATCTTTGTCAATAATTGGGAAGAGTTCTTTTTTAATAGCTTTGGTTGCTGGGAATAAACGAGTACCAAACCCTGCTGCAGGAATTACTGCTTTGCGAATTTTCATGATGGAACGAACCACATAGGTGTAGGCTTCCCGTAGGGTATATACAAAGAGCGCAAAGAATTAATTAACCTACGACAAAGTTGACAAGTTTTCCAGGTACAACAATGACCTTTTTTACGTCTTTACCTTCAATGTAACGCTGCGCGGCTTCAGATTCGCGGGCGAATTTTTCAAGTTCGGCTTTGTCAGCTTGCGCGGGGACTTGTAATTCACCGCGTTTTTTACCGTTGATTTGAACCACTAACGTGATTTCGTCAGCGACTAAGGCTGATTCGTCGTACTTCAACCAAGGTTGAATGTGAATTGATTCAGTATTGCCCAATAGATGCCACAATTCCTCAGCAATGTGGGGCGCAAAAGGTGCTAGTAATATCAGTAAGGTTTGAATACCTTCAGCATAAATTGCGGAGTTTTTGCACGGTGCATCAGCAAGCGCGTTACTCAACTTCATTAACTCAGAAACAGCGGTGTTAAATTGATATTCGCCTTCTAAGTCTTCCGTCACAGCCTTGATTGCAGTATGAATCGCGCGTCGCAATTCTTTTTCGGGTTTAGTTAATGCTGCTGGCTGACTAACAACCGCTGGCTGATTGCTGTAATCAGTAACTAAACGCCAAACACGATTTAAAAAGCGAAATTGTCCTTCAACATCAGCGTCTTCCCACTCTAAGTCTTTTTCGGGAGGTGCTTTGAATAAGATAAACATCCGTGCGGTATCCACACCATACTTTGCTAAGACTTCTTCAGGATCGATACCGTTGTATTTGGATTTTGACATCTTTTCGTAAAAGACTTGTAACGGTTCGCCTGTTTCGGGATCTTTGGGGTCGTTAGGATCGACTTGTGCGGGTGCAATGTATTTACCAGTTACAGGATTTTTATAGGTAATTCCTTGTACCATTCCTTGCGTTAATAGGCGTTGGAAGGGTTCGTCAAAGTTCAATAAGCCGCGATCGCGCAACACTTTAGTAAAGAATCGCGAGTACAATAAGTGCAAGATCGCGTGTTCGATACCGCCTACGTACTGATCGACGGGCATCCAGTCATTTGTTTTTGCTGGATCAAAAGCCTGCTGATTATTTTTAGCATCAGGATAACGCAAGTAATACCACGACGAATCAATAAACGTATCCATCGTGTCGGTTTCGCGCTTGGCTGGTGTTCCACAAGTTGGACAAGGGACATTTACCCAGTCGAGTTGTGCTAAAGGCGAACCACCACGACCTGTAAATTCGACTTCTTCGGGCAATTCTACAGGTAAATCCTCATCGGGCACTGGAACTATGCCACAGTTAGGGCAATGAATTACGGGAATGGGTGCGCCCCAGTAGCGTTGTCGCGAAATTAACCAATCGCGCAGACGATATTGAACGCGTGCGTTGCCATAACCATGTTTCTCGGCGTATTGAACGATCGCTGCTTTCGCGTCGGTCGAAACCATGCCATCAAATTCACCCGAATTTACCACAATGCCAGGTTCTACATAAGCCGCCATTAAAGGTGCTGATGCATCGCCATTTTCGGGAATAATCACAACTTTGATCGGTAAATTCTGCTGTTGGGCAAACTGGAAATCACGCGCGTCGTGGGCGGGAACTCCCATAACAGCCCCAGTACCGTATTCATACAAGACATAATCTGCGATCCAAATGGGAATTTCTTCGCCGGTGAAGGGATTAATTGCTTTACCACCTGTGGGAATTCCTCGTTTAGGTTTATCTTCGGCGGTACGTTCTAATTCACTTTGGTTCGCAACTTCTTGCACAAACGCTGCTACCGAGGCTTGTCGATCAGGTGTCGTAACGCGCTTTGTCAATGGGTGTTCGGGCGCTAAAACGACATACGTTACGCCGTAAACCGTGTCAGGGCGTGTTGTATAAACGCCAATTTTTTCATCTGAACCGACAATGGGAAACTCTAAATAAGCACCAATTGATTTACCAATCCAGTTTGCTTGCATCAACTTGACGCGATCGGGCCATCCTGGTAATTTGTCTAAATCACTGAGTAATTCTTCGGCGTAATCGGTGATTTTCAAGAACCACTGACGCAACAATTTACGTTCGACTTTCGCACCACTGCGCCACGATCGCCCTTCGCTGTCTACTTGTTCGTTGGCAAGTACCGTTTGATCGATTGGGTCCCAATTGACTGCGGCTTCTTTTTGATACGCAAGTCCCGCTTTGAGAAATTGCAAGAAAATCCACTGCGTCCACTTGTAATAATCGGGAGAACACGTTGCGACTTCGCGATTCCAATCGATTGATAAACCCAAGCGTTGCAGTTGTGATCGCATCTGCGCAATATTCTGATACGTCCACTTCGCCGGCCCAATTCCACGATCAATCGCTGCATTCTCTGCAGGTAAACCAAACGCGTCCCAACCCATAGGGTGTAATACCCGATATCCTTGCATTCGCTTCAATCGGGCAATAACATCTGTAATTACGTAATTACGAACGTGACCCATATGCAGGCTACCCGACGGATAGGGAAACATCGATAGCGCATAAAATTTCGGCTTAGCACTATCTGTCTGAGTTTGGTCTAAACCAAGTTCCGCCCAAGTTTGTTGCCACTTTTCCTCGATCGCTGCGGGGTTGTAACGCGACTCCACGAAAGTCACTCCTGATATTGTCTCTGTCACCATATTTTAAATGGTTATCGCTGCAAATATAAGGATTTTGTCCGCCACTGTAGTCAGCAAATTACTCAACATATAAAAAACACATCACTTTTTCTGACTTTTTCTCACTCTAATCTTCACTGAGTTTTTTTAAAATTTTGCATAGCTGATATGACAAGTATCAAATTTTGATATAAATCATACTTTTGCTAGTGACAACGATTCTTTTTATAAGTGATAATACGGAAATAATTAAAACATATATTACTTAACTTAAAGATAATACGTAGTTTAAATTGATAGAGTCTATAGACAATAGCAAACAAAAAAATGATTATTCTATAAAATTAAGATAAAAAAATGATTTTAATACTGAATATTTAGTGACAATAAAATATCCGATTTCAAGATAAAATTCTAAAAACCTATAATTTAATTTGAATACGTAAAGATTTTAAAGTATTAAAAATTATTCATTACAAAATAAACTTTAATGTGTGCAGAACCTTTTATTACTGGAGTTCCAAACATTAAGATTGAGCAGATAGATAGCATCATGCATCCTTCAATTCTAACCGTTGGCGAGAAAGATTTTTTTGCTAGGTTGCCATACCAAATTCGTCATGGCACAGGTTTTACTGTAGAGTTTGCCGTTGATGTGAGCGAAGCACAAAACTGGATTGAGGTCAGACCTCCCGATATCCTGATGGTACAGGCTGGCTTGGAACAAAGTCTAGACCTTTGCCGCTGGCTCAAGCAGCAAACACCGCTGTCTTGGATATACTGTATTCTTGTAGAAGATCGCGCACAACTCATCGCTGAAAGAAAGCGTGCGCATTGGAATTGGGAACTCGACACGACTGCTACAGCATTAGAGGAAGCCGCAGATGCTTATGTATGGCTACCAGACGGTAATTTGAATTTAGAAGATAGTACGCAGCCAGTTACGCGTCTTTTACTTGCACATATTCAAGTTGGTTTGCGGAAAGTAAAAAAGTATCGCGATCTTCTTCAAACTAACAATTTGTTGTCCACGATCGCCTATGTCGATCCACTAACAGAACTCAATAATCGTAGGGCTTTAGAAAGTAATTTAGTTCGCCACATTCGTACTAGCCGAAATTATGAAATACCGCTGAGTGCTTTGATGCTAGACGTTGACTATTTTAAAGTTGTAAATGATACATACGGGCATTTAATCGGCGATCACATTCTCAAGTTACTAAGTTCGCGTTTACGCTACAACTTACGCTCAGGAGATATTCCCTTTCGCTACGGTGGTGAGGAATTTGTAATTTTGCTGCACAACACCAACTGTCAAGATGCATTCGTTGTTGCGCGTCGATTGCAACGCATTGTAAGCGAGCAACCATTTGTCATTGACAATGCCCTGTCAATTCCCATTACAATTAGCATCGGCACAAGTTGTCTTAGGACGTCTGACGATTCTGAAGGTGTGCAAATGCTAGCACGTGCTGATGAATATTTATTACAAGCTAAAGCGGCTGGCAGAAACTGTATTATCAATTGCACAGACTGAACAATTTGTAATTCGTAATTATTTATGCTCTTGTGTTAGTGAATTGATTAAGTTGCGGCATTCAGTGGCATCAATACGCTTTTGCATTGCAGCAATTAATGCTTCATATGCTGTCCAATTTTGTTGTAGTAAGTTACGGGCTTGCAAGCTACAAAATCGCTGTTTCAATTCTACACTTGCAGCAGAAAATCCTAACGATGAAAGTACAGTATGAAGATGTTGACGGTCGTCAGCACCACCTTCGGCTTGATCGTAAACCAAAGTTTCGGCGGCAATTCCTGCCATCCAGATGGTACAGTAGCGATCTAATAATTGTGCAGAAATTGTGCCTTGTGCAAGTTGAGATACAACTTCTGTATCATCAAAGCTAACGCTACCCTGTCCTGGTTGTTTTTGTTTTAAAGCTTCCCAAGCACTTAAAGCATAGCCTGTCACCGGAATTCCTAAAAGATGCGCGACAAGGAAGTGTCCAGCTTCATGGCGAATAATGCGATCGCGGTGTTGAGGAGAAAAACTTGCTAACCAGTCTAATACTAAAGTACCACCCTTACCTTGTAAGCTAAAACTATCTAAAGTGGCAAGCCCTAAGAGGCTAAAGGTTGTGATCGCAGGAATTGTAGGAGATACATTGAATATTGGTCCTAGCAAAGCCGTCATTGTTGTTAAAAATATGGCGATCGCTGTTAAATTAAGCGCAGTTTGACTCATGGTGTGATTTTATCTTTTATTGTAACGATTCTTAATTATTAGGTTATCTTGCAGAGGCTGGGTGTTCAAGAACACAGCTATAGAGCAAGGCTCGATTGAAGTAAAATATTTAATATTCGGCAATACTGGAATTTTACGGCGATGGTTAATCCACCTCCAGCCTTAAGTACCGTTCCTACTGACACCTGGGTAGCAGCAGCTTGGGAAGATTTTCTGACGTTTGCAGACGATCCAACTTTGGTAAGTGGGAGATTTTACTACGATGAAGGCTGCATGAGAATTGAGATGTCCCCTATAGGTTCTGCACATAGTCAAGATAATTCGATTGTTTCTACAGTTATTGTTTTGTATGCAGCAATTAAGAACATTGCAATTAAAGAACTGACAAATCCTAGTCTGAGAAAAGCTGGATTGCAAGAAGCCCAGCCAGATATCGCATACTATCTCGGCAAAAACTTGAGATTTCCGCCGCGTAACAACGCACCTGTAAACTTAAATGAACTCGATCCACCAACACTCGTAGTCGAAGTCGCAGTTTCCTCCTTAGAAGACGATACTAATCGCAAACAAAAGCTTTATCAACGCATGGGTGTGCAGGAATACTGGGTTGTTGATGTCAATGCAGGTAAAGTGATTGCAAGTTGTTTAACACCAACACAAAGTCATTTCATTCGAGAATCGCAAGTATTACAAGGACTAGATATTAATTTAGTAGAAGAAGCCCTGAAGCGTTCTCAAACTGAAGACGATGGGGCAATTAGTCGGTGGTTGATTGCTACACTAAATCAGCAGTAACGTCAACACAACCTCACAATTTCCTCAAGTTGTTTTCCTATAACTAAAGATGTAGGAATGAGAAGTAAATCACGAGTTCTCCACAAAAGCTTCTCACAAAAACTAACTAAGCTTGAGAAGAGGAAGTTGATTGATGTTGCAAACTACGGTTGCTCAAACTGCTGGTAAGCAAGATTTTGTATTGGAATTAGATACAGTTAGCCTAGCTGATCTTGCCTTGGTGGGTGGTAAAAATGCTTCTTTAGGAGAAATGATCCAGCAACTGTCCAACCAAGGAGTTAACGTTCCCAGTGGTTTTGCTACCACCGCAAAGGCTTATCGCTACTTTATGCAGTCGGCTGGATTGGAAGCAGAATTAGGTAAATTGTTTGCAGATTTAGATATTGAAGATGTCAACCAACTACGACAAAAAGGTAGACAAGCGCGTTCATTGATTTTGCAAACGCCATTTCCCGCAGAACTTGAAGACGCGATCGCTGCTGCGTATGATAAGCTGTGTCAGCGTTACGGTTTTGATACAGATGTTGCGGTACGTTCGAGTGCTACTGCGGAAGATTTACCCGATGCAAGTTTCGCCGGACAACAAGAAACTTATCTCAACGTCCACGGCTTAGCCGCAGTTCTCGATGCTTGTCATCGATGCTTCGCTTCACTCTTTACCGATCGCGCGATCTCCTATCGGCAAATCAAAGGATTTAACCACTTAGATGTTGCGCTTTCTGTCGGCGTGCAAAAAATGGTGCGATCAGACCTAGCATCTTCAGGAGTCATGTTCTCAATTGATACCGAATCTGGCTTCAAAGATGCAGTGCTAATCACCGCCGCGTATGGTTTAGGGGAAAACGTTGTGCAAGGAATGGTGAACCCTGATGAATACTTGGTGTTTAAACCCACCTTACAAGCAGGTTTTCGCCCGATTTTAGAAAAGCGTCTAGGAACAAAAGAACTCAAACTTATCTACGATGTTGGCGGTTCTAAGCAAACAAAAAACGTTCCTGTACCTCTCGATGACCGGATGCAGTTTACACTTAACGATGAAGAAGTTCTGCAACTCGCGCGTTGGGCTTGTTTGATAGAAGATCATTATTCCCAAGTGCGGGGAACTTTCACACCGATGGATATCGAATGGGCAAAAGACGGAATTACAGGAGAAATGTTTATTGTCCAAGCACGTCCTGAAACGGTGCAGTCGCAAAAACATCAGAATTTATTAAAAAGTTACTCGCTACAAGAACACAGCCCAGTTCTGGTAAAAGGACGGAGTATTGGCGAAGCGATCGGTCAAGGAAAAGTCCGCGTGATTCTGGATGTCCACAAACTCGATCAATTCAAAGCTGGAGAGGTTTTGGTGACGTATAAAACCGATCCTGATTGGGAACCAATTATGAAAAAAGCAAGTGCGATCGTCACAAATCAAGGTGGGCGTACGTGTCATGCAGCCATTATTGCACGCGAGTTAGGAATTCCAGCGATTGTCGGTACAGGGAATGCAATCAGCGTACTCAAATCTGGTCAAGAAGTCACCGTTTCGTGTGCCGAAGGTGAAGAAGGTAAAGTTTATCAAGGCATATTACCTTATGAAGTTCAGGAGGTAAGGCTAGAAAATTTACCGCGTACCCGCACGCAAATTACGATCAACTTGGGTAATCCTGCCGAAGCGTTTGGTGTGGCGGCGATTCCTAACGATGGTGTCGGGTTAGCACGCTTGGAGTTTATTATCGCTAACCATATTAAGGTGCATCCGTTGGCGTTGGTTCACTTTGACGAACTTCCAGAAAATGCGATTAAAGATGAAATTGCCACGTTAACTTGCCAATATGAACACAAGCCACAATACTTTGTTGATAAGTTAGCGCAAGGTGTAGCAACTATTGCAGCAGCTTTTTATCCAAAACCTGTAGTTGTTAGGCTATCAGACTTTAAGAGCAACGAATACGCTAATCTCTTGGGGGGAGGTGATTTTGAACCGCAAGAAGAAAACCCGATGCTAGGTTGGCGGGGAGCATCTCGATATTATAGCGATCGCTACCGCGAAGGTTTTGCTTTGGAATGTCAAGCGATCAAAAAAGTGCGGGAGGAAATGGGCTTGACAAATGTCATCTTAATGGTTCCATTTTGTCGGACACCCGATGAAGGACGCAAAGTCTTAGCTGAGATGGCAAAACACGGCTTGGTACGCGGTGAAAATGATTTACAAGTCTATGTGATGTGTGAGTTACCTAGCAATGTGCTGTTAGCCGAGGAATTCAGCCAAGTTTTTGATGGTTTTTCGATTGGTTCTAACGATCTAACGCAACTTGCGTTAGGCTTAGACCGCGATTCAGCAATGGTTGCAGATTTATTTGACGAACGCAACGATGCGGTAAAAAAATTAGTACAAATGGCGATCGCATCTGCTAAAAAATTCAATCGTAAAATTGGTATCTGCGGTCAAGCCCCCAGCGACTACCCTGAATTTGCTCGCTTCTTAGTCGAACAAGGAATTGATTCAATTAGCCTTAACCCTGATTCGGTACTGAAAACACTCCTACAAGTCGCTGAGGTGGAAGGATTAGAGATCAAATCCTAAAGTTGCCAAAATTGATTAACCCTGACCTCTGACCCCTACTATATATTTCCTTAAGGAACGTTCCTATGTATACCAGAATTCTCGTTGCACTTGATCGTTCTCCTATAGGCGAACAAGTTTTTCAACACGCAGTCGATATTGCTAAAGCAACGAATGCAAACATGATGTTATTGCACGTTCTTTCTCCCGACGAAGAGGGAAGCCCTGATATTTCGTTGATGCGAGAAGAATACTATCCTGGCTTAAGCAGTGAAATTGCTGAGTTGCATCGTCAGCAATGGCGCGAGTTTGAAGCGCAAGGAATTGAAATGTTACGCGATCGCAGCGAACAAGCTACAAAAGCAGGTGTGAAAGCTGAATTTGAGCAAGTTTTTGGTACTCCTAGTCGCGTGATTTGTGACTATGCACGTAAGTGGAAAGCCGATTTAATTATCTTAGGGCGGCGCGGTCATTCTGGTATTAAAGAGTTGTTTCTTGGTAGTGTGAGTAATTATGTCCTTCACCATGCGCCAGCCTCGGTTTTGACGATTCAATCTAGTAGTGGTAAGGATACTCAAGTTAGCCCAAAGCAACAAGCTGAAGTATTATCATAACTTTCAAAACTGCTGCTAGTTTCTGACTAGCGCAGTTGTTTTTTTAACTGCATAGGCGTAGCCTTCCCGAAGAGTAGGACACAAAAAATACAAAGAAAAGAAGAGAGTAATTTCATATTGTTTCAATATCACTAACATAATCTGTTACTAATTCAATTATCTATTACCTGTTACCCAAGTTAGAAATAAAGGAGAAAATGATGCGTTTCAGAAGAAAGCGAAGGTCGGTATACCGATTTATTTTAAAACCTTTGTTTTGGCTATTATTACTAGGAATTTGGACAACGATTGTATTTCTAAGTACAGGAACTTTTCTATCACAACCAGTGCTTGCAGTGATTAATCAAATTGAAGCACCAGGAGAAATACTTTATCGTTCGCAGCAGCGATTACAAGATTCTTCCGGAAATTATTGGCAGGTCATCTTATTTAAGCAAGTTCAAATTGGACAACCTCCTTTAGTTAATTTAAGACTTGTTGGATTTCCAGGAGTTGCTGAGTTAATTCATCCACAACCACTGCGAATAACAACGCCTACGGGTGAAATTTTAACGGCAAATGATGTGTTTTTAGTCGAAGCACCAGCACCAACTATTGGTCAATATGATGTCAGAAATATTTTGCCTAACTTACCTGTAGAATCACTGCAACTCAGTTTACCTTTAGCTGGCGATCGCTTTATCAATATTTCTGTGCCGCGATTTGTTGTCCAAGAATGGCAGGAAGTTGCTGCTAAAGCATAAATAATGATTGTTTTGGTGCATCAGCAAAAACACCGGAGAAATTGATTATGAGGCATAAAAGATGGCGTACTGTCGGTATAGGATTTCTCTGCACCTTACTATTGTTACTCGTCTTCTTTGCTACGCCAGTTTGGTCATTGGTCAGTCGTAGTGGAGATCAAGTCATTATCGCTGCAAATGAAGTGATTGCCGACGACCTGTATGTTGCTGGTCGGACAATTACAATTAATGGCATTGTCAACGGCGATCTTATAGCAGTTGGTCGTTTAATTACAATCAATGGTACAGTCCAAGGCGATCTTATAGCTGCTGGTCAAGCAGTTATCATAAACGGTACTGTAAACGACGATCTCCGAGTCGTTAGTCAAGTTACACAGTTGAGTTCCAATGCCCGCATCGGGGATGATGTTGTTGCTGCTGGTTGGAGTTTTGAAAGTGTCGCTGGTAGTACAGTAGCAAGCGATTTAGCTTTTGCCGGATGGCAAGCGCTGTTAGCAGGGAGTGTTGGGCAAAATGTCATCGGCAGTATGGCAGCATTAGAACTGCGTAGTAGCGTTGGTAGTAATATTAATGTTGCAATAGGTGCTGAAGGCGACGCACCTGAAGCTTATCCGCCGTTTTTCCCTCAACCACCCGTTCCAGTTCCCCAATTACGCGCGGGTTTAACCGTAGCAGATTCGGCGCAAATCGGTGGCAATTTGACTTACAGATCTCCTGATGTTGTAAACATTAGTCAGCAAGCACAAATCGCTGGTGGTGTCTTACGTGAAGAGTTACCAGAAGTCGAAACATCTGCACCAGATCCAGTAGCAACAATTGTTCAGCAGTTACAGTACTTTCTTGCTTTAGTATTGGTGGGATGGCTATTGTTCAAGTTTTTGCCGTCTTGGATTCAAAACTTGGCAGCGATCGCCCAAGCTAAACCTCTACCAAGTTTAGGATGGGGAATTGTCACATTTTTCGCCGTGGGAATCATAGCGATCACGATCGCATTTGTGACGTTTGTTCTTACAGCTTTATCAGCTGTCACTTTACCGATTCTCATTATTCCAATTATGGGTTTAGGAACACTCGCTAACCTTGCCTTATTCGTTAGTTTCTTCCTCTTCGCAACCTTTGTTCCTCAAATTATCGCTAGTCTACTTGGCGGACGTTGGTTGATGCAGAAACTACAACCGAACACATCATCAAGGCGTTTTTTTTCTCTTGTCGTGGGCTTGTTAGTCTTTATAATTTTGACTACAATCCCCATCATAGGTGGTCTGCTTCATCTAGCAACAATCTTGCTAGGCTTGGGTGCATTGTGGATTTGGACACGCAACAAACGCGATCGCACATCCACAGAACGTCAACTGACAGCAGTATAAATTACAATTCGGCTTAGCCTTATTACTACTGACCATCTTTCTACTTACTGAGTATACCTCCTGTATGAATCTTAGATGCCCTTCGACTTTCTTTGGGGCTACTCAAACGGAATTGACGAGCACACACTCCCATTAAGAGTTTTCTTAGTAAGTCTACAGTGGTAGATGTCTGTTTAGCGGCGAATTCATTCGCAATTTTCTTCATGCAGGAGGTCTAGTGTCTAGAATAAAATAATACATACCACATCGGTAAACGCGCGTAGTGCTTTTATTTTGATATCAAATTGAGGTGTCATAAATCTTTATAAGAGAGAGCATATGACTTCTTGTTATGCTTGCTCAGTAATTTCTGATATGGTTAAGTCCTAACGCTCCAAACCACGATGCATTTACTGTGCATTCCTAGGATCTTCTATTGTGGTGTATCTAAAAGTTCACTCCAAATTTGACTGCAAACCGCGATCGCTGCCATAGTACACCTGCCTTTTGCTAAGAGTGAGAACAAGTGTACTACTAAATAAAAAAGCGATCATACCATTTAAAGTAAATTCAAGATATCTTTAAGCGCTAGTAATCTAACCCATCTGCTCTAAAGCCGTTTTAGCTTCCTGCGCTACAGCTTCTACTTCGTCATTTACCATTTCTTTTAATATCGACTGTGCTTGCGTTCCACCCAATTTTCCTAAAGCTTGAGCAGCACGGTAGCGTACTTGCCAATCTGCGTTAGAGACATGAGGGACTAGAAGTTCTACGGCACGTGCGTCTTTCAAGTCTCCTAACGAGCTAATTGCCGCAGTTTTTACTAAGTCAATATCTGAATTGAGTGCTTCTTGAAGCAAGTCAAACGAACGCGGATCGCCTAATTCGCCTAATGTAGCAACAATACTAAACTTGATCAGCCACTCACTTGTGCTGTGATAGAGTTGCTCTAAATCAGTATATGCCTCAGTTAATTTTAAAGCACCGATGCAATCCGCAGCAGCGGCTTGGACGTCAGGTTCAGGGTCATTTTTGAGGCGATCGCGCAATAAATCTAATGTCACTTGCAAGTTTTGTCCACCCAAAGTATCCATTTGGCTGACCGCCGAATAGCGGACACGTGCATTAGGATCTTGAACTGCGCTTTGTGCCAATTCAAAAGCCAGCGCGGTATCTTCGAGTTCCCGAATTTGGTTCACCGCCCGCAAGCGTTCTCCCAAATCTTCAGAACTAAGCATTTGTTTGACAGTTTCAGGTGCAACACTCATTATAATTATTCCAAGTTTAGAGGGGTCAGAAGTCAGGCTTCAGGTGTAGAAGAGAATTATGAGTGGTTTTAACTCAAAACTCATCTAGTCACTCATCACTCCTAATCATTATTCATCCGCTGCCATTGCCCGCACGACATCACCACGCGTGAGAATGCCAATGATTTTTCCTTCGGCATCAATCACAGGTAAGCGACGAACTTCGCGATCGTGCATTAACTTGGCAGCTTCTCGTAAAGACTTATCTGGCGAAACAGTAACTGGATCGCTACTCATCACTTCCCCGACAGTTTGCCCTAGTGCTTTGTGCAAATCGCGCTCGTATTTGGCTGGATTTTGTAAATAAATCACACTATCGAGAATCATAATGTAAGCAGGCGGAGTAACACCCGTTTCCTGCCACATCAAGTCTGTTTCAGAGATAATGCCGACTAATTTGCCATCATCGTCAATCACAGGCAAACCGCTGATGCGTTTCTCTGCCAGAATCTGAATAGCTTCGTTTAACGGTGTTTCTGGGCGCACGACGATTGGATCGCGGCTCATCACCTCGGCAACAGTCTTAGGCATTTAATTACAGCTATCTACAATTCAAGTCCTCTGGGATCATTGTATAAAATTCAGGCTCTTAACCTGCGCAGGTTCATGGTTTGTAACTAGAAGAAAGAAGTGAGGGGCGAGGGGTGAAGGAAGTCACTCTACAGTTCTTAGTCGAAGGGAGTTTCGCAGAAAGCTTGGAGTAATTTGATGCAGTTGGCGATCGCACCTAAATGCGCAATTTCATAGCCGTGGGTATTTTGTGTAGGAAATGCCAAACACGCCGCACGCGGTACATGACCAAATTTCATGGCGATTGAAGCATCGCTACCAAAGCCGCTTAGTGTTGCTAGCTGCACTGACATCTCTAGTTTGTGTGCCACTTGTCTTAGTTGTCCATTGAGTGTTTCATCGTAAATTCCGTATCCATCTTGAGATAGAATTACAGGTGCTTCTCCCGATTTGATTGGGTATTCTGGCGCGAGGGGACAAATTTCTAAGGCGATCAAAGCATCTAAATGCTGTTTTTGACTAAAATACAGCGCACCGATCGCACCTACTTCTTCTTTTGCCGAAGCCACGAGATAAGTATCGACAACTGGCTGTTTAACTTTTTCGGCTAATGCTAGCAAAATTGCAACTGAAGCTTTATTATCAAGCGTATAACTCGCAATATGATCTTTTAACCGCGCGGGGCGTTTGCGATGTTTACCAATGACGACACGCGTTCCTGGGCGAATTCCCACTGCATTGAGTTCTTCTAGCGTACACTTGGTTTCAATCCAAGCGTTTTCCCATTTGACTGGAGTATCTTCTTGCAATTCTTTTTGCGGTGATTCGTGCGATACATGACGCGAACCAAAACTCAAAATACCGCTTATCGTTTCCTTATCACCGAGTAAATCAACAACGCCTTCGCCATAAATCCAAGGATAAGAACCTCCTAGCCTGCGGACTTCGACTTGTCCCGCATCGCCCACTGTTTTGACAATTGCACCAATTTCGTCTTTGTGTGCAGTAATTGCGATCGCTCGACTCGCATCCTGTCCTGGAATTTTCGCAATAATATTATCCGCGCGATCGTGCCATACTTCTACTGAGGCGGCAAATTTTTGTAGTAACAATTGATTAATCTCTGCTTCAGCACCACTCGGCGAATGATGCATCACCAATTCTTCAATCAGGTTAAATATTTCGTCGTACATGCGTAAGAGATTTGGGAAACTGAATAATGACTAGCCTTTAGCCCCTAGTTACATTACACGTCAAAATTTTCCGTTGGTATTGATACCATCACGGGTACTTGATAGAGTGGCACAGTAAATGTCACAGTAGAGCCTAGTCCTTCGCCCATACTGTAGAAGTTAACTGTACCGCCCATTGCTTCTACTAATTTTTGCGAAATTGTCAGTCCTAACCCTGTACCACCGTATTGTCGCGTCCGCGAACCATCAACTTGACTAAACGATTGAAAGAGTTTGTCTTGTTTGTCTAGCGAAACACCGATTCCTGTATCCGCAACGCGGACTTTGACTAACCCTGGAAATTCCTGATTTTGGAAGGTAAACTTCTTGCGGACAACATCAGCATTAATTGTAATTCCGCCTTCATGAGTAAATTTCAGCGCGTTGCTGACTAAATTGAGTAGCACTTGCTTGAGTCGTTGATAATTACCGTGCAGAATAATTTCATCTGAGGTATCCGGCATACAGATGTGAAAGCTCAAGTTTTTCTGTTCAGCTTGAGTGCGTGTAAATTCTTCTACCGCAACAAAGAGTTCATCAAGCTTGACAGGACCTAGTTCTAGTTCCATCTTGCCAGCTTCTATCTTGGCAATGTCTAAAATATCGTTGATGATATCGAGTAAATGAATTGCCGAAGAATACGCCTCTTGAATAAATTCTTGCTGCTCTTGGGGGTCGTCTGCCATGCCCTCCAAAATTAATTTTAAAAAGCCGATCATGCCGTTAAGTGGCGTGCGGATCTCGTGCGAAGTATTTGCGAGAAACTCGCTTTTGAGTCGCGAAGCTTCTTCGGCTTGTTGGCGTGCGAGTTCGAGTTCTTTATAAAGTGTTGCGTGGGCGATCGCCGTTCCAATTTGATCCGCAACTTCTCCTACCAGATCTTTTTCCGCGACACTCCACTGTTGCGGGCAGTCTTGCTCGCGTTGAGTAGTGTCGTAGACTAGACTAATTAACCCATTAGGTTGGTCTTGATAACAGGTGGCGACGATCAGTTGTATCTGTTGAGTTGTCTCAATAATGATCGGTTGTAATGTTGCGAGTGCTTGACAAAAGCTGGGATCTTGCGCGATCGCCAATTCTAACCCGATCATTGAAGGACTTGGCTCAGTCGTGTATTCTGCAACCGCGCGAAGATAACCTTGTTCTGGTAAATAAGAATAAATAATGCACTGCGTTGCGCCTAAGGTTTTACCTAAGCTATCAACTGCTTGCTGCCAAATAATATCTAAATCTAACGTCCGACGAATGTTGCGGGCGATTTGCGTCAACTGTTTTTTGAGTCTGGCAAATGTTTCTGTGGGGTGGTTCGCGGTTTTTACTTGTCCTTCGTGCGATCGCCCCATGACTAAAACTGTATTCGTTTGAGCGCTAGCTGTTAATACTGGGACAAGAGTAATATCTAAAAAAAACAATTTTTCTGCACAACGAAACAAACACTGAGATTGTTCTGGCATTGCGCTTTGTATGACTTTCTGCAGCTTTTCGCGATAATCCTTCTGGTTTACTGGGGTAAAAATTTCGTCAAGCGCTGTTCCAATTATTTGCTCGTCGGTAATTCCATGTTCCTTTGCCTGTTGCCAATAAAAAGCTAAGTAGCAACCGTCTGCATTTTGTATAAAAGCTAACTCTGCACCTATAATTCCTAGCGGATTGGATATCGTGTCGAGCAAGTCTAAGTTTTGCACAGAAAGTGACGGTTGAGAATAATTGGCATTAACATTCATTACAAGCTGAAGTATACGAGTGGCGAGTAATCTAGCTAGATTGATAGTTGTTTCGAGTTTGACACAAATTTACAGAATTTAGGGAAATTTGATAGCTACGGTTAAAAAGATATTTGGCAAAAGACGTTAATTTGCTCTTGCCGTGTGCTGATTTGATTGTCTGTTATGCGGCGTTAATCGTTCCATTCACCGCGTGGTGGTACGGGGGTACGTCTGAAAGTACGGCTAAGTTCGTCATCACGCTGAGTTTCACCCCGCAACCACTGTCGAATTGCCGCCTCGATTACTTTACTCGGATCGTTGGTTAAGTGTTGAATTTGTTCGACTAATTCTGAATCCAAGTGAACGGCAATTTCTACTTTGTCAGTTAAACTTTCTGAGTCAATGGCATTTTCATTCATAAGCACTTAAAAAGACTTGGAAAGAAGTTTACTAGCGATGGCTTTGCGAATTTCAATCAATCTAATTTATTTTGTCAGATTTCAAAGAAGACACACCTTCTATTGTCTATTGTACGCCCCCAAATAAGCAATACTAAAAAGCAGATAGACAGATTCATGCTTAAGACTGATAGAAGCTATGCGCACTTAGAATAAATCTTGTACTGTGTAGCAATCGCTTAGCTTTAATTCCTACCTGACAGCTACTATATAAGGAGCGATCGCCGTTAATCAATCGCAGCGTCTTAGCTCAAAAAAGTTTAAAATGCGTTAAAGATTCCTATTTCTTAACAGTATTGCTTGCTGCTAGATCAAAAAATATGACTGACGTCCCCGCAGAGCGCATTCGTAATTTCTCTATTATTGCTCACATCGACCATGGGAAATCGACCCTTGCCGATCGCTTGCTACAAACCACTGGTACAGTAGAAGTTCGGCAAATGAAAGAGCAGTTTCTCGACAACATGGACTTGGAACGGGAGCGCGGCATTACAATTAAGTTGCAAGCGGCTCGGATGAACTATCAAGCTCAAGATGGTCAAAATTATGTCTTAAATCTGATTGATACCCCAGGACACGTTGACTTTTCTTATGAAGTATCTCGGAGTTTAGCAGCGTGTGAAGGTGCGTTGCTTGTAGTTGATGCTTCGCAAGGGGTAGAGGCGCAAACGCTGGCAAATGTTTACTTGGCACTGGAACATAATCTAGAAATTATCCCTGTTTTGAATAAAATTGATTTGCCAGGAGCCGAACCAAACCGCGTTGCTGGAGAAATTGAAGAAATTATCGGGCTTGATTGTAGTGGCGCGATTCTGGCTTCGGCAAAAGAAGGGATTGGGATTGATGAAATTTTAGAGGCAATTGTTCAGCGCGTCCCACCACCGCGAGATACCGTCAATGATCCGTTACGCGCGTTGATTTTTGATAGCTACTACGACAGTTACCGAGGCGTGATTGTTTATTTTCGCGTGATGGATGGTACGGTCAAAAAAGGCGATCGCATTCGCTTAATGGCATCAAAGAAAGAATACGAAATTGACGAATTGGGCGTTCTTTCTCCAACTCAAAAGCAAGTTGACGAACTTCATGCAGGGGAAGTAGGTTATCTTGCTGCTGCAATCAAAGCGGTAGCAGATGCACGCGTAGGCGACACGATTACCTTAGCAACAAAACCAGCCGTAGAACCCTTACCAGGTTACACCGAAGCCAAGCCAATGGTATTCTGTGGAATGTTTCCCATCGATGCGGATCAGTTTGAAGATTTGCGCGATGCGTTAGATAAGCTAAAACTCAACGACGCGGCGTTAAATTTTGAACCGGAAACATCAAGTGCAATGGGTTTTGGCTTCCGTTGCGGCTTTTTGGGATTACTGCACATGGAAATTGTGCAAGAACGTTTAGAGCGCGAGTATAATCTCGATTTGATTATTACCGCCCCTTCTGTGGTTTACCGCGTTACAACGGTTAAGGGCGAGGTGTTGTATATCGATAACCCTAGTACGTTACCTGCACCCAACGAACGCGAAAAAATTGAAGAACCGTATGTTCAAGTTGACATGATTACCCCAGAAACCTATGTTGGGACTTTGATGGAGTTGTGTCAAAATCGGCGCGGTATCTTTAAAGATATGAAGTACTTGACACAAGGGCGCACGACATTAACGTACGAGTTGCCACTTGCAGAAGTCGTTACTGACTTTTTCGATCAATTGAAGTCGCGATCGCGCGGTTATGCCAGCATGGAATATCAACTCATCGGCTACCGCGAAAACCCATTGGTCAAACTTGATATTATGATTAACGGCGACCCTGTTGATTCACTGGCGATGATTGTCCATCGCGATAAAGCCTACAATGTCGGACGCGCCATGGCAGAAAAACTGAAAGAACTTATTCCCCGTCATCAATTTAAAGTTCCCATTCAGGCGGCGATCGGTAGTAAAGTGATTGCCAGCGAACACATCCCAGCTTTGCGTAAAGACGTTTTAGCTAAGTGCTACGGTGGTGACATCAGCCGTAAGAAAAAGCTCCTACAGAAGCAAGCTAAAGGGAAAAAGCGCATGAAAGCTGTGGGAACTGTCGATGTACCACAAGAGGCGTTTATGGCAGTACTACGGTTGGATCAAGCTTAGCAGGGGAGCTTGAGAGAGTTATGAGTTGTGAGTGCTGTTAGCTACCGCAATGCGTAGCACGTGTTGAGTTAAGAAAAACCTTCTAATTCAAAACTCACCCCTCTTTAATAAAAGACTTGATCTCATCAAAGCTTCCCTCAGCGACGACTCTACCTGCTGTAAGGACAATAATATTGTCAGCACGGCGAAGAACAGCATGACGGTGTGATACTGCAAGACAAGTCGGTTGCCAAGTAGATTCTGCTATTTTATCTTGAGTACTTGCAGCAAATAAACGCGACCAGACAAGTTGCTCAGTTTCTATATCAAGCGCACTGGAAAGATCGTCAAAGACAAGTAATTCTGGTTGATGGACAAACATCCGTGCTGCTGCGGCGCGTTGTAACTGTCCTCCAGAAAGACGCATTCCTTTGGTTCCAATGATAGTTTCCAGTCCTTCCGGCATGGTAGCAAGATCGCGATCAAAAGCTGCTAGAGCGATCGCTTGTTCGATGTTTCCTTGTTGCCATCCCAGCGTGATATTTTCCTGGAGAGTACCACTAAATAATTGCGGAACTTGCGGGGTATAAGCACTGCGCGGCGGTATAAAAAAAGTAGCAGGATCGGTAACTTCCTTTCCATTCCAATAAATTTTACCGCCTTGTTTGGGTAATAACCCAAGTAGGGCACGTAGCAGTGTCGTTTTGCCAGCACCAATGCGACCTGTAATTACAGTAATACTACCGCGTTGTATTGTTAAATTAATATCAACAACTCCCTGATTTGTACCAGGGTAGAGGTATGTTAAGTTAACTGCCTTCAACTCATTGAGATAACTCTGCGTATCGCGGTATGGTTGCACAACTAATGGTAGCTTGGGCTTTTGTCCCCAGATATTATCTAAATACAACGGTTGAGGTGTCACAAGATTCGTTGCAGTAACGACACCATCTTTTTGTACCAATGAACCCATGCGCTCAAAAGAGACTTTAGTTTGCTTGGATAGTGCCAGAAAACCTCCTAATGAACTGATAAACTCAGTGACAAATGACAGATAGTAAACAAATAGCGCGAAGTCTCCTACACTAATTGTGATCGCATTCCTTGATAGCGCGATCGTCAGCAAGATTAACCCTGTACCGACGCTAACAAGATTTTGTAAAATTGAATTGAGGATAGCGGTAAACACTTGATCCTGCACCATCAATCGTTGCCGTTGTTGATTGAGTTGCCGAAACCGCGCTAGTACAGGTTGTTCAGCACCTGCAACTTGAATTGCTTGCACTGAACTGAAGATTTCACCAATTAATCCTGTCACGTTTTGCGTTGCTTGGCGACTTGCACGGCGATAGCGTTTAATACGGGTTTCAGCGCGTTGAATGACAATTGCGATCGCAACTAATGGCAAAAACACAAACAAAGTTAACCACACATTGACGCTGAAAAGAATCACCAACGCGATCAGTGCGAAAACTCCTTCGCCTAAAATTTCATTAGTCCCAACGACGTTATCTTCAACTTGGTTCGCATCTTCGCGGAAATAACTCAATACCTCTCCAGGAGATACTGTAGCAACCTTGTAATTGGTGCTTAAAGGTTGTGCGCCAGGACGTTGCAGCAACTGTGCTAAAAGATTGTGGCGTAGCAGAGAACTCATCGTAAACCGGTGCTGAGTTTTGGTAACGCGACCTGTAAAAATTGCGAGAATTCTTGCTAACCCAGTTGCTAACAATAATGCAACAAGTGTTTGAGGAGATGCGTTGAGTTGTGAGTCATTAGTGAGAGTATTAAAGAACTCGCGGACAAGCAAGCCTGGAATTGCAGGTAATCCCATGATAAACAGCCACAGGATCGTGTCTGCTAAATAGAGTTTTGGCGTATAAAGAATCATCCGCCAGAGAAGTTGCCAGATAGAAACAGAGTTTTTCATTCAGATAAAAACAAGGCGATCGCTACATTCACGTCTTGATCGTGTTTAGTGGTAGGTCATTTTTGTGACATCGGCAGAGTTATATTCTCCAGCTATAAAAATGATTCTCGTTAACGAATAACCCATAACTAGTCAACTCTGTTTAGACGATTAACGCAATACTGCTTCACTTCCCACAACGGTTGGTCTTTGCCTGAAGTCCACATCGTTTTAACAGTGCCTTTCGCTTCAATTCGGGCTTCGTAAGCACCAGAGACACTACCATCAACTGAGGTAAAGTCAATGCGAACCTCTACCCAGTCGGGATAATCTTCGTCTGAAGAGTCAATTGCTAGTGTTTTTCCGATTTTTAGGTAATTAATCCAGTCCCAACCTTCTTGCATCCAGATCTCGCGTTCAGCAATTTGTTCAACCCATCCTAGTCCAGCCCATCCTCGGTAAAACGGACGTAACTCAGAAACCTTTCCTTGACGCCATACCAGTAAATCTAACATCTCTGGTTCCAATCTCCCCCAATACCGTCCTTCTGGAAAATCAATCAGGGTAGGGGCAAACTGATGTCCACCAAAGTGACTCACTCGCCAAACACGCAAATTTCCATGAGAAGCAGGCACATATTCAGAGCGCAATTTTCGGTAAATTGGGAAGCCAAACTTAGCACAAGCCGCGTCTACATTACCGTGGGTACAAACAAAGAATTCTCGAATGCGATCGCTATTCTGCCTACATGACTCAAATTCAGATATATGCTCAGATGAGTCTAGCAATGCTGTTACTAAATCTGTCAGTTTTGCTGTTGGCACAACAAATTCCTGTTTGCGAAATTGAGCAAATTGTTGAGCAGGACGGTCGTAGTACAAAATGCGAGTATAATCAGGATGAGAATACTCTTGGTCTGGGCAAAAGACCAAAGGTTCAAGGCTGGTTCCAGATGCTTTGACCTGTTTAATTTTATCAACTACGGCTTGCGGTAACACATCACCTTTTTCCCAGAGATCTTCAGACCAAGGTAAGGGCATTTCAATTAACAGATAGCGATCAAAATTGTGTGCCCAGCCAATCAAATCCTCACCATTGGCTTTAGACACAACAGAACAAAAACAGTGACTCATAAACTCAATACACAAGAGTGCAATTATTAGGTTGAACCGAGAAGATATCGAAATAAATCGTCAAGAATCAAGTTAGCTGTTACGGGACCTACACCCAGCCAATAGTCTCCTACGTCATACACTTTGCCCTGTTTTACGGCTTTAAGTTGCGACCAAAGTGGATCTGCCTGCAATTTCTGCAACGTCGATTTTGCTTTGAGTCTTTCTTGTAAACTTCCCGCCCAGGTAAATACAAAAATGATGTCTCCATCCATATCACGAAAGCTTTCTTTGCTGATCTCCCAATCTGCTCCAGATGCATTGTATTTCTCTTGTGCAGGAGGGCGACGTAAACCCGCTTCTTGCAGAACGCTGCCGCAGAATGAGTTGCTGGGATAAACTGAAATCGTTGTTGGACGAAAGTTCAGCGCTGAAACTTCAAGTTTCTGAAGGCGATCGCCCATTTTTTGTTTGAATTCTGCCAATCTGATTTGATAGTTATTTAAGATTTGCGCTGCTAAATCTTGTTTGCCTAATGCCTCAGCAAAAAGCCTAAAAACCGCCCTCCAGTCCTCTGAATTACTCAGAACTGTTGGTGCAATTCGTGCGAGTTTATCGTAAATAAGTTCAACTCTTGAAGTGTGTCCCAGAATTATATCTGGCTTCAGTAGCAAGAGGTACTCCAAATTCGGATCATCTCCGATACTAGGAATCTCTTCAATTTGTGCCCACTGATTTGGTAATTTTTCTTTGATGTAGGTGAGTGTATTTGGTTGACCTGCGATAAAGTTAGGTTCTAGCATTAAGACTGGATCAAGCTCTGTTCCTCCCAACACGACTACCTTTTGAGGATTAAGTGGAACACAGGCTTCGCCCATAGCATGAATTACAATGCGACAGTCAGATGATGTTAATTTGGCAGTATCGTTCCTATAAAACGCTTGATTATGACAAGCCGAAATGAAAAGGATTGTGATAGTTGCTACCAACCATTGAACAGCATAATACCTGTGCTTATTAATGCAGCGATCGCCCTTACGACTGTAATACAGAAGGATTCTGTTCAATTGCAAGTACCACATACGCATACCTAAAACTCGACTGCGATTGTTCCAGTTAAAGTGAGAGGAGCACCTGGTCGAATTGTAGTTCTGCCAAAATCTGCGGTTTCGTAATACGTCGTATCGAAGAGATTTTTGACATTGAGAGCCGCTCTCCAGTTATCGCGTCTGTAGTAGATTGCAGCATCGGTTCGGACATAACTTGGTAGCTGATAGTCGTTAGCGAGATTACCTTGCCTTTCTCCGATAAAGAACAAACCAATACCAAATCCTAACCCTTGTAAATTGCCTGACTGAATTTCGTAGGTTGTCCATAAGCTGCCACTATGTTTAGGCACATTAGAGGGGCGGTTGCCAACCTCAAAATCGGTACTTTCAGTGATTTCCGCATCGGTATAGGCATAAGCAGCAATTATATTCCAGCCTGGTAAAATTTCACCAATCACATCTAATTCAATACCTCGGCTGCGTTGCTCGCCAATGTTAATCGAGAATCCTGGATTATCTGGATCGCCGGTTGCAACATTCGATTTTGTAATTTCATAAACTGCTAAGTTGGAAATCAATCGGGAATTAAAAAATTCACCGCGAATTCCCAATTCGTACTGCGTTCCTCGTTCTGGATCTAGTCTCGCTTGATCCACCGTGACACCAAAATTGGGCGTAAATGATCGACTGTAACTCGCATAGAGCGAAATCGGTTCAATCGGCTGATATACAATTCCTACTCTTGGACTAAAGGCTTCGTCATAGTAGTTTTCAAAGAACTCCTCTCCGGAAGACGTATCAGTGTAATCTTCATCGACAATATCGAACCGTCCGCCAATCAAGACCTTTAAATTGTCCAATAATGTAATCTGATCTTGGGCAAAAATGCCAATTGTATCGAGTCGATCTGTATATTGGGTACTAATGACTTCTAAATCGCTTCGTAAGGGTCTAGGAATGGTTTCGTATTCGGGATTAAATACATTGATCGACGGTGTGAATCCGTCAGCCGCTACTCTTGTGTCCTCCTGTGAATCCACTCGACCGAGATCTACTCCAATGATTAGTGTATGCTCGATCGAACCTGTAGTAAATCTACCTGCGAGATCGGTTTGCAACGAATAATTTTTACGCAGGCTACTGTTGGAACGAAATTGGCGCGATAATTCTCCAATTTCTTCATTAAATTCGGTGGGATCAGTGCCCAAATCGAGAGTGTTTGAGACAAAGTAACGAAATGCATTTCGTAGTGTCCAGTTGTTGCTAAATTCATGCTCGAATCGATAGCCAATGCCAAACTCTTCGGTTTCATAAAAATCATCTGGTTCATTGAGAATTCGTGTAATTGGGGCATCAATAATACCGTCGCCAATAGCAACTAAACCGCGATCAAACGGGCGTTCATCGCTCAAGTAATCCATCTCAACGGTTATGTTGGTTTGATCGCTGATGCGCCACTCTAACACCGGAGCCACGAAAAAACGCTGAATGGTTTGGTCAAAGTTACGGAAGGTATCAGAGTAGTTGTAGAGTGCATTTATCCGGTAGAGAAGCGATCGCTCTTGGTTCAAGGAACCCGTAAAATCAATTACAGGACGAATTGATTCTTCTGTTCCAACCGATAACTCAAATGAGTAAACAGGTTCTTCAAGTGGTTGTTTGGTAATCAGGTTAACAATTCCTCCAGGCTGGAGATTACCGTACAAAACTGAAGCTGGACCTTTGAGCACTTCTACTCGTTCTAAGTTAGCAGTCTCTCTAATTCCCCCCTCGCCTTCTCTGAAGCCGTTTCTGAGAATATTGTATTGTGTAAACCCGCGAATGCTAAACCGATCAAGAGCACCTGCAAAGTTACTATCAATCGCTACACCACTCACATTGCGTAACACCTCATCTAGTTCATTAGCTTGTTGATCCTGAATCACTTGGCTAGGAACTACCTGAATCGATTGTGGAATATCTCTTAAGGGAGTCTCAGTTCTTGTAGCTGTTGTAGCATCCTCAGGAGCATATCTGTCTTGCTCTCCTGTTACTACAATTTGAATTTCATCCTCAGCTTCATCAATGTTGGTTCCCGAAGCTACGCTCAACACCAAACCCTCTGTTGCTGCCCTAACCTTTGCTGTTGGCGGTGCATACAATCCGGTAATTGCCACCCGCACGCGATTGTTCGTTAGACTGCTGACTGAGACAAGCGTAATCCCCTCTACTGGATTTGTTTGCTGAAATTCATTACTATCGGGCAGTTCCAGCACAGCATTAGGAATTTCTACAATCAAGGTATTGTTTACAACAGAAGTTGATGGTTCAGACAATTGCCCATCTGCGGTTTCTAAGATGACCTCAATGCCTACATCAACCGTACTCAGCCGGATTCCCGTAATTGGCACAATTGTGGTTTGAGCAATTTGATCGCGCCATTCGTCTAACGTCGTTGCAGGTTGTTCAAATTTATTCAGTGCAGGAATTTCTTGAGGTGACGTTGAGTGCTTAAGTTCTATGTGTTCACCTATCTCTTGCCAACTCTCGGCTTCCTTTACCTCACTTGCCCAGCTTGGAGAGACAATGATGATTGAAAAAGCACTTGCGATCCAAATTAGTCGATACTGTTGACTTTGCATTGCTCCACACACCTTGAGGGAGTAAGAATATTTCTTTGCTATTCCATCCCTTAGTTGATAATCTTTTGCAAACAAGATTACAGGATGCGGGCAGGCAATGCGCGATCGCAAATTGTTTCAACGGGACTTTTTTTTGTTCCAGCCGGACTTTTTAAATCTTAGGCAATGAGTGGTAAGGCATGACTAGCGATCCTCAGCAGTATCATTGAATGTATCAGCCCTCGGTAAAAACATCGGATCGAGTACTTGCTCTTGGGAGTAGGGGTATTTTAGAGGAAACGTCTTTTTGAGCAATCTAGTTTCAGTGACTGCCTCGGTAACGGCATCTTGATAACAATCAGCAAATACTTCTGCCAAATAGGGTTTGAGGCTGGGCGAATCCTGTAGAATCAGTTTGAGTTGAGTACGTCCTTCAGCAATTGAGCTACGCCAACTGTTGAGGTAATAAAAGGCGTTGGGTTGGTAGTTTAGTTTCAATAAATGCTTAATCACTCGGATCAGCTGACTTCGCAACGCTCGTTTTTCAGATCGTCCCAACTCCTCCACCTCTTCCATCAGATTCGTGACATCTAGTTCACTCAAGCGTCCTTCCTTTAGCAGCGCCGCCTGTTGTTCAACCCAGGACACAAAATCTACCTCATACTGAGTCGCGCCTACTTGCGTTTCTGAAGGTGTAGTCATATCGTGCTACTCCTGATGCTGCTGTTATTCATCTAGCTTCAGTATATGCAGTTCTTACTGCTTTACTCCTCGTTGTAACGCTTTGGGATTCACTCCGAATGTTTTCTTAAATGCTGCATTAAACGAACTCTGACTGGCGTAACCTACTAACCGCGCTGTTTCTTTAACATTCATCTGCCCTGCAATGAGTAACTGTTGTGCTTGCTGCATTCGGCGATCGTGCAAATAGCCAAAAACTGTTGTACCAAACACTTGACGAAAACCCTGCTTTAACTTGCGGTCATTCAAACCAACTTGTCGCGCTAGTTCTAACAATGAAGGAGGTTGCCTTAAGTTACAGGTTAAAAGGTCTTTTGCTCGATAAAGGCAATCGATATCACTTGGAGAAAGGACGCATAATTCAGGAGTTTTGTCAAGCTTATTTGCTTGAGATATCCATAAAATAAGTAATTCTAGTGCTTTACTTTCTAAATAAAACTGACGAGTCCATCCCTGATAAGGACAATTCACAATTTGTTGTAGCGCCATATACATTTCAGGGGTAGTTGTTTCCAAGCGATAAAAAGGTGGTAACTCTCGTTCTTCAACGAGTAGCCTTAATTCTTTGGGCAAGGTAGCAACGGACTCATGACTCATCTCCCGCAGTACTTCGGTTGTAATACCTACTCGAATTTTAATGATGCGATCGCCCGCTGACCAATCTTCTGTTTCTCTACCTTCAGACACAAATTCTATGTGGTTTTTTCCAGGCACTTCAAAAACATAGTCTGTTAGCCCATGATGAATTGTTCTCACCTTTCCAGAAACAACAAAGCTGATACAAAGATAGTTTGGGTAATCATAAGAAGATAGGTTATCTAAAGTGACATCTTCCCACAGTTGATAATCGCAAATAATCAAGTACAGTCCATTGCGTAGCGGAATATAGCGATCGCTTCCTCTCCCGATTTTTCCAGAAAATTGGCAGACTTGTTCAGAGAAATCTGATTGGGCGATCGTGGTGTCTTCTTGCCACAATTCACCCCAATCTGCATCTGAAAGTGTTAAGCGCATCGAGCGATCTCCAACGAAATCAGGATGTGTGAAGATAAATGCTAATTATTTGCATTAACTAATAATACGTTAGAAAAGAGATTAGTGCTAACAGCTAATGGCTCTTATTAAGTCGCGACTATAGTCACCGAAGAAAGGCAAACGGGATTCCTCCTGCCTCCCGCCTCCTTAGCAGGCTACACCAAAAAATCTGTTGTTCCTGCTTTTAATAATTGAGAGAAACGAGAATGAGGGTTATTGAGCAAGCTGTGGCGATCGCCGTACTCTAGTATGCGTCCTTGATCCAAAATTAAGATTTGATCGGCGCGTTGTACAGTCTGTAAACGATGGGCAATAATAATTCCTGTACAGCGGTTGAGTAATTTGTCTACCGCTTGTTCAATTAAATGTTCGGTGAGCGGATCGAGACGAGAAGATGCTTCATCAAGAATAACTAAACCAGGATTTTTGAGAAAAACACGCGCAAAAGTTAAAAGTTGTGCTTGTCCAGCAGAAAGTCCACCAGCGTTAGAATCAAGCTGAGTGTCGAGGTGTTCAGGAAGCGATCGCAGCCAGGGTGCAAGTCCTAACAGTTCTAGTGTCTGCCAAATTTGGGCGTCGGGAATTGTAGAATCAAAAAAGGTCAGATTATCGCGCACACTTGCTTGAAATAGTTGCACATCTTGCGTAACTAAACCAACACGTTGTCGGAGTGTTGTTAATGGTGTTTCGGCGATCGCTACATCTCCCAAACGAATGCAACCCAATTGCGCGTCATAAAACCGTAGCAACAGTCGCGCTAATGTCGTTTTACCACTACCTGTACGCCCTAATAAACCTAAAACTTGACCCGCAGGAAGGTAAAACGAAATGTCTTGAAGAGTCCATTCTTGAGGCGTTAGGTAATTTGCAGGTGTTTGTGCTAATTCGTAAGCAAACCAAACTTGTTCGCACGCTACCGACAACGCACCTTGAGAAAGAGGGCGATCGCCTCCTGTACTTAAACGCGACTGTACTTGTAAGATTTCGCGGATGCGCTGAATACTCGCTTCGACTTGTTGCAATTCTTCGAGTTCTTCGCGGATGCGCTCGATGGGTTGGTTCAATAAGTTAGTGTAGTGAAAAATTAGGTAAGCACTACCGATGGTGATTACGTTTTGATTCCAGAGATAGGCACTCACCCCAAGGGCGATCGCATTGCCAATTGTAAATAAACCAACCGACGTTGACCAAAGAATAGTACTTGTAAAACGAGCTTTTTGATAAACTGGTAGCCAGCGTTGCAAAATTCGATGAAAACGCCGCATCACATAGCTAACCGCACCATTGGCGCGAATATCTTCTCTCCCAATTAAGTGTTCTCCGATAAAGCCAAAAAATTCTGCGCTGATTTGGAGATAAGTTGTCCAGGGTGCTACTGCAAAAGAATGTAAACTCAATAATATCGTCAAAGCAAAGAGCGAAAATAGCGTTAAACTGACTCCTGCTAACCAATTCTCGAAAAATAGCGCTACTAGAATACCTAGTAGCAAGATGGCATTACCCAATGTATGAATTGCCAACTGCGAAAAGAAACGCGATAGAACATTAACATCACCATCTACTCTTTCTAATAACTCGCCAGATGTACGTGATTTATAGAAAGATAAATCTAATTGGATACAGTGTTCTACAATATCTGCTCTGAGTGCATTAGTCGCAGTCCACGCAACGTTTTCACCTAAATAGGTTGCGACAACAGACAATAACTGTGTTAGGAAAGCAGCACTAATAAAAAGTAATGCTGCAACAAATAAAACTTGCCCTGATGCGCCAGCAATTGAAGTATCAATAAAATAGCCTAAAATTTGCGGGCTAAGAACTTGTAAACCAATGCTTGTAAGTAACGCAACAGCAAACAAAACAACACGACCTTGCTGTGGTTTCAAGTAGCTACTTAGTAGCTTAGTATACTGTTTAAGAGGAACATTCATATTAGGTAGGAAGCTATAAATATGAGAAATTTTAGTGGTAATAGCTAATAGGTAGTGGGTAATAGATTGATACTATTTATCTCACACAAGTACTGAAGTTTCCTCTACAAGTAGTTTATCTATTCACAGTAAAATCCATCTAATTTAAGTGATAGAAACCTTAAGTAACCAACATCATCTTTGCTATTACCTATTACCATTTTTTACCGAAATACATACTTCTGTGCTACTTTCCAGTAACGAGAGAAACGCTTGAGGTCAATATAGCCGTCATAATCTAAAAATGGTTCGATAGCTAGCACTTCTAATGACATCGAGTTTTCGATTTCATCACAAATCGCATCGAAGCGCGGGCTAGGGCTTTCGGCAGTGACAACGAGGTTAGCATTGTGTTCTTGAGCAAAAGCAACCACTTCGGTGGCGACATCGCCACGCCGGATTGTTACAGGTAATTCGAGTAAGCATTCGTAAATAAAAGTCAGGCGTTTGAGACTTAATTGCCATTCTGCAATCAGTACATCGTCCCAAACCCAAATCGCTGGAACATCTGGGTAAGCTTTTAGCGCTGGATTGTATGGGCTGAGACAATCGCCATGTACCCAAATAATCGGTTGATTCATTAAATTCTAGAAGAGTATTTGCAGTAGCTAAAAAATTATGCCATTAGCTGCTATTGATTAGATGATGCTTGAAATCACATTTTTTGCTCTGGTAGACGAGAATTACGCTACATTTACTTCAATTTGAATGAAAAGCTCGTTTAGGAATATTATTCTGGGAGCAATCGCGTTTGTCTCTACCATCATAATTGCGGTGATGGGGTATGTTCTTGCGGGCTGGAGTTTACTAAATGCCGTTTATCTGTCAGCCATCACCATTTTTGGTGTAGGTTATGGCGAAGTACGACCGATTACCTCACCTGCACTGCGAGTATTTACAATTTTAGTCATTGTTGCAGGCTACACGTCGGTGGTTTTTATCGTCAGCGGTATCGTGCAGATGGTGACAGAAGGTGAAATCAATAAAGCGCTACATTCTAGACGCAGGGAACGCAAAATGGACAAGCTACAGCAGCATGTCATTATTTGTGGTTTTGGGCGCATTGGAGAAATTTTAGCACGACGCTTAGCACGAGTTAATCAACCGTTTATTGTGATTGATGGCAGTGGCGATCGCATTACTAAGGCTGAAGCAAAAGGTTATTTTGTCAAACAAGGCAACGCAGCAGATGAAACCGTATTAGACGGTGTCGGAATTCAACGAGCGAAAGTTCTAGCGACTGTGCTTCCTGACGATGCGATTAATGTCTTCATCACCCTAACTGCCCGCGAACTTAACCCCAATTTACAAATTATTGCGCGTGGTGAACTACCTTCAACCGAGAAAAAACTCCGCTTAGCTGGAGCAGATCAAGTTGTTTTTCCAGCAGCGATCGGTGCTGAGTGAATGGCACATATGATTACACATCCTGCATCAATGGACTTTTTACAGCAAGATGATGGACGTAATACTTTAAATGAACTGCTTGCAGGAATTGACGTACAAGTTGACGAGTTAACCATTCCTGCGGATTCTCCCTTAGCAAATCAAACCGTTAGTGATATCGAAATTAGAGGGAAAGGAGCCTTTATTGTCGTTGCCTTACGAAAAACTGACGGTACAATGGTGATCCACCCCAAACACGAGATGCTACTCGAAGTAGGCGATACAGTCATCGTCATGGGACATCGCGGTGATATCCCCCAATTTGCCAAGAATTACGTGTTAAAACGCGATATTAGATACCGAGGCTCTCAAAGGTAGGAACCAAGGGCGCAGATGAGTTACGAGTGTTGAGACAATTCTTTTAATTCAAAACTCACGCACTAGCCACTAGCTACTAACCCATTAATCACTTTTTCCCTCCCCTCGCCCCTTCTTACCCCGTTGCCAACTCTGACTACCACGATTGTTGCTAAACTCTCCTTTAGGAAATAGTCTTTGTTCTAACTCTTTGTAACTGCCTTCAAAGTCACAACTACCATATAAAGGACATTGACGACAATACACTCCTTCGGTGTAACGTTCTAAATTCTCGCGATTGAAATAATACGGCTTGTGGCTAAAAGTACTTGCAACCCACTGCCATGACATATTATTACTTGCTGGATCGCCGTCTAAAAGATGTTCTAAAAACCACTTTGCGCCAGTTTGCCAACGCACACGCCGCCAATGCACAATATATGCTGCTAGCCACATCCGCATATGATTATGCAAATAGCCAATTTCCCTTAAATCGCGGCTAAAGCTATCGATACACACGTGTTTACTCGTTCCATGCGCAATATCTTCGGGTAATTTTTGTTGATATTCTTCTACTTTGTAGCCAGTTTTATAAGGTTCTTGATCTTCCCAAATACCATTACCTAGCTTGACATACAATCGCTGCCAATAATCACGCCAACCTAGTTCATTAATGAGTTTTGTTGCTTCATCTTGATGTTTCACTTTTTGCAAAACATAGTCTCGAATTTCAGCTAAACTGAGAACTCCATATCGAATGTATGGTGAAAGTCTTGTTACTGCACCTGTTAAAAAATTTCGCGATTTAGCATACTGTGCTGCATCGACTTTTTCTAATGCGGCTTCTGCGGCTTTTCGTCCTCCCACAATTTGAGAAATATGATTGTCACGTGCTGCTTCTGGAAATTGTTCGCGTAAGTAGGCAACTAACTCATCACGGCTAGCAAATTCACGCTGCATATTTTTGCTCATTTCAACTATGTCTTCTATAATTTAAATATCAATACTTAATGAAAGTTTAACTGTACATAACATACTCTTTAAAAGATAACACAAATTAAAATATTTTTTTCTTGTCAAGAAAATGATTCAAGTTATTCAATCTCGTAATATTGGTATTGCTTACTTAGAAGAAAAGTTTTGTTTCCAACTCGTTAATGAAGAACAATTCTTTGCAGAATATTTATCAGAACATTATGTAGAACCTACTGAACAAGAAAAATGCTATCTAGATAGAGTTAAATCAAATTACTTAAATCTTGCTAAGCAACGTCCGATTTCTGAAGAATTAGTAAAAATGGTAATATTATTACCACTCCTTGACTTAGCAGGTTTTTATCGTTCTCCTTTATATAGAAACAGAAGAATCTGAAGAATCTATAGAAATTCCCCAAGAAGATGAAGGAGAAATATCAAAAGTTAAAATTGATGTCTTAGTCTTAAAGCAACAATTTTGGCTACTCGTTATTGAATCAAAGAATACTGTGTTTTCTTTATTTACAGCAATACCACAAGCTTCAGCTTATATGCTAAGCAGCCCATATCCAGAAAAGCTGGTATTCGGATTGGTTACAAACGGTAGTGAATTTATATTTCTCAAGCTTCTTAAACAAGACATTCCTCAGTATGCACTATCTGAGCAGTTGACGCTGCTTAAGTGTGAAAATGAGTTATATAAAGTTCTCGGTATATTAAAAAATATAAGACAAGCATTAAGTTAGGAAATATGGTTCATCGCCCAATTTATTTAGATAACCATGCAACTACACCTGTAGATGAGCGTGTGTTAGTCGCAATGTTACCATACTTTACAGAACGCTTTGGCAATCCATCGAGCACAAGTCATCTTTATGGTTGGGAAGCAGAGGCGGCGGTTAAACAAGCACGGAATATACTAGCAGAGGCAATTGCTGCGACACCTGAAGAAATAATCTTTACTAGCGGGGCGACAGAGGCGAATAATTTAGCAATTAAAGGAGTTGCTGAAGCTTACTTTCAAAAAGGACGGCATATTATTACTGTACAAACTGAGCATAATGCAGTGCTCGATCCGTGTGAGTATTTGCGATCGCTTGGTTTTGAAATTACATTGTTACCAGTTCAAAAAGACGGATTAATCGAATTATCTGAATTAGAAACAGCATTTCGCCCTGATACGGTGTTAGTTTCCGTAATGGCAGCAAATAATGAAATTGGCGTGTTGCAGCCTTTGGCAGAAATTGGGCAAATGTGCCGCGATCGCAATGTTCTATTTCACACTGATGCTGCGCAAGCAATTGGTAAAATTCCGCTAGATGTGCAGGCGATGAAAATTGATTTATTATCAATGACTGCACACAAGGTTTATGGTCCTAAAGGTATTGGCGCATTATACGTACGGCGGCGCAATCCTAGAGTGCAACTTGCGCCACAATTACACGGTGGGGGACACGAACGCGGAATGCGATCAGGAACGCTGTATCCACCGCAGATTGTGGGATTCGCGAAGGCGGTAGAAATTGCCTTAGCCGAACAAGCAACGGAAACACAGCGCTTGACAATGTTAAGGGATAAGTTGTGGCAAAAGTTGAGTCAGGTTCCTGGAATTCACCTGAATGGGCATCCTACGCAAAGATTACTAGGGAATTTGAATGTTTCGGTTGAGGGTGTGGATGGTGCAGCGCTGTTACTCGGATTGCAGCCTGTCATGGCGGTTTCTTCAGGCGCGGCGTGTTCTTCGGCAAAAACTGCGCCTTCTCACGTTTTGATGGCGTTGGGACACTCTGAAACATTAGCTTATGCATCGGTTCGGTTTGGAATTGGACGGTTTAATACCGAGGAGGAGATTGAGCGCGTGGGAGAATATGCGATCGCAACGATTACAAGTTTGCGTCAGCAGGCGATGATAGTGTAACGAACCATATTGGCGTAGCCTTTGGGCAGGGTAGACGCAAAGAACACAAAGGATTAGAGCCATTGAGGAAGAGTTGGTAGGGTGGCATAGAGTTGTTGGAGTTTTTTGATGTCGTGGTGGAACCAGGTGTGTAGCCAGTGATTGTAGGCTGGAGTTGCAGCTTGTTCGGGTTGGGTGTGGTTGAGGATTTGGGTAATCATGTGTCCTGTCATCATACCGGACATAATGGCTTTGAGGACGCTGTGAGATGCGGCTGGATCGATTACGGATGCTGCATCGCCAACGAGAAAGTAACATTTACCCGCTGGCTGTTCGACGATGCGTCAGGTGACGTCGGCAGCGTTGGTTTTAATGAGTTGCGGTTGGGCAAATTGTGGGGAAATCCAGTGTTTATCGATGGGTTGGTGGAAGGATAATCGCGTCCATTGATACAGTTGGGGGCGTACTTGGGCTGTCCATGTCCAACCTTAGTTATCTGCGGCGATCGCGGGTGAAGATTGGAAAATTTCTCCTGTAGCGTAACCGTAGCGGGCAATTAAACGCGGGCTATAGTACGTAATTGGTAATTTTAATTGACGCGCTAGCCAGTGGTGACTACCAGTTGCATCAACAACAAAGGTTGCATATAAAGCGCCCAGCGATGTTTTTACACCTACAACTCGATTGGTACGCAGAAGTAGTGCTTCAGCACCGCAGGGTTGTCGTATTTTAACTCCTAACTTTTTAGCATGGTTGAGTAAAGCAGCGGACTTTAGTGAGTAATATGAGCGATGAATGCTAGAAATTGAGTTGTATGCGTATATGTCATAACGTAACCGCGATCGCATCAGTGCAGTTCAAATGTACTATGTATTAATGCTTGCTACGCGGCTAGTGGATTTTCTGAATTTTGTAAGTAAAAAATATTGCTTCACGTATCGTTTTTTTCAAAAAATCATGTTTAGAAACGCGCAGCTGCCACGTAAGATGGACAATAGCTGATGTTACTTGAGGAGTTTTGCGAATGACCGCAGGCGTAGATCCCGTGAAATTGATGAAGCAGGAAGTTGGTAAAGCTGCTGCTGATCGCGTACAATCTGGGACAATTGTTGGATTAGGAACGGGGTCAACGACAGCGTATACAATTCAATTTTTAGGCGATCGCCTCAAGTCTAGTGAACTCAAAGATATTGTCGGGATTCCTACCTCTTTTCAAGCCGCAGTTCTCGCAAAACAGTATGGTATTCCGTTGACAACGCTCGATGCAGTAGACCACATTGATATTGCGATCGATGGTGCGGATGAAGTCGATCCGCAAAAGAATCTCATCAAAGGTGGCGGTGCGGCGCATACCCGCGAAAAAATTGTTGATTACCTCGCCGATCAATTTATTGTTGTCGTCGATAGCTCCAAAATTGTAGATCGCTTAGGTTCTAGCTTTGCAGTTCCTGTTGAAGTGATTCCGATGGCAATTTCTCCCGTTATGCGGGCGATTGAGAAACTCGGCGGTAAACCAGAATTGCGTATGGGCGTGAAAAAAGCAGGACCTGTGATCACCGATCAAGGCAACATGGTGGTAGATGTCAGATTCGATAGTATTGACAATCCAGCCGAGTTAGAAAAAACACTTAACAACATTCCTGGTGTTTTAGAAAATGGCATTTTTGTCGGTGTAACCGATTTAGTTCTTATTGGTGAAGTTCAAGACGGTAAACCAGTAGTAAAAGAAATGTAACAATAAGGAGGTAATGGGTAATTGGTAATGGGAAAACCAATACTAACTACTCAGCTTCGCTCCTTGCTTCTAGTTAATGATGCAATACAGACGATTTGGGCGTACGCAAATCCAAATGCCAGTGTTTTCCTGCGGTGGAATGCGCTATCAATTTAAATGGCAAGATGTACCAGCATCGCAAATTCCGAGGAATAATCAGAAAAACCTCGAAGCAACAATCCGTAGAGCCATAGAAGTTGGTATAAATCATATTGAAACCGCTCGTGGTTATGGCACTTCAGAGTATCAGCTAGGGCGAATTCTACCGAGTCTTCCCCGCGAGGAACTGATCGTCCAGACTAAAATTAATCCGAGTGACAACACGCGCGAATTTCAGCAAAAGTTTGAGCAGTCACTCAAAAATTTGCGGCTAGATTACGTCGATCTACTCGCAATTCACGGTATTAACGATGCTGAATCATTGCAGCAAAGCGTGCGCCCTAGCGGTTGTGTAGAAGTTGTGCAAAAGTTACAAGCCCAAGGAAAAGTCCGGTTTCTCGGCTTTTCTACACACGGACCTACAGACATTATTTTACAGGCGATCGCAACCGATTTATTCGACTACGTTAACCTGCACTGGTACTATATCAATCAAAACAACTGGGCGGCGATCGCAGCTGCTACGCGTCATGACATGGGCGTGTTTATCATTAGTCCCTCGGATAAAGGCGGAAAGCTTTATCAACCACCACAAAAACTTGTAGACTTGTGCAATCCTTTCAGTCCTATTGTGTTCAATAATCTCTTTTGCTTGAGTCACTCGCAAGTCCACACATTAAGTATCGGTGCTGCACGTCCGCAAGACTTTGACGAACACTTAAAAACTTTAGCACTTCTCGAGCACGCAGATGAGATTTTACCACCGATTTTGGCACGTTTAGAGCAAGCGGCGATCACATCATTAGGCGAAAGTTGGGCAAAAACTTGGCACGTCGGTTTACCCAAACACAGCGAAACGCCAGGCGATGTGAATATTCCGGTGATTCTGTGGTTAAGAAATTTAGCGATCGCCTACGATATGGTTGACTATGCAAAAATGCGCTACAACCTCTTAGGTAGCGGTGGTAGCTGGTTTCCTGGTGCAAATGCTGCCAACATCAACCAACTCGATTTACAACATTGTCTCAGAAATAGTCCTCACGCCGAAAAAATTCCTGCTATCTTGCAAGAAGCGCATCAATTATTAGGCGGTGCTGCAATTCAACGCTTATCCAAGCAATAAAAATCACTCTTTTTGAGCAACTCAATTATGTCTTGTAAGGCTGACAATGCCTATCTCAATAATTTCTGAAACCATCATTCTGCAACTTTTTATATTTCAGGTTGCGGCAAACTGTTATCTAAATAAGCATTATTACTACAAACATTTCTACTAAAGATTGTCAACCTATAAATCGTCATTGGTTTTTACTTTTCTATGCCAATTCCGAGTAAAGAATATTATCAATTTTATATACGGTATAACCAGTTACTGCGAAAATAAAAAACAAACAAATTTTGATTATTAATTGAGTAGCATTTATTACTTATGACTCTTAATCGACGGAATTTATTATTTCTTTTAGGGGCAAGTGCTGGTGCAGTTGCAATTGATACATTGCGTCCGCATGCCTTGTTGCAAACCGCCTTAGCAGCGGAATCTCCTAGTGGTAGTGGCAGTTTTGAGTTACCACCTCTGCCCTACGCATACAATGCACTCGAACCACACATTGATGCTGCAACAATGCGTTTTCACCACGATCGCCACCATGCAACATACGTCAAAAACTTGAACGCGGCGCTAGAAAAGCATCCTCAACTCAAGGGTAGAAGCGCAGAACAACTCTTAAGCAATCTTAACAGCGTTCCAGAAGATATCCGCACCAGTGTACGCAACAATGGTGGCGGTCACGTTAATCACTCGATGTTTTGGCGAATTATGAGTCCTGACGGTGGCGGCAAACCAACCGGACAAATCGCGACAGTGATTAACCAAAATTTTGGTAGCTTTGCAGAATTTAAAAAACAATTCAATTCGGCTGGCGAAGGGCAGTTTGGTAGTGGTTGGGCGTGGTTAGTTCGCACTCGCGATGGTAATTATCAAATTACCAGTACCGCAAATCAAGATAGTCCCTTTATAGAGGGTAACTATCCGATTATGGGCAACGACGTGTGGGAACACGCCTATTACCTCAAATACCAAAATCGCCGTGCAGAATATCTCAATGCCTGGTGGAACGTTGTTAATTGGAACGAGATTAATCAACGATTAGCCCAAGCAACCAAAACAGCGTAACGAATATGGGAAGGGGTTTGGCAGTGCCAAACCCCAACGCCAAACCCCTTCAGGAGATTTTCCGTAAATATACGCAGTGCCGAACGCTATGAGTTAAAGGCGTCACAAACTCTTCAATTTTCTCAATGACACCCCTCAAAGATTTAATCTTAGTTTGTAAAGCTTCAGTTTCGTCAGTTGTCCACTGACCGCGATAGAGGATTGCCAAGCCATTCGGCTTCAAAAATGGCAAGGTATACTCAGCACAGAGATGCGGCGAACCAACAGCACGAATCAGCGCGACATCGTAGCTTTGATGATGCTGCGGAAGTTGGTTAATACTTTCAGCCCTACCCACCAACGTAGTTACGTTTGGAATGTCAAGTTCTGCTACTAGGCTATCGAGGAAAGTCATTTTTTTGCGCGTCGAGTCGAGGAGAGTGACGTGCGATCGCTCGCAAACAATCGCAATAGGAATCCCTGGAAAACCTGCGCCTGTACCAACGTCAATTACTTTCATAGTTGTCTCTGGCGTAGAGAGATAGGGTGCAATTCCGCGCAATGAGTCCCACAAATGCTTCTCCCAAAACTCTAAAGGCGCAGTGATGCGGGTTAAATTCAGCTGGCGATTTCCCGCCAAAATCAATTCGTAAAGGCGTTGAAACTTTGCTTGTTGCGCTTGTGTAGGTTGCCAATTCATTTGCTGCCATACATCCAACATTTGCGGCAGCATTGGTGCTGTTTCCATGCCTAGATTTTGTTGCTATTCAATCACTCTACCCTGCTTCTGAGGCTTCCTCAATCGTGTAAACTGAGGTTTTATCGACAGTTGCAAGTGTAGCTTTAGCTTTGACTGCGAGTAAAGCTGGATCTGGTACAGCTTCCAACACGCCATGATTTAGCGTCCAACAACTATCCGCAATGCTTAATAAATCACTCGCATCGTGCGTGACGACAAGTAACGTCCAGTACTGTTTTAGTTTTGCAAGTAGATTCACTAACTGTCGCCGCATTGACCAGTCTAAACCAGCAGTTGGCTCATCTAGTAGTAGGAGATGCGGTTGACGAATAAGTTGCACCGCCAAAGCCAAACGCCGTTGCTGTCCACCACTTAGCGCATGAGGTGCAGCTTGTAAAGATAAATTTTCTAACCCAACTTCTTGTAAAGCTTGGCGCACTCTTTCTGTACCTAATTCCGGATGTCCTAAGCGCAATTCCTCCAAAATCGTACCACCGCAAAAATGACGTTCAGGAAATTGAAAAACTAATCCACCTAGTTGTTGTAGATAATCAGCACTAAGTTCTTGATCGCGCCACGCGATTTCTCCTGATGTTGCTTCGACAAGTCCAGATAAAATCTCTAGTAGGGTACTTTTTCCCGAACCACTCGGACCAATAATCAGTCCTAAGTTTTGAGGTGCTAATTGCAGATCAATTGATTTAAGAATCGCTGTTTGGCTTGCAGGAGGGTGATAAACAAGATTTTTGAGGTAGAGCATCCGTTAAGATTACCAAAAAATTTAGACCAAGTTGAGTTATGAGCTATTCGCCTTTGGCTTTTAGCGTTGTGTTTATGCTAGTTGTTATCGACTCTGATTAAACTCTGCTTTTGTAGGGAACACTAACAATGGTTTAAAGTTCATGAGTTCTTGTGCTGTAATTGTCACAAACAGGACTGAATTCATTCTGGCATTGTTACGTTGACTTTTTAGGGATAAGGAATTGATTGGGAGATAGTCTTACACCTAGCTGCACAATTGACTGGAGGTTGAAAATGCGCAAAAGATGGTTTTCTCAGGTACAACACACATTTGCTGTTTGGGCAAGTACAACTTTACTCACTCTTAGCTTGGGATTTAGCCCGACTTTAGCTCAAGATCCATTTCGTGCTACCAACCAGCGTCAAATTGGCGATAATACAGAAGCTGCTTTCAAAGCCATATTCGAGCAAGGTAACTATCAAGCAGCCGTAAATTATCTCAATCAAGCCGAGACAAGCGAACCGAATGAACCTTTAGCTTACGCAATGAAAGCTTCATTGGCGTATACTTTAAACGATGACATAAATGCGTTTGGTAATTATGGCAAGCGCACCTTAGAAGCGGGAAGACAGCTAATCGCGCAAGACCCCCTACGTGGTAATTTGTATGCTGCTGTCGGTCACTTTTTACAAGGTGCAGCAGCTTTGGTACGTGAAGGAACAGTTCGCGGTACACCGCAAGCGCTATCTGAGTTGCGACAAGTTTATGCATATTTAGACAAAGCTGAAGCCATTGCGCCTAACGATCCCGAACTAAATCTTCTGCGGGGCTATATGGATTTGATGTTAGCCGTTAATTTGCCATTTTCCAGCCCACAGCAAGCGATTGATAGACTTGTAAGATTTGCCGGACCTAGGTATTTAGCTGATCGCGGTTTAGCAATTGGCTATCGCGATTTGGATCAATATACCGAAGCGTTAACTTACGTCGATCGCGCTTTACAAGCGACTCCAAATAATCCTGAGTTGTACTATCTCAAAGCCCAAATTCTTGCCGAACAAGGCAAAAAGCAAAATAATCCGTCCGCATTGAAAGCCGCCGTGGAAAACTTTGACCGCGCGATCGCTAAAAAAGACCAACTTCCATCAAGTTTAGTTAAGCAAATTGAACGCGAACGTAGTAGAACGGTTCAACGCGTTAGCGGTGCTAGTTAATCATGTGTTTCTCGTGTTGATAAGACAAGCCAGTAGCCAACCCAGCTACTTTAACTCTATTACCAATTACCAACTCAAAAATTTTCCAAATTTCATAATTGATTAAGATTGGTATAGACAAGTTGTCAACCTTCTTTAATTTTTACCCCAAAACGATGCAGGTACAGTTCCGCGAGTTCGATCCTTTTGATGTGTGGATTTGGCTAGAGTTTACTACCGTTCCATCTGAGATGGAGAAACGCTATGTCGAAGAAGTCTTCAACTCCTGGTTTTATCTCGGTAAACTCGGCGCATTCAACGCGGAAAATTTACAAGTGCAAGAGCAAGGACTCGATCTCAGCTATATGCATTATGACGAACAAACGGCTGATGAAAGCTTGATGGCACTGATGCACAATATGGGAGAATTTGAATATGAGGGAACATGGGGGCGTTGTTGGTTTGACTTAGGCACGAGTGATGCGATCGCCCTGGATATTCTCATCAATGCTTTAAAGCAGCTTAGCCAGGAATACGTCAGTATTGCGACATTGTACATTGGCGGCGAAAATGAAGACTGGACAGTAGAAGATAGCGAGAGCCGTTCAAGCTTTATCTACGACGGTAGTAATAATTAAAACACAATGCACAAACCTGGTGAAATTCGCGTATTAGCTTTGGGATTAGTTAAGGATATCGAACGCGTTTTTCTTTCTCAAGGCTACGACCCTGGTAAACAAGAAACTTTTTATCGCGCAATGGGCGGCGGTGTTGAGTTTGGAGAAACGAGCCGCGACGCCTTACAACGTGAGTTTTATGAAGAAATTCAAGCGGAAATCACCAACATTCGCTATCTCGACTGCATCGAAAGTTTGTTTACCTACAACAATAAACCAGGACACGAAATTCTTTTCGTTTATCAGTGCGATTTTGTCGATCCCAAATTTTATCAAATCGATACGCTTGATTTTAAAGAAGGTAAACGAAAAAAAACCGCGCTTTGGGTTGAGAGCAACGCGTTTAAAACTGGAGAATTTAAACTAGTACCAGAGCAGTTTTTAAAATATCTATGAATAAGAGTAGTAGACAATAATTGAGTAAATTCTCTAATAGTTTTCGCGCTCTATTCTTTGCTTGAGAGTTGCTTCTACTGCCTTGATATTTTCCTCGATTGGTACACTTTTTTCATCAACTAAGGATGGCATTATTTTTTCCTTAAGATGAGGATGATGAGAAAGAGTGCGAATAGCCTCAAGATCGTCTCGATGTTTTAATACATATGCTCTTAACTCAGACACGCTCATTTCTTCAAAATTTTGCAAGTCATTGCCTGCCAAAATATATACATCTTCAGTTTTATCATCAAACCGGAATAAGTGAATGTCTTGGTACAAATTAGATAACATCTGACAGACTCGCAAACAAACTTGAGCCTATTCGTTCGTATGAAAAATCTTTGATTCCTCAATTGTGACATAAACTAAAAGTCCTCTCAATACTGATTGAGAGGAAGTAAGCTTAAAATTTATTTAGCAGTAGTATTAGGAGTAATAAATTCTCCCTCAGACGCTTTCTATTTAGCGAAACATACTACTTACCGAACTATCTTCATGAACGCGCCAGATAGTCTCACCGATGAGATTTGCTACTGAAAGTACTGTGAGTTGTGCAAAACGATGATCTTCAGGAACAGGAATTGTATTAGTGACGATCACTTCTTCAAAAATCCCGCTCGATAATCGCTCGATTGCTGGTGGTGAAAATACAGCGTGCGTCGCACACGCATAAACTTGACGCGCTCCTTGTTCGCGCAATAACTTAGCACCCTCAGTAATCGTACCGCCAGTATCGATCATGTCGTCTACAAGTACCGCAGTCTTACCTTCAACATCACCAATGACATTGAGCACTTCCGCGACATTGTGTGCTTGACGGCGTTTGTCGATAATTGCCAGCGGTGCATCATCTAACTTTTTCGCAAACGCTCTTGCTCTAGCAACACCTCCGACATCAGGTGAAACGACAACCAAGTCAGCAAGTTGCTTACTTGCCAAGTAGTTGATGAGAACTGGCGAACCATAAACATGATCAAAGGGAATATCGAAGTAGCCTTGAATTTGCGCGGAATGTAAATCCATCGCTACAATGCGATTGGCTCCTGCTTGAGTAATCAAGTTAGCCACCAATTTAGCAGTAATCGATTCGCGCCCCGCTGTTTTGCGATCCGCCCTCGCGTAACCATAGTAAGGAATAACTGCTGTAATCTGCCGCGCCGAAGCCCGACGACAGGCATCGATCATAATCAGCAATTCCATCAAATTATCATTAACGGGATGGCAAGTCGGTTGAATGAGATAAACATCACAACCACGAATGGATTCTTGAATTTGAATGTAAAGTTCGCCATCTGCAAAGCGCTTTCTAATCATCGGTCCCAATTCCATGCCCAAATAACGAGCGACTTCTTGGGAAAACGGTACATTAGCAGAGCCAGAAAATAAGCGCAGACGGTTATTATCAGCAACCGCAGTAGGAGCTGACTGAAGTGTCAAAGTTGCAGAACTGAGCACGGCAGACCCTCGGAGCACCTTCATTGAAATCTTATCATCACTGCTTTAGTGACTTATTGCACAATCACAGGGAATTTTAATTATAAGCTTGGATAATGTTTTTAGTAATAGCAAGTTAAACTATTTTTTTTGAATTTTGAATGATTGGCTTGTAGGACTTAGAATACGAACTGTGTTGAAAACTATGCTGAATAATTGTTACTCCTTAAATCAAATCTAGCGAGCAGCAAAGAATCTTATTACGAAGTTGCAGGTTGACCGAGACCTTTTAGGTAAAATTACTTGGTCTTAAAAAGTGAACTGTCGAACTTTGAAGAATAGCTTAAGATTTATCAAAAACGATGCAACCACCTATTCCACTGGGAAGTGTACTACAAAACCGTTACCGCATAACTCAAATTTTGGGTCAGGGAGGATTTGGGCGTACGTATTTAGCGCAAGATCAAGGGCGTTTTGGCGAACTCTGCGCGCTGAAAGAACTGATTCCAAACCAAAATGATAGTTTTCATTTAGAAAAGTCAAAAGAGCTATTTCAACGCGAAGCTGCAACTTTATATCAAATTCAACATCCTCAAGTCCCGCAATTTCGTGCCAATTTCGAAGAAGATCAGCGTCTATTTCTCGTACAGGACTACGTTGAAGGCAAAACTTATCGCGACTTACTAGAAGAACACAAAGCGCAAGGGCAAACTTTTTCGGAGGCTGCGGTGTTGCAGTTGATTCGACAATTATTGCCAGTACTTGCGCATTTACACACGCGTGGTATTATTCACCGCGATATTTCACCAGATAATATTATTTTGCGTGAAAGCGATCGCAAACCTGTATTGATTGATTTTGGTGTTGTCAAAGAATTAGCAACGCAGTTTCAATCAGGACAAAATTTATCACAACCGACTACAGTAGGCAAATTAGGTTATGCACCAAGCGAACAACTACAAACAGGAAAAGCCTACCCGAATAGCGATTTGTATGCTTTAGCCGTAACGGCGATCGTCCTGCTGACAGGAAAAGAACCGCAAGAATTATTTGACGATACGGAACTGACGTGGAATTGGCAACAGTGGGTAACAGTTAGCCCAGAATTTGCGTCGGTGTTGCACCGAATGTTGAGTATTCGCCCTGGCGATCGCTATCAATCGGTTGTAGAAGTTGCGAAAGCTTTATCTGCTGTCGATCATCTTCAGGCAACAAATCCACAACTACCCAATCTGCAACGCAGGGCGATCGCATCTCCAAAATCATCAAACTCCCCTGCACCTACCGCACCCGAAGTGTCGCAAATTCAAACGATCGCCGTCGGTCGTCGCCCTGATTTAATTGCTTCAAATTCGCGTCAGCCAAGGCAAACTGATCCCGTAATTCCCGCGCCACGAAAACGCGAAATCTGGGAAAATCCTTGGGCGGTGATTGGAATAGGGATTTGTGTTGCTTTAGTCGCCGGATTTGGTTCGTTATTCCTCGTTAGTTATTTTCTAAGTACCCGCACCCCAGAACCCCAGTCGTTTCCCTCTCCAGTCGTCCCCGAAAGTCCGACGCCAACGCCAACGGTGACAGAAACACCATCTCCTGAACCGACAACTTTTAGTCAACAGTTAAATCTCGTACCTGGTGCGACAGCGAGTGTTGCTGGTACGCTGCAAGCGAATGCGACTGCAAATTACACCTTCAATGGCGAACAAGGACAACAACTGAGTGCGTCTCTCGCGCAAGAAGGCGTTCTTTTAACAGTATTAGGACCCAATCAAGCACCGATTGAAGACTTAGCCCGCAGGGTAACGCGCTATCAAGGAACATTGCCGTTTACTGGCGAGTATACAATTCAACTCAGCCCTGTGCAGGGAATTGAAGAAAGCAGCTATCAGCTTGATGTTTTACTCGAAAATCCTGTCATCCCAACGCCCACACCAACGCCTACAGAAACTCCACCATCAACAGTCGTACCGACTGTCGTCCCCGAACGAATCACGGTAAATCCTGGAGAAACTGTCACGCCATCCGGTATCACAGGACCACAGCAAATAACGCGTTATTTAGTTAACGTACAAGAAGGGCAAGTCTTATCGGTAGCGGTAGCCCAGGGAGATGTTACCTTAGATATTCGCAATCCTGATGGACAACTCATCGAGGGTGCTACGAATTTATTAAACTGGCAATCACAAGTATCGCAAACTGGTGATTATCAAATTGATGTCATTCCGACAGCACAAGAAGATGTTGACTTTGCAGTAAATATCGGCATCGAAAATTTACAATAAGTTAACCAGTTACTGGTCATTGATCATTGGCAAGAATATCTATTACCCATTACCTATAGCAATTGAAGAGATACTTATGACATCGAACACGCTAAGTTGATAGTTGACAAAGTTTTCCCACATTCTCTTCACTGTCAACTGATCTCTGACCCCTACTATAATTACCCATTACTTAAGTGAATTGATGTGAATGCATTACTAGTTACAGGAACAGATACCGAGGCGGGAAAAACCGTTTTAACAACAGCATTAGCTGCTTACTGGCGAAATCGTTTCCGCAACTTGGGAATTATGAAGCCAATTCAATCAGGAGTTGGCGATCGCGAACTTTACTCGCAGCTATTTTCATTCAATCAATCGATCGCGGAAATTACACCACTTTACTTTGAAGCCCCGCTAGCGCCACCCATCGCCGCCGCGAAGGAAAACCGCGATATTGATTTGGCAATTGTCTGGCGAACGTTACAACAGTTAAGAGCATCGCGAGATTTTGTCCTAGTAGAAGCTTTAGGCGGATTAGGTTCGCCTGTAACTTCCGAGTTTACTGTCGCCGATTTAGCCGCCGAATGGCGCTTACCTACGGTGCTTGTTGTTCCTGTACGTTTAGGTGCGATCGCCGCTGCTGTTGCTAATGTTGCGTTAGCCCGACAAACTCGCGTTTTGCTTAAAGGAATTGTCCTCAATTGCACTCAAGCGCGATCGCCACAGGAAATTGAAGATTTAACTCCGCCTGAATTAATTCAATCACTGACAAATATCCCCGTTTTAGGTTGCTTACCTTTTTTTGCTGACCCTACCGATTTAGAGAAATTAGCACAAGCTGCTGCGGCTTTAGACTTGGATCTCATCAAAATGACTTGAAAACTGGTAATTGGCAAGAATATTTATTACCCACTATCCATTACCCATCATAAAAATATTATGCAGCTTGCCTTAAAACACTTAGTCACTCCAGATACAACAACCGTAACTGTTAATACTGACATTCTACTCAACGTGCCTGTGGGAAAAAGTGTCTTATTAGAAAACGTTGACTGGCAGACATTTGAAAAAATACTAACTCAATTGGGAGATCATCGTGCTGCTCAACTTGCATATGACCGAGGAATCTTAGAAATTATGGTTCCTTTACCAGAACATGAATACTACAAAGAAGCCGTCGGTGTTTTAGTGCAAGATTTAGCAGATGTCCTCGATGTTGATTACGAAACACTTGGTTCGACGACTTGGAAACGCCCTGACTTGCTAGCAGGAGTGGAACCTGACAACTGTTTTTACTTTCAGCACGAGTCAGTTATTCGCGGTAAATTAAATTTTGACCTTACCCAAGATCCACCCCCCGATTTAGTTCTAGAAATCGACATAACAAGTAAATCTCTTGATCGAATGCCAATTTACGCCCGCTTAGGAGTTCCTGAAATTTGGCGTTATGACCAAGGACAAATTAAAATTTATCAACTTCAAGGTGAAGCATATATTGAAACCGATGCAAGTCTCGCCTTTCCTAAGATTCGGGTACAGCAAATCATTCCTTTTATTCAGCAGCATCAAGCCGCAGGAAAAAAAGCAATGCGACGCGCGTTTCGAGAATGGGTTAGGCTACAGGTAGCGTAAGCAGCATCGATGTATGCTTTGCACATTTATCTAGTTTAAAGAGTAATGGTTTCTACTTCCTCAAAACCTCTTAATATTGATTTATCCCGCATTCGATTTGATATTCAAGCTTTGCAGCCGCAATTAGTCGCGTGGCGGCGCAAGTTGCATCAATGCCCAGAACTTGGTTTTCAAGAACACTTGACTGCCAAATTTGTTGCTGAAAAACTGCAAGAATGGGGTATTGAGTATCAAACTGGAATTGCTAAAACAGGAATTGTCGCTACTATTAGAGGTCAGAGGTCAGAGGTCAGAGATCAGAAAGAAAAAGAAACTGTGTTGGCGATTCGGGCGGATATGGATGCGTTACCGATTCAGGAAGAAAATGATGTACCATATCGTTCGCAGCATGATGGAGTAATGCACGCTTGCGGACACGATGGACATACCGCGATCGCACTTGGTACAGCTTACTATCTCTCGCAACACCGTGATACATTTCGCGGTACTGTAAAAATTATCTTTCAGCCAGCAGAAGAAGGACCAGGGGGCGCTAAACCGATGATTGAGGCGGGAGTGTTAAAAAACCCCGATGTTAATGCAATTATTGGTTTACATTTATGGAATAATCTGCCTTTGGGTACGGTAGGCGTGCGGAGTGGAGCGCTAATGGCAGCTGTTGAAACGTTTCACTGCACAATTTTGGGTAAAGGCGGACATGGTGCCATGCCGCATCAAACAGTTGATTCCATAGTAGTGGCTGCGCAGATTGTTAATGCTTTGCAAACAATCGTAGCACGAAATATCGATCCAATTGAATCAGCCGTTGTGACTGTTGGCAAACTTCATGCAGGAACAGCACTCAATGTGATTGCGGATACAGCAAACATGAGCGGTACAGTACGATATTTTAACCCGAAGTTTGAAGGGTATTTTGCCCAGCGCATCAAGCAAACTATTGCGGGAATTTGTCAAAGTCATGGCGCAACGTATGAATTGAATTATTCACAACTGTATCCCCCAGTGATAAACGATCCTGGTATGGCAGAATTTGTGCGATCGCAAGCCGTAACAGTTGTAGAAACGCCGTTAGGAATTGTCCCTGAGTGTCAAACTATGGGAGGCGAAGATATGTCATTCTTTTTGCAGCAAGTTCCTGGGTGCTACTTCTTTTTGGGTTCAGCAAATTTAAGTCGAAACTTGGTATATCCCCACCACCATCCCCGTTTTGATTTTGATGAAACGGCGTTGAGTATGGGCGTAGAAATTTTTGTGCGTTGTGTGGAGAATTTTAGTTAAGGTACTGACATCCCACAGTGTACTGCTGGGCGTTGTTGCATGGTTTCTATCCAACGTTTGAGATGGGGATGATTGTCCAGCGTTAACTCTTGAAATTCATAAATGGCTACCTAAGGATAGGTTGCAATGTCTGCAATTGAGTAATCACCGCCAAGAAATTCATGATTGGCAAGTTGTTGATCGAGTACGCCGTAAAGTCGTAAAGTTTCTTTTTCGTGGCGTTGAATTGCGTAAGGAATTTCTTTAGGGGCAAATTTTTTAAAATGATTGAGTTGACAAAACATGGATCCAACACTACCCATTTGCAGCATTAGCCATTCCAAAACTTGAAAGCGTTGTTGTTGATCCGTAGGTAGCAGTTTTCCGGTTTTTTATGCTAAATAAATGAGAATTGCTCCTGATTCAAAAACTGTTGTTCCTGTGTCTTGGTCAATAATTGCCGGAATTTTGCTATTTGGATTAATTGCAATATACTCTGGTGTAAATTGCTTGTCCTTTGTAATATCAATCACATGGACGTTGTAGGGAAGTTGAACTTCCTCCAACATCATCGAAGCCTGGCGTCCGTTTGGGGTCGTGAAGGTGTAGAGGTCAATCATGATAGTAAATTAAGTTAAGTCTTGCCAAGCAATGAGTGATCGCATACACGAGTCTGAAAATTTTCCTGGGCGTGTCGTTGTAACGTCCTCCGGTAACTTAGCACAGCGAATCGCTCATCATTTTTCTCCTAAAACTGTCATTACTTTACCGCACGATCGCGTTGTTCTCGATGCACTGGATACGTTTGTTTTAGTTCCAGGTATTCAACCTGTCGATGCTGCGCTGATGGATTGCTTACCGCAGTTGCGTCTTGTTCAGCGATCAGGAGTTGGTGTCGAAAACGTTGATATAACTGCGGCGACACAGCGTGGAATTTATGTTGCCAATGTTCCTTCACCTGGTACGGGTAATGCTGAATCTGTCGCGGAACTTGCAATATTACATATGCTAGCTTTAGCGCGTAACTATCGCGGTAGTGAACTTGACTGGAATCAAGCTGAAGGACAAAGTTTATGGAAAAAAACGGTTGGTATCTACGGTTTAGGTGGTATCGGACAAGCAATTGCACGCAGATTACGGGCTTTTGAGGTTCAATTATTAGGAATTAAGCGACAACTCGATCCACAATTAGCGGATACGCTTGGTTTGGAGTGGTTGGGAACTCCACTAGAGCGATCGCATTTACTACAACACTCTGATTTTGTGATTATTGCCGCTTCAGCGGATAATGTGACGCAGCCTTTTGGTTGGCAAGACTTTCAAAAAATGAAATCTACTGCGTATTTAATTAACGTGGCTCGCGGTGCGTGGATAGATGAAAACGCTTTGGTAAAAGCCTTACAAAATAAAGTCATTGCAGGTGCAGGACTTGATGTATTTCAGCAGGAACCTTTAGCATCCGATTCCCCACTATTGCAAGCAAACTTGAATTTAACACTGACGCCGCATTTAGGTGGACACACCGATATTGCTGCAACGGGAATTGCTAACGCTGTCGTAGCAAATATTCTACGCGTAGCGCAAGGTCAACCACCCGAAAATTGTCTTAACGTGGAAGTACAGGGATAATCTCTTGAATTTATGCAAGCATCGCATCCGATTGTCAAAGACTTGGTGTTGATTGGTGGTGGGCACAGCCATGCGATCGCCCTAAGAATGTTTGGGATGAACCCACTTCCTGGAGTCCGCATCACACTCATTACCGAAGCATCGGATACGCCCTATTCTGGAATGTTACCAGGTCATGTCGCAGGTTTCTACTCGCGGGAAGAGTGTCATATTGATTTGCGTCGTTTGGCGCAATTTGCCCAAGCACAGCTATATATTGACCAAGCGATAAAACTAGATTTAGAAAATAAGCAAGTGATTTGCGCGCAGCGTCCACCTGTAGCATTTGATATCGTTTCGCTCGATATTGGTAGTACTCCAGCAACGATATCTGTCCCTGGCGCTACCGAGTATGCGATCGCCGCAAAACCAATTTCGCAACTACTCGCGCAGTGGAATCAATTTGTGGAAAATGTCAAGCAAAATCCGCAGCAGCCAATTCGTATCGGTGTTGTCGGTGGAGGTGCGGGTGGTGTCGAGTTAACGCTTTCACTGCAAAGCCACTTACATAGAATTCTGGCACAGCATTCTTCTCACTTAGAAATTCACTTATTTCACCGCGATACGGAACTCATGCCGAGTTATAACAAGTGGGTACGGCGATGCTTGCAACATATTTTGCAACAGCGAAAAGTACAATTACATTTACAAGAAACTGTTTCAGAAGTTCAACTGCATAAAGTTATTTGCGAGTCAGGATTAAAAGTCGAGTGCGATCGCATATTCTGGGTAACGCAAGCATCCGCCCCGAAATGGTTGCGCGAATCAGGACTTGCAACCGATGCGGCTGGATTTGTGCAAGTCAATGACAATTTACAATCAATTTCGCATCCTGATGTCTTCGCCGCCGGAGATGTTGCAACAATGGTTGCTCATCCGCGCCCGAAAGCCGGCGTGTTTGCAGTCCGTCAAGGAAAACCCCTTTTTGAGAACTTGCAGCGCAGTTTACAAGAAAAACCATTAAAACCTTACAAGCCACAGAAACAATACTTGAGTTTAATTGGTACAGGTAACGGCAAAGCGATCGCCGCCCGTGGTGCTTTTGGTTTTGGGCCTTCTCAACTACTATGGCGCTGGAAAGACTGGATTGATCGCCGCTTTATGCAGCGCTTTGACGATTTACCAGAAATGGAATCAGAAGACACTCTATCTTCCCCTCACCCCTACCCCATGCGCTGCGCTGGTTGCGGTTCTAAAGTAGGAAGTACGGTTTTAGCGCGTGTATTGCAACGAATCGAACAACCGTTAGTGAACCACCAAGATATTTTAATTGGTTTAGATGCGCCGGATGATGCTGCGGTGGTGCAAGTCCCCGCAAACTTGGCAATGGTGCATACAATCGACTATTTTCGCGCTTTGATTAACGACCCCTACCTGTTTGGGCAGATTAGTGCAAATCACTGCTTGAGTGATATTTTTGCAATGGGAGCAGTACCGCAAAGTGCATTGGCGATCGCTACATTACCCTATGCATTAGAAACAAAAGTCGCAGAAACGCTATTTCAACTCTTATCAGGTGCAGTCAAAGTTTTAGCTGAAGCAAATACACCGCTTGTCGGCGGACACACTACCGAAGGTGCAGAACTCGCGTTTGGTCTATCGTGTAACGGTTTGGTTCATCCTGATAAATTATTACGTAAAAGTGGGATGCAACCTGGTCAAGTCATCATTCTTACTAAAGCACTAGGAACCGGAACGTTATTCGCTGCACAAATGCGCCAAAAAGCGAAAGGTAAATGGCTCGATAGTGCGATCGCGTCAATGTTACTATCTAACGCTGCTGCTGCAACTTGTTTTCTAGAACACGGAGCAACGGCTTGTACTGATATTACAGGTTTTGGCTTACTAGGGCATTTAATCGAAATGGTACAAGCATCAGGTGTGGCTGTTGAGTTGCAATTGTCAGCAATTCCAGTTTTAGATGGTGCGATCGCGACAACGCAGCAAGGAATTGTCAGTTCGCTACATCCCGAAAATATGCGAGTGTCACGCTATATTTCTAACTTAAATCAGGTAGAGACTCATCCCTGCTATCCTTTACTTTTCGATCCTCAAACATCAGGTGGTCTTTTAGCAACACTTCCGCATCAGACAGCAAATGATTGTCTAGCAGCACTTCGGCAATTAGGTTACTCTGATTGTCAGATTATTGGTGTAGTGAAAACATCCGCACAGCAAAGCAATCCAGTGACTTTTATTTTATAAAGGCAAGATGATCGCTAAGCTGATTCGGTTGAAACCGCAGCTACATAAATAAAAGCTATCATCGTTGATTACAACTTTAATTTTCTCATTAGTCCACGGAGGTGGACTTAGTTTTTGAGCCACGACTTTAGTCGCTAGGCGTTTTAAAAACCTTCCCGCCTGTTGATTGACTGCTTTGACCCAATAACCTTATATAGCCAGTTCCAAGCTAAATCTTCTGTACATTTTAACACCTTAACAACTCAATTACGTCAAGATTTCTTAACGAAGTTACAGAAGAGACTCAAATTTAGTAGTCTTTGATACATCATTTGTGTTATACCGCTGATATTTCTTGTATATATACAATTTAATTGCCTCTAGGGTTCCGATTCAAATTAGCCACGACGTTGAGTTAGTCAATTGAATGTCTGGTCCAAGAGAGGCAGGCTAGTACTCAGGAACGAGTTGATCTAGAAATTTGCTAGCCACACGGCGGGAGAAAAACCCGGGAGGAATTATGGTTGTTTAGTACAACTGATTTCTTTCGGGTTTTCTCTATGGGGGTTTTCTCCCCATTGATTTGATTGTTAAATTGCATTTTTGGGAATGCTGATAATGACGCAGAATCCTCGTTTCAATAAACACAAAATAGGAGTTGGGGAATTACAAAATTGAAGTTCGACTATAGTTCATCAAACGCATAAACAACTGCTATATAATTTTATTTTTTAATAAAAATCTTATGAAGAAGCGATCGCTCATATCCTACGGCATTCTTTTTTGCATTACATTGAGTTTTGTAGTAGGATGCGTCAACCCTGCGATCTATATTAAAACGACAACCGAAAGCGAGGCGTCGTCGGCGGTTGCTGGTGCAGTTCGTTTAGGATTCAGTGCTTGGCCTGGTTGGTTTCCCTGGCAGGTTGCCCAAGAACGTAGAATATTTGCGACACACAATGTTCCTGTAGATTTAAGGTGGTTTGATGGCTATCTCGAATCGATTAATACTCTCGCTGCTGGACAAATTGACGCAAACAGCCAAACACTGGGCGATACGGTAAGTTCAGTATCTGGTGGCGCTGACCAAGTGATTGTTCTTGTTAACGATAATTCGACGGGTAATGACAAAGTGATTGTTCGCGAAGGAATTAACTCGGTTGCAGACCTCAAAGGCAAACAAGTTGCCGCTGAAGAAGGCACCGTCGATCATTTTCTCTTGCTCCAAGGACTTGAAAGAGCAGGTCTATCAGCGCAAGATATTCAGTTCGTACCACTAGAAACAGGGAGAGCCGCCGCCGCCTTTGTTGCGGGACAAGTCGATGCTGTTGCGGTGTTTGCACCCTTTACGACGCAGGCGCTCAAGCGTCCAGGAAGTAGAGAACTTTTTAGTTCCAAAGATTTTCCTGGATCTATCTCCGACCACCTTGTATTTACACGCCAGTATGTCGAGCAAAACCCCGATCGCGTGCAAGCTGTTGTCGATGCTTGGTTTGCCACGTTGGACTATATCCAAAAAAATCAAGCCGATGCTTACGAAATTATGGCAAAACGCGCAGGCGTCAGCGTCGAAGAATACCAACAATACGCAGAAGGGACAAAGCTATTCACGATTGAGGAAAACTTAAAAGCCTTTCAACCAGGAAACGATATGACCTCGTTGCAGTTCGCGGCTGACCAAATGGGTCAATTTCTCACATCCGTTGGATTAGCAGCAGCACCACCGGATAATAGTAGATTGTTTGACGATCGCTTTGTCAAAGCTTATGCGGCAAAAATCAACAGATCCTAAAGTTCGGGCGCATTCTTTATCACATGAGAAACGAAAATATGAGTCAAAGCGTTAATCATCGCTCAATTCGCTCGCTGCTCAAGCCAAAAACAATGCGTTCCACTGTTTTCTGGCGGCTGAATGAAGATATTCCGAGGTCGTTGAGCAGTGTATTAATGGTTACATCAATTGCCTTGCCATTAGTCCTCTGGTGGTTAGTAACAACGTTTGGTAACATTGACCCAACGTTTTTACCTTCGCCGGCTGACGTTCTAGAAGCCTTTGGGCGGTTGTGGAGTACCCGCGAACTTCTTAAAGATACCGTAGCGAGTTTATGGCGAGTTGGTGTTGGTTTTCTATTTGCGGCACTCGTTTCAATTCCGATTGGCGTGCTGATGGGTAGTTTTGCGAGTATTCGGGCTTTGCTCGAACCACTCTTTGGCTTGATGCGCTATATGCCTGCTCCCGCATTTATTCCGCTACTTATTTTATATTTAGGCATCGGCGAAGAACCAAAAATGACGCTGATCTTTATTGGGGTCTTTTTCTTTAACTCGTTAATGGTCATGGATACAGTCAAGTTTGTCCCCAAAGACCTCATCGAATCTACTTATATGTTGGGAGGTAATCGCTGGGAAGTTTTGACTCAAGTTATTTTGCCCCATGTTTTGCCAGGAATTATTGACGCGTGTCGCATTAACTTAGCAGCAGCATGGCAACTTGTCATCGTCTCGGAACTTATTGCAGCAAATGAAGGTTTGGGGCGGCGAATCAGTGTAGCTGGTCGATTTTTGCGAACCGATGAAATCTTTGTTGGATTAATTGTCATCGGAATTATCGGATTAGCATTCGACTTACTCTTTCAGTATTTATTAAGAGTTTCGTGTAAATGGGCAAGTCAAAAACGCTAGTTACATTGCCATCTAAAAACGACAACAGGGAGATTTAATTTATGTTTTTGGAAATCCATAATCTGAGTAAGCACTTTGCAACCAAAGAAGGAAACTTAGTTGTCCTCAAAGATATCAATATGATGATTGAGCAGGGCGAGTTTATCTGTGCAGTTGGTGCATCAGGTTCAGGCAAATCTACTCTGTTGCGACAAATTGCAGGACTTGATACTCCTACCACTGGAGAAGTCAGAATTGATGGCAAGCGCATCACATCACCAGGCCCTGATCGCGGTATGGTGTTTCAGCACTATACGCTTTACCCTTGGATGAACGTGCAGGAGAATACGGAGTTTGGGTTAAAACTGCAAGGCGTACCGAAGAAAGAACGACGCGAACAAGCGAGTTACTATCTGAATGTGGTTGGACTGACACGATTTGCGAGATCTTTACCAAAAGAACTATCAGGCGGGATGAAGCAGCGAGTGGCGATTGCGCGGGCGCTAGCCTCAGAACCTGATGTTTTATTAATGGATGAGCCTTTCGGCGCGTTGGATGTTCACACCAAAGAATCGATGCACGAATTCATGCTCGATCTCTGGCAGCGTACTAACATTACAATTTTTATGATCACCCACGATGTTGAAGAAGCTGTCTTTCTCTCGAACCGCATTTATGCGTTAGGTGCGCGCCCTGGTACTGTGCGCAAAGAGATGGTCATCAACTTACCGCATCGCACCCATACAGTAAAACGTCACTCAATTTTCCACGATTACCGCGACGAATTAATGGAGTTACTCCGCCGACACGGGCAAGAAGCCGTTGCAGCAGTCGCTTAATCAAAAACATGCATTTGAAAACATTTTGAACTTTGACACGATCTTCGTACACATTACATAAAGCGATGTAGAAGCTTTTACATAATTATCATTGATTGCTAGTCGCTCAACAGAAAATACTCTTTGTTGTTTGTCTCTAGCGCTACCTTGCCCTACTTTCGTCGTAACAGAATGCGTGGGGTATCGTTTTGCTATTGAGTTGTAGGAACTTCCTAGCAATTTATCCGTAAAATTTAGGATGTTATCAAGCTAGCTTCAAGGTATTAATAAAATATGCAGCTTGGTATCTAGAAATAAAGGAAATTCAGATTTAACCAAGTTGTGTGATTAAGAACATATTGATTTTTTAAACATTACATAACTCTGGTAATCAAATATGGCGCTTCAGGTTGAAGTTCTAGAACAAAGTTTTGAGCGTGTTAAACCTTATGCTAATGAGTTTGCTGCTAGCTTTTACAATAATTTGCTAACCGACTATCCTCAACTTCAGCCTTTATTTGCCAAAACTGATATGGATCAGCAGCATCAAAAGCTGATCATGTCTTTAATATTAGTCGTTAGCAATCTGCGTAATCCTGAACTTTTGAAAATAACGCTGCAAAACCTAGGTGCAAGACACGTCAGCTATGGCACACTACAGCAACACTATCCAATGGTGGGTGCAGCATTGTTGAAAACTTTTGAATCGTACTTAGGCAAGGACTGGACACCAGAAGTTAAGCAAGCATGGGCGGATGCATATGGAGTGCTTGCGGAAATGATGCTCGAAGGAGCGCAGTCTGCTGAAAAATCGTCAATGGCACCATCGCCCCAGTTGAATACTGCAACTGTAAGCACGCCAGGATTGATATCTGCGAATTTTTCACCGCAGCAAGAGTCGCCGCAGTCTATTCAACATAGTGAGAGTAACGCAGCTGTCATGTCAACTTCAGTTAGTAGACCTAGCGTCAATCTCAAACTAATACTGTTGATTGCTATCATAGCTGGTTTACTAGGTTTAGGGATTTTCTATTACTCTCGTTCGCAACCAGATAACAGTAATATAAGATCTGTTACCGAATCTGCAAAAATTGTATAGAATGCCTCGTAGATGCCCTTGTGACTGAAGTCGCGGCTACTCATACAAAGGATGCCTCTGCACACTCTCTGTAGATAGGGTTCTTCTAGTGACGAAGTCATTCGCGACTCGCACTCAGGCAAGATACTAATGTAATGGTCCTGCCAAAATAACTTTAGAAATCGCGCTTGTGACATCGGTGGGATCTTCTTGGGCGAGTTGTCGATACCACTTCTGCGTAATGTCTGGATCGACACCATGAATCATTTCTGCTCGTCGGCGTGCCTTTTGAACAACAGCACCTGTTCGCTCTTTGCGTTCGGCTTCATAACGCTGCAAGGCGTATTCTACGCCCAAATTAGTTGTGAGTAGATATTGCGTTAAAACAAGTCCATCTTCCATTGCTTGACAACCACCTTGCCCCAAATCGGGACAGGTTGCGTGGGCAGAATCTCCTAATAAAGCCACTCTACCGCGTACCATTTTATTTATAGGTCCTACGTCGTGAATTTCAACACGGTTGGTTTGAGACGGCTCTAAACGCTCAATCAGCAATTGGACTGGTTGCGCCCATCCTTGAAAGTGTTCCGCGAGATCTGCACGGTAATCTGGGTTGACAGGTGTTCCTTTAGGTAGGGGTACGTCAAAAAAGAAATAGAAGCGATCGCGTGCTACTGGCATCATCGACACGCGCTTGTGATCTCCTACATAAATCGCCCAACTATTCTTTGGTGCTAAATCTTCACTCGCAGGTACTAAGCCGTTCCAGTTAACATAAGTGCCGTATTTTGGTTGCACTTCTTCATTTAACACATAGCGCCGCAAAATTGAATGAATTCCATCAGCAGCAACGAGTAAATCACCTATAGCACGGTGTCCATTTTCAAAAATGGCGGTGACTCCTTGCGCATCCTCTTCTACCCCAATACATTTATGATTGAGGTTGACCTCACCTGGATAAGCATCGAGTAGCATTTGTTGCAAATCTGTGCGCGCTACAGGATAAGGACGTTGTCCGACTTCTTCAACCAAGGGCTGCAAATCGATATCATTGAGTAATTCACCAGTTTTAGTCAGATACTGCATTCGATCCATCTGTCCGCCGATTTGCGCCATTTTCTCACCTAAACCAAGGCAATTGAGGACTTTTACACCGTTTGACCACAGCGATATTCCCGCACCTGCTGGGCGTAATTCTTTGACGCGATCATAAATTTCTACCTCGAATCCGGCTTGACGTAGCGAGATTCCTGTGGTTAAACCGCCGATTCCTGCACCGATAACCACAACCTTGAGGTTATACATTGTGTTTGCCTCCGCTGATAATGGGTTCTCGTAATTTCTTTAGCAATTTTGTCCTAAGCTTCGGAAGCTAAGTCCTCAGAACTCATCTCGTCTTCTTCTAGGCTACTTTCGCTCAGTTCTTGTGGAAGTATCCAGTTTAAAACAATTGCTGTTAGTCCACCGGCTGAGATTCCTGAAGAAAAAAGACTTTTCACGAGTGTTGGCGTTGCATCAAGGATTTCAGGAACATACGTCACACCTAACCCAATTGCCAGCGATGTTCCGACAACGATTAACGCACGGCGATCAAGTTGAACTGACGAAAGAATATTAATACCAGCGACAACAATCGAGCCAAACATAATGAGTGTAGCGCCACCGAGAACAGACTGCGGTAGGCTGCGGAAAATGCCGCCAACAATAGGAAATAAACCTAATAAGGCAAGAATAACCGCAATAAAATAACCGATATAACGGCTACCAACCCCAGTGATTTGAATTACGCCGTTATTTTGACTAAATGTCGTATTTGGAAATGTATTAAAGACAGCAGCAATTAAAGAATTAATGCCATCTCCTAACACTCCACCTTTGATTCTCCGAATATAAACGCTACCTTTAATCGGTTCACCTGATACTGCTGATGTTGCTGTCAAATCGCCAATTGATTCAATCGTTGTGATCAGATAAAGCAGAATAAACGGAATAAATGCGGCAAAGTTGAAACTCAGTCCGTACCGAAATGGAATAGGCGCTGCAATCACAGGTAGTCCTTGCAAACCACTAAAGTTGACCATTCCCAAAAAACTAGCCACAACGTAGCCGATAATTAGTCCTATCACAACAGAACTCATCCGCAAGATTGGATTTTTGCTGATATTGAGGACAATAATTGTGATGAGGACTAACGCTGCAACTCCTAAACTTTGAGGACTACCGAAAGTATTATTTCGCTGCGCAACAACTCCTCCACCGATACTAATGATGGCTGTTTTAATCAGCGTCAAGCCAATGATGCTGACGATTGTACCTGTAACCAGCGGGGTAATAATCTTCCTTACCAAATGCAGAAAACGACTCAAGAAAATTTCGATAAATGAACCAAAGAAGCATAAACCGAAGATGAGACTTAACGCACTTTCAGGCGTACCCCCAGCTTCAATGACTGCGGTTCCTGCTGCAATGATGGGTCCTAAAAACGAAAAGCTTGTTCCTTGAATACTTAATAAACCTGAACCAATTGGTCCTATTTTTTTTGCCTGAATAAACGTTGCAACGCCTGAGATAAACAGTGACATACTCACAATGTATGCTGTATCTACTGGCGATAACTGCAACGCATTACTAATCAAAAGTGGTGGTGTAATGATACCGACAAATATCGCTAGTACGTGCTGTGCTGCTGCTAGCGCAGCTTCTACAAATGGAGGTCTGTCGTTTAAACCATAAATTAACCCACTCGCTGGCTTGACATCAACACGTTCTTCAGAGGTGATTTTAATGTTTGTCATTTTAAATTAAGACTGTATTAAAACAAAATCAATAGTCAAGTTTTATTCTAGTGCGCTAAGTGATAGTAATTATTTATACTGTGGCAAACATTATTCCAACTTAAATTGGATTTGTGAACTTAAGCTCATAATTAACATTTTCGAGCGTTGTAAATTTATGAGTTTTTAAAGCTGTAAACGCGAGTATGGAAGATACTATTGATATTTTTGTCTAAGATGTAGAATTTTTAGTAGCTAAATAATAATTACTACCTAACACGTTAAGACATCAATGTATTCTGTATACTGCAATGACAGTACATGACATAAGGTATAACTATGTTTATCTAGTTTTTTGTATTTAAAATAACAAAACTCACTACTCTTTTGTAAAACTGTATCGCGCAAGTGCCTGTTAAAAGGGCTAACTGAAGGTATAAGCCAACCGATTGATAATTAATATTTTTATTTTGACCAGTAATAGATACTTACTTCTTACCAACGTTTATTTTTTATAAATTGCGTTCATTTACCGTTGGACAACCACAACAAAGTGATACTAGCTACCGCGATAGGTACTGTATGACCAGGGAGACACTAATAAAGGAACGTGATAATGTACTGTAGTGTCAGCAATACCAAACTGCAGCGGGATACGATTAAGAAAAGGCGGATTAGGCAAATTATCTAACTTTTGTGCAAAATAATCATGCACGACGAAAACTAATTCATACACACCAACTTTGAGTTCTTCATCAAATAGCAAAGGTGCATCAGTGCGACCGTCATTGTTTGTCGTGATAGTTTTCAGTAGTGTTTTTTGTCCAGATTGAGCATCTATCAGCCATAGCTCAACGACCATATTAATAGCCGGACAACCGTGCGCTGTATCTAGAACGTGCGTAGTTAGTTTACCTGCCATAGTTTTGAAGCTAACCGTACTTTTTAGCCAGTGTTGCTGAATTTAAGTTTAATACAGAAACAAAGATACAGTACGCGATACATTTTGCGAGTTATGGAAGCAGAATTACAGAGGTAGAAGGCAGATTTATTTTTTGCTTGTGAGTACTAGGGGCTTGTATTCCTTTTTGGCAGAGGGAAGAATTCTTGTTTTCAATATAAAAGCCCTCTACCTTTCTTTTATTACAAGGCGATCGCAGCTAATACTCTATTCCTCCATAAATCCATATCGACAAGTTTTCACGCTCAACAGCACAATGATGTTTGAAGTAGTACTGGGGATTGAAGTATTACCCTGGCGCACTCTGTTTTAGGTAAAAAACGCAATTACTAAGTTTCATTCCAAAACGTTTAATTATCAAAGCCTACCTAAGCTTGGCAGAATAAGAAAGACGCTATCATCAAACGCGAGATTCTGGCGAACTAACGCGCTATCAAACCATCTAGTTAATTAAAAGATGTTGTGCAGTCGTTTACTATACTCATGGCTCAATTCGGCGCGTTACCTGCCAGTATAATCAACAGAGACTCTAAATGGTAATATTTATATCCTCTGTAAAAGTGCGTATAAAAAGTAGCTTGCTAATAAGGCAGAAGGAGAAAAGCTTGACAACTTTCTAGAACAAAGCCTGTTGTCTCATTCTGAATGAAAGCTTATTGTTTATGCAGATATCATTAAAAGTCAATTTCAGCAATACTATAATAATTTTATAGAAAAACTGGACCGCAGCGTTAAGTACATACAAATTCCAGTTAATGATTAATAATTAGCTTCACTACTCCATTTGCAAGTAAAATAAATAAGTAAAGCGATAAACAGTTACAGGTATACCCTATTACAGCAGCAACTGCTTCGCTTTGCTAGTAGCAAAATACCTGATAGTGAACGACTTTGCGTTCTATCTCTTCTAGTTGAAGATATGACGCAATTATTAAACCTTTCGAATTATACTATTTCACTAAATAAAAACTACAAATCATTTCTCCTCTCCCCCTCTGCTGCTATTTGTAGTAAATTTAAAGTGATATGGTATTAGTTAAGGTCGTTTTACTCTGCTTTTTTCATAATACATTATGTGGACTGAACAGATCCTAAACTTATCTGTATCGACAAGTTTTTGTTTTTTAAATAGTATACAAACAATGATTTTTGTTAAAATGCAATCTTTAAGAGTACTACTAACGCAGAAGTTATCTGTTTATCAACATACTGACTTCTGATAAATTATGGATACATTACGAGATAAAAAACATTTATAGCATTTAAAAAAATAGTTTTCCTCAGAAGATTTGAAAATAAAAGATTACAATTTTACAAGTTAAGCGTTCGAAATACCTTTCTTTTGAATCTTGTAGGCTACCTTTCATGTTTTTAACAGGATTTATGGTTGGGTTTATTACTGCTTTTATTAGCTCATTTTTGCTTTCTGTATTTATTATGAGTTTATTGAGATTCACGTCTCAAATACCTAAAGAATCAAAACGCAATCTATACTTTTGGGAAAATACATCAAAGGAGAATAAATAATGTATGGCATTTAATTATTTTTCTTTTGCAAAACGCGAAGTCATCAGTAATATATCAACAAATGGATTATAGATATGAAAAAAGAAAATGTTTTGATGTTATGCTTATCAAGCAAGAAGAGCAGTGTTATCCATGCCGAAACTTACGGCTAACTAAGAAGTTAGAAAGCTTTGTGGTGAGGGTAGTTGAGCATCTTTCAAATTGTGATAGTCGTGGCGCTTCTCCTCAAGTATGTTTTGGTATCATTTTAAACAACGCAGCTTGGTCGGCATAGAAAAAAATTAAGGTGGTGAGGATAGCATCCCCTGGCGTTAGTTAGTTCATGTACTCAATATTTATCAAGTAATCGCTTGTACAGTCGAACAACCGCGTGATTCACAATCAAATCTTTCAAGTTGGAGACACCACTAATAATTGTCGAAGTAAAGACGATTGCCAAGAGTCTCTCTGAATAGTGGGAATATTGGTTGAATTTTGGGAGTAACGGGGCAAATAACAAAGTTATCGCGTTGCTTTGGCAAAATTCATGAGTTTCTACGCGAATTTTAATGTGAATTGAGTGTGCTAAATGGCGCGCAGAAACTATTTATATTTACTCAAACTATCTGGAGAAACTTTGTGTTTTGAGGATACACGCGCTTAAAACAGCTAAATATCTCATTCACACTCAGTAAATCGAGCGAGATTTCTTCTGGAGACAGTGATGAAATTTACAAAAACGAAACTCAAAAATGCATTTATTATTGACTTAGAGCAGCAGCAAGACAATCGAGGTTTTTTTGCTCAAACCTTCTGTGCGCGTGAATTTGCGGCGCATGGTCTTAAACCAGTTGTTGCACAATGTAATTTAGCTTTCAACTATAAAAAAGGAACGCTGCGAGGAATGCACTATCAAGTTGCCCCAGTCCGCGTAGCACAGTTAGTTCGCTGTACTCAAGGCACAATTTACAACGTTATCATCGATATGCGTCCTGATTCTCCAACCTTTCTTAAACACATCGGTGTAGAACTAACCGCTGAAAATCATCGGGCTTTGTACATACCAGCAATGTGCGCGCACGGCTATCAAACGCTTGTGGATAATACTGAGGTAGTGTATCAGGTGAGCGGGTTTTATTCTTCACACTATGAGCGCGGTCTGCGCTATGATGACCCAACATTTAATATTGTTTGGCCGCTCCCTGTTAGTGAAATTTCACAAAAAGATTTGGCTTGGTGTTTATTTCAATCTTTCCTGCTAGAAGTTGAATCGTGATCGTTGTCGATAATGCACTGTCAGCGCGTGCTGTGCTAGCATTCTTGTCAAAGTTGATATAAAAGTTTATAGTCCTCCTAGTTGCTTTATGCTTAGCTCTGAATGCGATTTGACATATACCATTCGCCACTCGCAGCAGTTAATCAATGAGGAACTTGCACAAATTCAGCTTGGTTAGGTGGAAGCGAACTCGTAGAAAATGATATTTTTTGGCGATCGCGGTGCGGTTGCTATTGTGACATTGAAGTGACACACACGAGTATTAGCCCTAAACTGAGTGCTATCAGCGCCGATAGTCCAGTTCGCAACATTGGCGATCTCCATATCAGTGGTCTTTCTCATCCAACACTCACGATTAGTGGTGTGAGCAACTCGGCTTGCTTGCTACAAGAAGTGATACCGTTTCGCTATCCAGCCATTCGCTAAAAGTGTCATTATTTTTGTAGCGCGATCGCTCAGTATTAAAACACTCAATAACTATATAAAAATACTGTCGTGTTTAAGTATTTTTTAATAATGCATTTTTGCGATACGTGCAGTAAAAAAATAAAAGTCATATGCTAATATAGAGAAGTATAAGAGTACAGTTCGGTTGCAGCGTTTGTTTTTAGAATTGATGGGCTTTTTCCTTTTAGTTTTGACAGGCTTCTCTCCGAAATCTAGAACTCTACAACTTTCTGATTTAGGAGACAAGGTATGTCAGTTTATGTAGGTAACTTATCCTACGAGGTTACACAAGAAGACCTCAGCGCGGTTTTTGCAGAATATGGTTCTGTAAAACGCGTTCAACTACCCACTGACCGTGAAACTGGTCGGGTGCGTGGCTTCGGCTTCGTAGAAATGGATACAGAGTCAGAGGAAGACTTAGCCATTGATGCGCTTGACGGCGCAGAATGGATGGGACGAACCTTGCGAGTCAACAAGGCGAAACCAAGAGAAAATCGCACTTCATTTAGTGGTGGTGGTAATCGTCGAAATGGTAATTACTCGGCTCGCTACTAAACACGCGAGACTAGTGCGTTAGCGTAAGGGCGATCGCCCTTACGAACTAATATGATGTAAGAGGCTTAGGCAAATTGCTTGAGCCTTTTTTTTGTATCAATGACGCATATCGTGTAAGTATCTAACTGTATCAAGCTAGCGTTAGGCGTGAGCAAATGCACTTCAGATTTCAGAAGCACAAAGTGTAAACTCAGATGTTGCACTTGCAAAATTCTAAGATGACGGAGATTTAAACCTTGGGTATAGAATTACGCAGTTATGTATTTCTAGACAGGTTGCAGCCTCAGCACGCAGCTTATATGGGGACAGTAGCGTTAGGTTTCTTGCCTTTGCCAGGCGATGCTTCACTGTGGATTGAAATCTCGCCAGGTATAGAAATTAACCGAATTATGGACATTGCCCTAAAATCAACTTCTGTACGCCCAGGAGTGCAAGTTGTCGAACGCCTCTACGGACTTCTGGAAGTTCATTCAAGTAACCAAGGCGATACGCGGACTGCGGGTAAGGCAATTTTAGAGACATTAGGTGTCCGCGAGCGCGAACGTCTCAAACCATACGTTATTTCCAGCCAAATTATTCGCAATATTGACGCGCATCATACACAATTAATCAATCGCACGCGTAGAGGACAAATGATTTTAGCAGGACAAACGCTTTATGTGATGGAAGTTCAGCCAGCGGCTTATGCTGCTTTAGCCGCGAATGAAGCCGAGAAAGCAGCTTTAATTAACATTTTAGAAATTCAGGCAGTTGGCAGCTTTGGACGCCTCTATTTAGGTGGAGAAGAACGAGACATTTTAGCAGGTTCGAGTGCTGCATTAGCAGCAATTGAAAACGTTGTGGGACGTGAAAACCCTGCAATGGGGCGTAAGGAATAGTGTAGTCATAAGTTAAAGTTGAAAATTGGTGCTGCTTGATTGAAGGAGATTTTGGATGGCGAATATGGAGCATCTTGCATTACTACAGCAGGGTGCAGTAAAGTGGCTTGAGTGGAGGAAGAAAAACATCCAAATTAAACCAGATCTGAGCGAAGCTGATTTGAGTGAAGCTAATTTTAGAGGTGCTAATTTAGTTGCAGTTAACCTCCGCAGGGCAGATCTCAGCAAAACTAAACTCATTGCAGCTAACCTTACTCAAGCTAATTTAAGTGCAGCTAATTTAAACAAATCTGAACTTATTGACGCTAATCTTCAACAAGTCGAACTTGTCGATGCTCAGTTAAGGGAAGCTCAACTTGCAGGAGCAGATTTAAGTTACGCTAATCTGATTGGAGCCGACCTCAAAGGCGCAGACGTAAGGCGAGTTGACTTGAGTCACGCTAACTTAATTGCAACTGAGTTACGCAAAGCTAACCTAAGAGAGGCAGACCTCAGTGCAGCGGACTTAAGACGAGCGAATTTCAGTTATGCTAACTTGATGGCAGCTAATTTGAATCATGCAAACTTGAGTCATGCCAACCTTCACGAAGCTGAGTTAATTGGCGCTCATTTGTATATGGCTGAGCTTGTGCAAGTAAATCTCACTGAAGCGCATCTCACTGGTGCTTATCTTTTCGGTGCAAACCTCAGTGGAGCAAATCTTTTCAAGGCTGACTTCCGGTGGACGAATCTTAGTAAAGCTAATTTTACCGGCGCTGACCTAAGCCAAGCTAATTTTACCGGCGCGAACTTAAGTAAGGCTAATTTTACCGGCGCTATGCTTAACGAAGTTGACTTTACAGGAGCTAACTTGAGCAAAGCGAACTTTTAAGATGTAATTATGCGTAATAGTGACATTGGTATAGATTCGGCGATTATGGCAAGCTTTGATCGCCTAGAGGAAACTTAAGACAAGAAAAGTATGGAGAATAGGGAACTCGAATCCCTGACCTCTGCGGTGCGATCGCAGCGCTCTACCAGCTGAGCTATAGGTTTCCAAGGCTAACCCACCATATTTGGGACAGCTTTGGGACATGAGGGAAATCAAACCTATAGATCACTGTGGCTCTATCCAACTGAAGTTCAGTTTCTCAGGCAAGCGGTTTAGCTTTAATCCAATACCTGGAGGAACCTACAACAATAAAAGAGATCTGAATACAGCCAAGGCGATCGCTAATAAGATACAGATTGACATCTTAGCTGGTTGTTTTGATTCCAGCTTGGACAAATATAGGCTAGCTCCAAAGCAAAACAAGCCTAAGCCCAGTAGGTTGTTAGAGTTATGGGATGCTTGGGTGTCTAGTTTGGACTTATCACCTGCAACTAGAGCCAATCACTACAAGGCTGTCAGAACCATGATAGCCAAGGTTAACCCTAGCCTTACAGAGCCACTGAGTCTAACTGATTCTAAGTTAGCACCTAGAACCATCAAGGACAGGCTATCTATGCTCAGAGCCTGCTACAACTGGGCAATATCCCAAGGTTTGGTGGATGCTAACCCCTATCTAAATATCAAGCTTAAGAAGTCCCCAGTGACTAGAATCAAACCTTTTACAGTCACAGAGATATTAGCTATCTCTCAAGGCTTTGAACAGCTAGCACCGCACTACACTCCCTTTGTGAAGTTCCTGTTTCTTACTGGTGCTAGATTATCTGAGCAGGAGTTACGCAGTTGAGAAAAAAGCGTTGGTGCGCTAGAAAAAAAGGATGAAC